>DATKUS010000071.1:0-11513 GCA_035530535.1 Bacteroidales bacterium
AATTATGTTCATATCTCGTCCCTCACTGAAATTGGGCACGCATTCAATTAGTTGTCTGCTGTTCATGTCTATTATAATGTTACCCTGAAACTTATGTTTTTCAAACGTGTGGCCTTCGCAGTTTAAATGTTTTTTATTCTTTTATTCTAAGATAGTCTGACAGACCACCCCCTTCTCCGCCCTTAGCGGAGAAGACCCCTCCTGACTCAGGAGGGGAAATAGTTTCCTCAACCTGTAAACCCATAAACCTATAAACCTATAAACCTATAAACCTATCAACCTATCAACTTTTCAACTTTTCAACTTTTCAACCCTTCAACCCTTCAACCACCTCAACCAACTCCCCGTTTAGAATCACCCTCTCCACCAGATCACTCCCGTATGCATAAGGCACATACTCATACGACGGTATCTTCTTAGTTATAAACAGGTTAGCTTTTTTCCCTACGGTTATTGAACCGTGCGTGTCTGAAATACCCATCGCATAAGCAGAGTTCAGTGTTACAGCATTGATAACTTCCTCAGGCAACATCTTCATTCTGATGCACCCCAGCGACATAATGAATTTCATATTGCCTGAAGGTGATGAACCGGGATTATAATCGGATGCCATGGCAACCGGCAGTCCGGCATCAATCATCTTCCGTACCGGGGGATTTACCATACCCAGAAAGAATGCAGCTCCCGGCAGCAATGTTGGCATGGTGCCGCTTCCAAGCAGGGCTGTGATTTCCTCATCGCCGGTGAACTCAAGATGGTCTACAGAAAGAGCATTGTATTTCACGCCAAGCTGAATGCCTCCCGAGTAGTCAAGTTCATTGGCATGCATTTTCGGTCGAAGTCCGTAACGGGCTCCGGCTATGAGTATCCTTTCAGTTTCTTCAAGGGTAAAGAATCCCTTATCACAGAATACGTCAATATAATCGGCAAGTTTCTCAGCGGCAACAGCCGGGATCATCTCATTGACAATAAGGTCTATATAGCCGCTTCTGTTATCCCTGAATGGTCCGGGTATAGCGTGTGCACCCAGAAAAGTGGCCTTAACTGTAAGCGAAGACTCCCTATTAATACGCCGTATGACCCTCAGCATCTTCAGCTCATCTTCAGTGGTAAGGCCATAACCACTCTTGATCTCCACGGCACCGGTACCGAAACGCATAATCTCCCTTACGCGTTCCATCGACTGCCGGAAAAACTCATCCTCTGATGTTTCATGCAGCAGGCGGGCAGAGTTGAGGATTCCTCCTCCCCTCCGGGCTATCTCTTCATAGGAGAGACCCCTGATCTTATCAACGTACTCTTTCTCCCTGCTCCCGGCATAGACAAGGTGAGTGTGCGAATCACAGAATGAAGGAAAGAGATACCCTCCGGCAGCATCCAGTGTTTTCATGCCGGGTGTTGTATCCGGCTTTCCTGACATTGGTCCGTAACCGGCAATGATGTCCTCCTCTATAAGAAGCCAAGCATCTTCAATGACCGGCAGATGAGACATCTCCTTCCCGGCGACAAAAGCCAAAGGTTCTTCCCGCGTCTGTACAAGCATTCCGATATTATATATGAGCAGACTCATTACTGTCTCGTTTAATAGTCGCTAAGGTAACAATATTAAAAATATTAGGATATGAGCCTCATTTTTCTATAACTTTACTATCATTACGAAAAACTGACTTATGAAGAAACTCTCTGTAATCATGTTAACATTACTTCTGGCGGGTTCAGTGTTTGGCCAGGAGGCAAAGACCGGCTGGAACTTCGGGGCCCTGCCGGCAATTTCGTTCAGTACCGACCAGGGTTTCCAATACGGAGCTCTTGTAAATCTGTTCGACTACGGCGACGGATCCATCTATCCGGACTATTACCATAAGATCTACATTGAGGCCTCGACATTCACAAAGGGGAGCTCCATTCTGAGGGTCTCATACGAGTCTGACTACCTGATCAAGGGTATAAGGTATGCCGGCGACCTCAGTTACATGCCTGACTTTGCCTACGACTTTTACGGCTTTAACGGCTTTAATTCTGTCTACAACAGTTCATGGGTTGATGATGAGGCTTCAGACTACAGGAGCCGTCTCTTCTACGCCATGCAGCGCCATCTTTTCCGTTTCAAAAATGATTTCACGGGAAAGATAGGAGACAACAACTTATTCTGGAATGCCGGCCTCAGCCTGCAAAGTTTTAAGGTAAAGGATGTTGATGTTACTAAATTTAATAAGGGAAAGGAGTCTACTGATCCGAAATACTTGCCTGATGTGCCTCTTCTCTTCTCATATTATAAAGGTGCAGGCCTCATCTCAGCCGAGGAAGCTGACGGCGGTTTTGTAACTGGTATCAAGGGCGGACTTTCGTATGACACCCGTGACAACCGCGCCTGCCCGATGAAGGGGATATGGGCTGAGGCAGGCATTGAAGTGGCTCCTGAGTTTCTTGGCGGCGAATCCACTTTTGGCAAGTTTTACTTTACCTGGAGACAGTATTTCACACTCAAGGAGCGTGATCTGAGCTTTGCCTACAGGCTGGGTTATCAGACGACAGTATTCGGTGACGTGCCTTTCTATTATCAGGGACAAGTAATAGTTTCAGAGTTGAGAGGCGCACTCTCCGAAGGACTTGGCGGAAGCAAGACTATCAGGGGCCTGTTGAGGAACAGGGTTGTCGGCAACGGATTCGTTTACGGTAATGCAGAACTGCGCTGGAAAATGGTACACTTCAAATTCATTAACCAGAACTTCTATGTCGGAACGAACTATTTCGCCGATGCAGGTATGGTCACCTCCCCCATTGAAGTTGATGTGGCTGACCTTGAAAACTGGCTCGGGGGAAGTGCCGCCTCCTACTACGCTGACGGCAAGGACAAACTGCACGCCACGGTAGGTGCGGGACTGAAGATTGCAATGAATGAGAATTTCATCATCTCGGCGGACTTCGGAAAAGCGCTTAAAGCCCAGGACGGTGATACCGAATTCTATATCGGCCTCAACTATCTCTTCTAGAGATAACCCAGCCACATACCAAAGGCAACACCTATATAGTTGCCTAACACATAGCCGATTATCCCGGTTGCCAGTCCTGTAAGAATGACATCCTTATTCTTCAGGGCTGCTGCAACTACAGGCACGAACGGGGGTGAATACAAGAAGCCTGTGGTTGTTATAAGGTAGTCATCAGCATCGACCCTGAATATCCATGAAAGGAAGAGATGCAGGAGGAGTGACCCGAAATAGGCATACGTCACATAGAGGAAAAGACTTAAGTATTTAACCTGAAACATCACCGACAGGTCTGCCATAGATGCAACTATAAGCGAAAAAGCGATTATCAGGTACATACCAAGCTGGAAGGTCTTTTTTACCCTGTTTATCCATGGCACAAATGAAGCGGCAATACCAAGTGTAGTTATTGTAAGAATTACCGAAACCATTTGCGGCACATTTGGCAGCAGCATGCTTACAACTGCTCCGACAGCAAAAATAAGAATGGCTATACCTAAAGCACCGACCAGCGGAACAAGAGTACCCTTTCTGAACATACCCGAGAAGTCATCAAATTCTGCTGAGACCTCCCGCCCTACCTTCTCAGCATCAACTGTGTCACCGTTTCCACCTTTAAAAGCCGGAAGGAGCCATCTGAAGAATGCCGGGCCTGCAGTAATGAAAAATATCAAAACCATGGCGCCTACTATCATGTCATAGGTAGTAGCAACAATGAATGCCGTCGGGTCTACATCAAGTGCCATGCTCAGTCCAGCCATATTTGGGGTTCCTCCTGTATAAACCCCAATAAGAAGACCTGCAATCTTGCTGCATTCAGGAATTGTATCCCTGAAAAAATAAAACCCGCTTGCCACAATGACCATTACTGAGATCAGTGCCAGTGCCATCGAAAGAAAACCCTTACCGGCATAACGAAGCCACCTCCTTATATTCAGGGAAAAAAGCAACAGTGGAATAGCAAGAGGCACAATCACAGTAAGAACACTGTTCTGGATTGCTTTTATATTGTTTGCAGAGATATCACGGGTCGTCAGTGTTCCTGCAGCCACCATCTCCACCATTTCGGTATTGGGGATAACATCCCTGTGGCTGCTGATCAAAGTGTCACGAAACGCTTCGCTCCCCTTAGGCAACAGGCC
Source organism: Bacteroidales bacterium (assembly GCA_035530535.1). Taxonomy (GTDB): domain Bacteria; phylum Bacteroidota; class Bacteroidia; order Bacteroidales; family VadinHA17; genus SR-FBR-E99. The sequence goes on from DATKUS010000071.1 coordinate 4,133, forward strand.
CACATTACCTAATATGATCCCAAGAGCATAAGCGAGCACTATTGCACCGAGTTTCTTCAGAAAAGTCGATTTCCTTGTCAGCCAGATTAGTAAGGCCGGGAATGTCACATAGAATATAATCAGAATGAAGAGGTTAATCATGGTAACTCGATTTAGGGAAATCAAAAATAAACAAAGCACCCTGCACGATTAGCAGGGTGCCTTAAAAAGAGGTATATATACTAAATCCTGTAGGTATTTTTACTTATCGGGGCACTCATCAAAGCTTTTCCGGTACTGTTCTATGGCTCGCTGACTCATCCCCATGCTTGCGAATCCACCGTCGTTGAAGATATTCTGCATCGTGATCTTGCGTGTAAGATCAGAGAACAGTGTGACGCAGACATCAGCGCAGTCAGATGCATCAGCGTTGCCAAGGGGAGACATGCGGTCAGAAAAGTCTACCAGGGAATCAAATCCCGCTATGCCCGAACCAGCCGTTGTGAGGGTAGGCGACTGTGAAACGGTATTCACCCTTACATGCTTCTCTTTTCCATAGATATAGCCAAAGCTGCGAGCTATTGATTCCAGGAGTGCCTTTGCGTCTCCCATGTCATTATAACCTGTGAGGGTGCGCTGTGCGGCAACATATGTCAGTGCCACAACCGAGCCCCATTCGCTAATGGCGTCCATGCGATAGGCCGTCTGCAGGATACGGTGAAAACTGAGCGCGGAAATGTCAAGTGTCTTCAGCATGTTTTCATAATTGGTCTCTGCATAGGGAATCCCTTTGCGGACATTAGGCGACATGCCGATAGAGTGAAGTACAAAGTCTATCCTCCCACCGAATATCTCCAGTGATCTCGTGAAGAGCATCTCCAGGTCCTTCATGCTTGTGGCATCAGCCATAATGGCTTCGCTGCCGGTCTTTTCCGCCAGTTCATCCATCGTACCCATACGCATTGCCACCGGGGCATTGGTAAGGACAAGGCGTGCACCCTGTTCAAAGGCTTTCTCAGCAACATGCCAGGCAATGGATTTATCATTCAGAGCACCGAATATTATGCCTTTTTTTCCTTCGAGAAGATTTGTGATCATAATTCCAGGTTTTGCATTATTAAAAAGAGACCAAGGCTACTTGCCTGCCAGCAGTTCACGGGCATTGCGCAGGGCAGCATCTGTTATCTTGCTGCCACTGAGAAGCCGTGCAACTTCTGTAAGTCTCTCCTCTTCATTTAACAGCCTCACACGGGTAATTGTTGAGTGGTCGCTCTCCTCCTTGTAAACATGGTAATGTACTTTGCCCTTTGAGGCCACCTGGGGAAGGTGGGTGATATTAATCACCTGCATTACCTTTCCCATATCTGCAAGGATGCTACCAACCATTGACGCCACCTCTCCGGAAACACCAGAGTCAATCTCGTCAAAGACAATTGCCGGCAGACCGGAGGTGCTTGCCAGAGTTGATTTAAGACAGAGCATCACCCTTGAGAGCTCACCGCCCGAGGCCACGCGGGAGAGTTCTTCAGGCAGCACCTGACTGTTGGCGCTGAAGAGGAAGTCAATCTTATCAAGGCCTGACGATCCCGGCGCATTAAGTTCACCGACACCGGTATCAAAGCGGGCATGAGGCATGCCAAGATTCCGGAGCATCTCTGTTATCCGCGAGCTCAGCGCGCCGGCAGCAGCCTTTCTTTTCGCTGACAGCTCTACTGCAAGTTTCACCGAAGTATTCAGGGCCTCATCAGTGTTCTTCTTTAAAGACTCAAGGCGGTCATCAATGCCGGCGCTCTCCGAAACCCTCTCTTCAATATCCTTCTGTTTCACAAGCAGTTCAGACAGATCACGGCATCTGTGCTTCTGCATAAGTGTATATATGGTGTCAAGACGCTGCGTCACAAATTCAAGTTTTCCCGGGTCTGTTGCAGCAAGGCCCAGCAGTTTTTCCGTCTCATATGATATATCATTCAGCTCGATAAGGGAAGCTCCGATACGCTTTTCAAGATCTCCTGCTGCAGGCATCCAGCCTGATATCTTTGAAAGGTTGTTACGCACCTCACGCAGAAGGGCCAGTGCAGATATTTCTTCGCCTGCAAGTGCTGCGGTGGCCATTGAGAGCGATTCCCTGATCACACCTGCATTAGACAGTAATTCCTGTTCATTCTCCAGCTCCTCCTGTTCTCCTGTGATCAGCTTTGCTGCCTGGAACTGCTCGAGCTGATGCGAATAGTATTCAAAATCAGCCCTCTCCCTCTCAGCCGCCCCGGCAGCCTCCTCAAATTCGTTTTTGAGCCTCACATACTTTCGGTAAGTCAGACTGTAATCCCTGAAGAGAACTGATGTGCCGGCAAAAGCATCCATTACTCTCATCTGGAACAGACTGTTGCCGAGAAGAAGTGTCTGATGCTGCGAATGTATATCGATAAGGAGCTCTCCGACTTCCCTCATCACATTCAGGTTAACGGGTGTATCATTGATAAAAGCCCTTGATTTGCCTGCCGTATTAATCTCACGCCTCATAATGGCATTGTCGTCATAATCAATCTGGCATGACTCAAAAAGGTCTTCCATATCATAACCCTTAAGGTTGAAGTGCGCCTCAACGATACATTTTTCATCTTTGCTTAAGAGCACCGAAGTATCGGCCCTCTCCCCCAGCACAAGTCCCAGGGCTCCCAGCAGAATGGACTTTCCGGCACCGGTTTCACCGGTAATGATAGTGAAACCCTCTCCAAACTCCATGTCCAGATCCCTGATGATTGCATAGTTCTTTACGGTCAGTTTGCGGAGCATTAGCTGGGGATTATTTGGTAGCCGTAAGTATCTCCCGGTATTTTGTCTCGTTTGCCGGATCTATTTCCGTGAGGATCTGCACCACCCGATTCTTTTCCTCGGGGAAGCCGGGAGAAAAGATGCTGATCATCTCATTCATCTTGGCTTCAAGGACAACCGTCATAAAATACATGAATGGATCAGGCCGGGCGCGATACACCTCCTGAAGGCGGTGGAGGCTCTCGTAAATCTCGGTCCTTGCCTGCGGAATGTCTGATTCCATCCTGTCAAGCCCTTTGATATGGTATAAGTATATGAACTGTCTGACACCGGCATATTCGCTGTTAAGTATGTTCTTCACCAGCCAGTAGCGGTTTCTGTTTCTTGACCCGTCATATGGTTTCCATCCCTGCTCAGGTGCATTCTGGGCATTGGTCACAATTTTTTCAGCTATCTGGTAATAAGGTGTGCCTCCATTCTGTGAGAAAGTGTCAAAATCTATTCCTATTATAAGATAGGCATAATAAGCCAGTACCGACACCAGGTTGCTGGTGTGGCTGTTGGGATTAAACTCCAGCGGCTGGAACTCAACATACCTGAACTGGAAACTGTTATCCACAAAATTGAGAACGGTTGACTTATATGTGGTATTGAACACAGGCCGGCTGAGCTGCACCTGGATTGTACCTCTGAATTCGTCAGCCGATAGCTGGTCATCAAGGTTTATAAGCAGGTTGCACTCTATCCGCTCAGAGAAGCTAAAGACATTGTCAGTCCATACCATGCTGTTCATGAACTCATAGATGTCACGCTGCATGCTCTGAAATATCTCCCTGTTGGAACCCTGGATCTTCTGCGCCGAGACCTGCACGTTGCAGTACAGCTCCTGACCGCTGAGAGTCGCCGCTGACAAGGCGGCAACAATTGCTGTTATAAACAGTCTGCTTCGGATGGGAGATATCATAATTCGATATTACTGTATCAGGGAGATGGTCTTGAGCAGAATATCCGCAGCCGCCTCTCCTTTCGATTTCAACTCAAATTTATCAATAATATTGCTTTTATCAATAATGGTGATACGGTTGGTGTCATATCCGAAACCTGCTCCCTCCTCTCTCAGTGAGTTAAGGACGATCATGTCAAGGTTTTTGCGTTTCAGCTTGCCGATGGCATTTTCTATCTCGTTGTCTGTCTCCAGGGCGAAGCCCACCAGCAGCTGATCTCTCTTTTTTGTTTTCCCTAATAGAGCAGCTATATCTTCTGTTGGTCTGAGCCTGATAACCATCTCTTCACTTTCCCTTTTGATCTTTTTTGGCGCGGTTTTTTCGGGGGTGAAGTCGGCTACCGCTGCCGCCAGTATGGCAATGTCACATTTGCTGAAGGCTTTCAATGAGGCCTCCTTCATCTCTTGGGCAGTGATTACATTTATGACTGTGACAGATGAATGAGCAGGTCTCAGGGCCACCGGGCCGAGCACCAGTACCACTTCGCCACCCATGGCAGCAGCAGTGTCGGCAAGGGCGATTCCCATGCGTCCTGACGAGTGATTGCTTATATAACGTACTGGGTCTATCGGTTCCATAGTGGGACCGGCATTGATGAATACTCTCAGTCCTTTAAGGGGAAATTCACCTGTTTTTTTTTTTGAGAAGAACGCTTTGATCTCCCCGACTATCTCTTCCGGTTCAGCCATGCGGCCTTTTCCGGAAAGGCCGCTGGCAAGCTCGCCTGTGGCAGGTTCTATGATATGATTCCCCGCTGTCTTCAGGGCTGCAATATTCCTCTTTGTGGCAACATGGTTAAGCATGTCAAGGTCCATCGCCGGAGCTACAAATACAGGGCAACGCGCTGATAGATAAGAGGTAAGCAGCAGGTTGTCAGCTATCCCTGCAGCCATCTTGCCAATAGTGTTTGCAGTGGCAGGGGCAATAAGATAAAGGTCAGACCAGAGTGCCAGGTCAACATGGCTGTTCCACCTGCCGTCTTCCGGATCGAAAAAGTCGACCAGCACAGGATTCTTAGAGAGAGTGGCCATTGTCAGCGGGGTGATAAATTCCTTTGCAAGAGATGTCATCACCACCTTAACCTCGGCACCCTCTTTAACAAGTAACCGGATGATAGTTGCAGCTTTGTAAGCTGCAATACCTCCGGTAACGCCAAGCAGTATCTTCCTGCCCTTAAGCATATGTCTTTATTTTGTTTTCAGCTTCTGCTCCTTGTCGGGGTTGCGGTAGTATACCTTACCCTCTTCGAACTCGGCCAGAGATATGAGGGACGGTTTAGGAAGCCTCTCATAGAATTTTGAAATCTCAATCTGTTCCCTGTTCTCAAATACCTCTTCAAGATTGTCATTGAAAGAAGCGAACTCCTCAAGTTTTGAGTTCAGTTCCTGCTTCATTTCAACACTGATCTGATTGGCTCTTCTTGTACAAACAACCACGCTCTCATAGATATTTCCGGTTTCAACGTCAAACTTATTAACGTCTCTTGTGATCGTGGTAAATGCAGCTGATGTTTTTTTATAATCCATAGTCTTAGTAAATGTTCAGTTTGATTGTGTTGTTGTAATATCTACTTTGAGGAATTTGGCAGTAGCCTGCATGATCCTTTTTACATCTTTAAGATACTGACTCTCAGAAAACTCCTCAATAAAAGAGTAATATTCGTCAAGAGTGGCCTGATACCGTTCCACCTGTTTTGCAGGGACGCTGAGAGATGCATAAAGATAAAGGGCATCAAGTTTCAGGTACATCAGCTCTTCACGGTATTTTGTATCGGGATACTCCTTAAGGCTGTTTGCGAGCGAGATTGTCGCTGCGCGGTACTGTTTAAGGTCGTAATAGAGTTTGGCGCTCAGGTATGATTTTTCAACGAGTTTTTCCTCCAGCTCATTGACTTTCGCTTTGGCGTCGTCAGTTCGGGAGCTGCCCGGATACCTCTTCAAAAAGATCGTGAAATTTTCAATTGCCTTCCTGGTATATGCCTGGTCAAGTTCGGGCCGCGGACTCATATTGTAGTCGCAGATGGCTGACATGTAAGCAGCCTCTTCCGCGTTGTTGCTCATGGGGTAAAGGTCGGCAAAGTTCTCATAGTAGGTGCCGGCCATGAGATAATCCTGCAGTTTAAAATTTGACTGTGCATTGATCCAGTTAAGCTGTTCAGCTTCATCTGTAGCCCTGTACCGTGGTAGTATCTGCCCAAGCAGCTCAACAGTCTTCACATACTTCCCGGCATCATAATAGTCATAAACCTTCTGCTTTTTAAGCTCGTAATCGGTGCTCTTCAGAAGTTTCTCATACTCACCGCATGAAGTGACGATAAGTGCCAGCAGGGGAAGGATATATAGTTTCGACCTCATAATAAAAATGTTGCGCAAAATTACTACTTTTTTTTTAATCACAGGTGATAACGTTACAAAAGTGCGTTTATTTGATATAATGAGTGGTTAACGTAATGTTAATATTGGGTATAAATAGGTATAAATAGGTACTCAGGGGGAAATATGTTTTTCTTAATTTTGCGGGCATTAATCAAAAAAGAAACTGAAGTGGATATTTTCGAAAAGATCAGAAAAAACCGTGGAGCACTGGGTCAGTACCAGCAGATGGCTGACGGTTATTTCATGTTTCCCAAACTTGAGGGCGAGATAGGCCCCCGGATGAAATTCATGGGAAAAGAAGTGTTGAACTGGAGCCTGAACAACTATCTGGGTCTGGCTAACCATCCTGAGATCAGAAAGATTGATGCAGAGGCGACGACGCAGTACGGTCTTGCTTCTCCGATGGGTGCAAGGATGATGTCAGGACATACAACCATGCATGAGAAGTTTGAGCAGATGGCAGCTGAATTTGTTGGCAAGGAAGCAGCTTATCTTCTGAACTACGGCTATCAGGGAATGGTCTCTATCATTGACAGCCTTACAGGAAGACATGATGTGATTGTTTATGATTCGGAGTCGCACGCCTGTATCATGGACGGTTTGCGGATGACACTTGCCAAAAGATTTGTATTTCCGCATAATGACATGGCCGGATTCGAAAAACAGCTTGAGCATGCACAGAAGATAGTCGCCGAAACCGGTGGCGGCATTCTTGTGATCACCGAAGGTGTCTTTGGCATGGCAGGAGATCTTGGGGCACTCGATAAAATTGTTCCTTTTAAGAAGAAATATAACTTTCGCCTGCTTGTCGATGACGCTCACGGAATAGGCACAATGGGAAAAACAGGTGCAGGAACCGGCGAACATTTCGGTGTTCAGGACCAGATCGACGTTTACTTCGGGACTTTTGCAAAGAGTTTTGCAGGTATAGGCGGATTTGTTGCCGGTGACAAAGACATAATAAGTTTCCTGAGGTTTAACCTCCGTTCGCAGATATATGCGAAATCACTGCCCATGGCAATGACAATAGGGGCCATCAAGCGTCTGGAAATGATAAAGGAACATCCGGAGCTGCGTGAGAAGCTGTGGACAATAGCCCGTGCTCTTCAGAACGGTTTCAGGGAAGCAGGCTTCGACCTGGGCAAAACAAAGTCACCTGTAACGCCTATATTCCTCAAGGGAGGCATACCACAGGCTACGCAGATGACCAAAGACCTCAGGAAGAATTACGGCATCTTCTGCTCCATTGTC
>DATKUS010000072.1:0-11079 GCA_035530535.1 Bacteroidales bacterium
GGGAGAGGTTATCCGTCCGGCCACCACGCTTCTGTACAGGGGCACCAGAACGCCTGAGGGAGACAGCATTAAGACAATTTGTACAAACCCCGTCTATAACGGCAAGGTTTATACACCGTCAGTCTACAGCACATGGAACTACAACGGGTACGGGTTCGACTATAATGTCAGGATAATTCGCTATTCTGACGTCCTTCTGATGTATGCAGAAGCAAGAGTCAACGGCGCTACGGCAGGCACAGTCAGCGGGATGACCGCTGACGAAGCGGTGAACATGGTGAGAGAACGGGCAGGACTGCTGCCCCTTACCGGTGTCACACTCCAGCAGATATGGGATGAACGCCGTGCTGAACTGGCACTGGAGGAAGACAGGTTCTTCGATCTTATTCGCACAGGACAGGCAGCGACAGCACTGGCCTCGAAAGGCTTTATAGCCGGGAAACATGAAGTCTATCCTATCCCTTCGGCCCAGATGCAACTTAACCCCAACCTTACGCAGAACAACGGATATAACTAATAATTTTCTATTGAATGTTTAACCAAACTCAATTTACTATGAAAAACAAATTTAAAATTACAGGAGCTTTCTTGATCGGAATGATGATCATGATGAGCTCGATCTTTACATCCTGCAAGGATAAAAACAATCCTGATGACGGGAAGATTGATCCGGGTACAATTGCAACATCGAACCTTGTCGCATATTTCCCCTTTGATGGAAATGCAACGGAATCAATTGCTACCATTACACCTACTGTTCAAACGGGCGTAACTTATGTAAACGGCCAGCGCGGACAGGCTTATCAGGGAGCTGATCTTGCCCGTTTGCTTTATCAGTTGCCGGCTGCCAGTAAGATGAAAACCTTAACTTCATTCACGGTAGCACTGTGGTTTAAGTCTCCTCTCGTAACAGGTGATCCTGAACCTATTTTCTTCCAGGTAGGCAAATCCGATGATCTCTACTGGGGTAATCTCACGCTTGCCCTTAACAGATTGGACGCTACCGCTGATACATTGCAGTTTAAGGCGTTCTTCCTGAAAACCGGTGTACAGTGGTCAGGTCAGCATGTGTCCTACTCTGATAAGGCTTTCGTTATAAACACATGGATGCACATGGTTTTTGAATACGATGCTATGACCTCAAAGTACAAAATATTCAAAAACGGCATCCAGGTTGTTACAAATGAGGGTGTTGAAAACCGTAAATCAGGCGAAGCCGGCGATCCTCTGGGTACTCTGGCATTTGCAAATGCTGATGTGATTAACATAGGAGCATGGCGCCCCAAATCTGAAGGCACAGCTGAAGATGCATGGATGGGCTGGTTCAAGGGTAATCTTGATGAACTTCGCGTCTATGACAAAGCTTTGTCAACTACGGAAGTGGAAGCCCTTTTTGAGGCTGAAGTAACCCAGCTTGATAAATAGTATTTATTCTCAGATAAGGGAGGCACCGGTCACAAGTCCTCCCTTTTCTTTTTTTTTTCATTAATCTGATTGAATGAGATATCTCATTTTAATATCGTTTTTGATATTTTTCACAGCCTCCTGCCATAAGGAAGTTGTTAATCCGGCACATGAAATAGTCATTGATTCCGTATTTGTAAATGATGAATTCGCGGCAAACGGGGCTGTCCTTAAAAATGTTAACTATGAGGATGTAATAATAAGTATTAAGTTAAGTGAGGCCGTTGACACTTCCTTATTTGACAAATCGAAGTTTTATATTACAAATGGTGTAGGAACATCATACACTTTTTATTTTGACAGGTCATCGCAGAAACTTTCCATAGCCCCTGATCAGGTACTTTCAGAACTTTCATTATACAGGCTCATCATTGATCCGGGCCGGAACATGGGAGGGACCATTTATTACAGCTATCTGGCCTCATTCCGCACCAGGCTTGACACAACCCCCAAGTTCCCGAAAATATCTGACGATTCTCTTCTTACCCTGGTCCAGAAAAAGACCTTCGGCTATTTCTGGGATCATGCACATCCTGTCTCCGGTCTGTCACGTGAGCGTTTCGGCTCGGGTGATATTGTAACCTCTGGCGGAAGCGGCTTCGGTCTCATGGCTATACTGGTTGGCATTGAAAGAGGTTTTATCACCAGGGGAGAAGGGTTTGCACGACTGAATACGACCGTCAATTTTCTCCTTCGTTCTGGGACCGACAGATTTCACGGCGCATTCCCGCACTGGCTCAACGGTGCCACTGGCAAGGTGATACCCTTCAGCTCCAATGACAATGGCGGAGACCTCGTAGAAACAGCTTTCCTGATGCAGGGGCTGATCACCGTGAGAGAGTACTTCAGGAATGGCACCGCCGGCGAGAAGGCTATGTGCGATTCAATAACAAGACTGTGGGAGGAGATCGACTGGAACTGGTATCGTAAGGAGAGTCAGAACATACTATACTGGCACTGGTCGCCGGATAAGGGATGGATAATGAACATGGGCATTTCGGGGTGGAATGAGGCCCTTATCATTTATGTGCTTGCGGCTTCCTCACCCACTGCTTCCATACCCCTTGAAGCTTATACTCAGGGATGGGCGCGCAACGGTTCTTACCCGATGCTGAACAACAAGGTCTTTTATGGAATACAGCTTCCCCTGGGACAGGACTATGGCGGGCCGCTCTTCTTCGCTCATTACTCATTCCTCGGCCTTGACCCCAGAAACCTGGCTGATCAGTATGCCTCATACTGGACACAGAATGTAGCCCATACAATGATCAATCATGAATACTGTAAAACCAATCCCAAAGGCTTTGCGGGTTATGCCGATAACTGCTGGGGATTGACAGCCAGTGATATACCAGACGGATATACAGCCAGCTCGCCGACTAATGACCACGGGGTGATAGCCCCTACCGCAGCCCTCTCTTCCTTTCCCTATACACCCCTGGAGAGCATGAAGGCGCTGAAATTCTTCTACTATACGATAGGCGACAGGATGTGGGGCCAGTATGGCTTTTATGATGCCTTTAGCCTGACCTCCTCCTGGTTTGCAAATTCATACATAGCAATTGACCAGGGACCTATAGTATGCATGATAGAGAATTACCGAACCGGTATTCTGTGGGATACCTTTATGTCAAGCGAAGAAATACAGGCAGGCCTGGATAAACTGGGATTCACATACTGACATCCGCCCTGAGGGGGTTGCTGATTCAAAAACAATCAGAATGAAATGAAAAAATATATCGTTATCAGCATTATTGCCCCGTTTTTGGTCTCTGTTCTTGTGTCTGCCCAGTCCGGGCAGCCCCAACAGATTCATTTTAAGTCCAGCGGTAAGATCAATTATTCTATAACCAGAGACGAAGAGGAGATGCTCGATTCAATTCAGCGAAAGACCTTTCTTTTCTTTCTGAATGAACATCATCCTGATTTTGGAATTGTGAAAGACCGCTCTGCTGACTGGGCCCCTGCCAGCATCGCATCAACAGGATTTGGCATCCCCGCTTTTGCGGTCGGTGTTGAAAGAAACTGGATATCCCGTGACCGGGCATCGAGGATCACCCTCAACATCCTGAGCTTCTTCCTCAACTCGGTCCAGAGTTCTGATAGTAATGTTACCGGCTACAAGGGATTCTTTTACCATTTCCTGGAAATGAGATCAGGTACGCGTGAATGGAATTGCGAACTTTCCTCAGTGGATACCGGCTTACTGATGATGGGGATCATCTTTGCACGGAACTATTACAACCTGGACAATGAAGTTGAAAACAAGATCCGTTCAATGTCAGCAACGTTACTTGAAAGAATTGACTGGAATTTTATGGAAATGCCTGATTCGGGTAAATATGCTTACACAATTTCCATGGGCTGGCATCCCGAAAAAGGCCTGCACGAAATGGGCTGGATAGGCTATAACGAAGCACTCTTCCTCTATATCCTGGCTGCCGGCAGCGGAATGAAAAACGCTGAAGAAAGTTATAATTCCTGGTTAGAGACATATAAATGGCATACCCCCTATGAAGGTCTTTCACACGTAGCCTTCCCTCCTTTGTTCGGGCATCAGTTCTCACAGGCATTTATCGATTTTCGCGGCTTAGCCGATGAATACATGCGGGAAAAGGGAATTGACTACTTTGAAAACTCCCGCAGGGCAACTTATGTCCAGAGACAGTATGCCATAGATAATCCTCATGGATGGGTCGGATATGATTCACTGTGCTGGGGCATTACCGCAAGTGACGGACCAACAGATAAGTATAATTTTGATGACAATGAGTTTCTGGGTTATGCCGGAAGAGGCACCAGCGGACCTGATTATAACTATTTTGATGACGGAACATTAGCACCCTACGCATCACTTTCTTCATTGCCCTTTGCTCCTGAAATTGTCTTACCCACCATTAAATCAATTAATGAAAAGTATGGTAAACATATATGGGGCAAATACGGGTATTATGATGCCTTCAATCCCACAGCCGGATGGTTCAATGATGATTTTATCGGGATAGATCAGGGCCCCATGCTGATTATGATAGAAAATTTCAGGACAGGACTGGTATGGCATTATGTGATGAAAGATCCGGTAATTCAGAAAGGGTTGAGCACACTGGGATATGAGTATTTGAAATAGAGGATGTTAATTATTTCTTTCTGATTTTTATCTTAACTTCTGAATTGGGAAAGCGTGAAGGACAGGAATAGCTTTGATGAAATGGAAATTTTAACTGATGTGCTTCCTGCAGAAATCGTGATTTATTATTTTCTGTCATCTCAAACATTTTAAAGATGGAAAAGCAGGCTGCAGTCAAAGTTAAGGGCACAAAACCAGAAGACCGTATTCGTTTTTCACAGCTGGCAGCTTATGGTGCCGGTGGCATTATTCCAATTGCTCTTTTCAACATAGCCGGGCAACTCGTTGGGCTGATGGGAAATATTAGTCTGGGTCTCAGTGCCTTCTGGCTGGGAGTTATTTTAATTATTCCCCGTTTGTGGGATGCTGTGTCTGACCCCATCATAGGTCATCTTTCTGATAATACCCGTACTCGTTGGGGACGGCGTCGTCCGTACCTGCTGATAGGCGGAATATCCGTTGCAGTCTTTTTTGTAGTAATGTGGTGGATTCCCAAAGGTGACATGATCCGGGCCTGGTTCCCTACTGAATCAGGCTTTCATTGGTTTCAGCTTTCTTATATACTCTTTTCCCTGCTGTTGTTTTTCACTGCATGTACTGTCTTTGAAATCCCCCACGGTGCCCTTGGGATGGAGATGACCACCGATTACCACGAGCGCACCAGGCTTTTCAGCGCCAAGAGTTTTGTAGGCAATCTTTTTGCCATGAGCACACCATGGCTTTTTGCCATCGCCAGCACTGAAGCTTTCAAGGGAACGGGAGGCAATGAAGCCGATGGTATGCGGTATGTCTCAATACTGATAGCCGCAATCCTGATCCCTCTTTCCTTCTGGTGGTTTTTCAAATTGCGGGAGCCGGGATTTGCAAAAGCCGCAAAGCAGGAAAAAACGCCTTTCTGGAAAGATATGAAACACACTGTCACCAACAGGAATTTTATAAAGCTGGTGGTGACAATCTTTACCCTGGCCATGGGTTTTAACTTTGTCAATCTGCTCGGGTCATACATTCCTATTTTTTATATTTTTGGGGGAGACAAGGTTGCCGGCGCCAGGCTGCTCGGAATCAACGGCACAATCTGGGCTATTACCGGAGTACTGGCCGTTTTCCCACTCAACTGGATAAGCCCGAAGCTGGGTAAACGGAATACTCTCATCCTTGCAATGGCACTCATGTGTCTTGCACAACTTTCAAAGATTATCTGCTACAATCCTGAACACCCTTACCTGGTACTTATTCCCACAATCCTCCTTTCTTCCGGCATGCTCTTTTTCTTTACTCTCGGATCTTCCATGGTGGGCGACATCTGTGACGAAGATGATCTGAACACCGGCCATCGCTCTGAGGGCAGTTATTACGCGGTATTCTGGTGGTTCATTAAAATGGGAACCGCCCTGGCAAGCTTTGTCGCAGGGGTACTGATAGTTTTTACAATGTTTGACCAGACCCAGGTTACTAAAGTCGACAGTCTGCAGGGGAGTATAAGGGAGTTGCGAAGTAAGGTGCAGTATTGGAAAGATTATCAGGGACTTGCAGGCACAGGAACCGGTTGGCTCGAAAATACAAGGTCAGAGTGCTCCGTGGCACTTAAAGAATCAAAAGAATATGTGATATATCTTAAAAAGGAGTCTCTTAAAAAACCGGAAGATAAATACCAGTCTCTACCGGCATATCCGGACCAGAGGAGGGAGCTCCTGTTGACGGCACTGACAACTACCAGGGCTAATGTGGACGGGTTGGAGCAGCTTCAGCTGAACCTGGAAAAATCAGGAACTCAAGCTCAAACTGCAGAAATCCCGGCACTTGTTGAAAAGGCAATCTCCCTGACACTGCAGACAGGGCTTGAAAAAGCCAGGATAAATTCCTTTGAACTCATGTCACATCTGGAAGATAAATCCAATGAGACTAGGAGAGACCCAGAGCATTATAAAATCCTAAGCAAAAATATCACAGGAGTGAATGACCGGCTTGCAAACATGAATACTGCATCGTCTTTGGATTTACTTGATGAAGGACTCGGTACCATTGAAAACGAAATGGTACTGCTTAAAAAACAGACGCCTTATACTCTCTTAATGATGCGTGTTGTTGAAATAGGACTGCCACTGCTGTTAAGCCTTTTTTCAATTTTCTTTATTCTTCGTTACTCTCTCACTGAAGAAAGAAGCCATGAAATAAAGGAACTTATCAGGCTAAGAAACCTGGAAAGTGAATAAGAGGAGGAATTGTAAATGAATTATCTACTGTTTTAAAAGAAAAGCTACAGAAATGACATTTAGTGTAAAGGAAGGGAGTTTTTATCTTAACGACAAAAAGGTGTTCCTCAATTCAGGAGAGATACACTATTTCAGAATTAAGCGCGAACTGTGGGACAAGCATTTGTCAGCAGCTAAAGAGGCCGGGTTGAATACCGTCAGCTCTTATGTTCCGTGGGCATGGCACGAATCTGTAGAATCAGTCTTTGATTTTGACGGTTCATCCTCTCCTGAACGTGACCTGAAAGGCTGGCTTCAGTTATGCCAGTCTCACGGGTTAACCTGCATCCTGAAACCCGGACCGTTTATCCTGGCCGAGACCCGGGGTGCGGGGCTGCCTGAATGGTTTCTGAATAAGTATCATGACGAGGTCAGGATGCGTAACAGCAAAGGTGAGGCAGTAATAAGTGACGGAGTGAGCCTGTTTAACCGGATATACCTGGAAAAGGTAACACTATGGTATGATAGGATCATGCCGTTCATCAGCGAGCGCCAGATATCATCAGGAGGACCGGTCATCATGATGCAGATATGTAATGAGATAGGGGTATTCACCTGGCTGGCGCATCAGGGAGACTATGGAGGTGAGGTGAAGCAACGCTTCATCACCTGGCTGACCCGAAAATTTTCCAGTATTGCGGAGGTGAACAGCTTATGGGGAACAAACTATACCGACTTTTCTGAAGTTGTGCTTCCCCCGGACGGCAACCTTGCTTATTCATCAAAGGGAGATCGCAGCCGCGATTATGAATGGCACTGCTTCTGGAGGACATATTACGGTGACTATCTGAGAATGCTTTCAGGGATGGCCCGTGACAGGGGTGTGAACGTCCCTTTGTTTCACAATCTTCCGGGCTGGATCTACGGACACGGTTATGAGTTCCCGGTCAACATAACCATGTATGAGGATCTGTTCGGTGATCGGAGTGAGATACTTTTCGGTGTTGATCATATTCCGGAATTTCTCTCATACCGCAACATGCATGATGACCGCATCATTAATGATATCACTCACGCTGTGCAGGGGAACAAACCGCTGTTCGCTGCCGAGTTCCAGTGCGGTTCCCGTGAATATCATGTGGTGACGAATCCGCGTGAGATGGAACTCTTTTACAAAGCGAGCATCGCCAATGGCCTGACAGGATGGAACTACTATATGTTCTCGCAGGGGCGCAACCTCCGGCAAAGGGGCCATTCCGGAAAAACTTTTTACTGGTTCAGCCCACTGACGCCTGAGGGTGAACGCACCGGCGCCTTCCCCCTGGTTAAAAGGATGAGCAAAATCGTCAGGACCGCTGAGAGCCTGATCATCAATGCAAAACGCAGAGCCGAGGTATGCGTGCTTTTCTATCCGCCATACTATGCCACTGAACTGGAAAGACCCGCCGGCGCAGCATGTGAGCTTCAGTTCACACCTTCCGCAATAAGACGACCGGCATATTTCGACGGATTGCTTAAGGCGCTTCAGGTACTCAACATAGATTATGACATGGTTGATCTGAGCAAGGTCTCCGTGGATAACCTGTATCGGTACAAACAGGTATGGGCGTGCAGCACTGATGAGATGAATGCCGCTGATCAGCAGACGATCGTCGATTATACCGTGAAGGGCGGCAATACTGTCATTTTTCCCTATCTGCCGGATCGGGAAATGTCACAGAGACCCTGTACCGTCATTCGGGACGCTCTCTCAGTTTCACCATCCGGAAAAGAGATCATTGATTCACCATTGATCGATGTATATGACCTGAAAGATATTAAGTGTGCCAATCCGCAGATCACTTATTCTGAAGAATCGCTCTTGGGTGCAGAAATTATTGCCTGGACAATTCGTGGTACTGCATGCGGATTCACAAAGGCCCTGGGACGAGGTTCCGTGATACACCTGGGAACATGGATGGGATTCGATACCGAGGGTCAAAAACCGGCCTACGAGGCAATCCTGAAAAAAACAGGCGCTAAACTCAGGCATACAACTTCAGACAATGACAACATAACTGTAAGAGAACGTTTTACAGATTCCGGCGCTGCAGTTCTTTTCGTAGGTAACTATTTCAATGAAGAACAGGCCGGCAAGGTTTACTATACACATCCCGAAACAGGTGAAGCCGTAGCTGTACCCTACTCGGATGATGCGATCCTGTGGCCGCCACTGTACGGCGTAATAACCCCTGTATGCCTGGATGTTTCTGACGGATTAAAGATCCTTCACAGTACCTCCGACATTCTTGGTGTCGCAGGGAAGAATAGCGGTTTCGAGATCACCCTGTACGGAGACAGGGATCTGGCGGGTGAGACAGTCTTTGAGGGCGTGTCTATAAACAAAATCAGATCTGCAACCATTTCAGGCATTCCTGTCAGGATGGTTCGCGAAGATAAACGCGTAGCATTCATCTACAGCCACCAATACAGAAAAGAATTTATTCTTGATATTAAGACAGACTGAATGAAAATCAAAAACAGACTGGGACTCTCCGTCGATTTTTTGGGAAATGGCTCCCTGAGTAGCATTGAAGCCGGAGATGTCAGGATAAGCCTCAGGGCTGCAACACCCTTTTCAAGGTCAGGAGCAAACCTCTGGCTGAGAAAAAGAACGAAACCATTCGAATACACGGCTCTTTCAGGTCCGCAAAGCGACAGCCGGTTCAAAGCAGGTAAAGATGGGTTTGTGGCAACGGGCAGATGGAAAGGACTTGATTACGTGTGTATGTTGCGGCTTTCAAAAAAAAGCCTGAGCTGGTTTTGGAGCCTTGATATTAATAACCGTTCTGATGAAACTGTTGAACTCGATTTAATCTGTGAGCAGGATGTGGGTCTGAAAACGGTTTCTGACGATTTGATCAATGAGTATTATGTAAGCCAGTATATTGAACGACGGATCCTGGAGGATAAAAATTATGGTTCTGTCATATGCTGCCGGCAGAACATGATAGAATCAGCAGGCAATCCTTGGTTAATGTTGGCATGCAAAAACGGAGCATCTGCGGCAACCGTTGACGGAATGCAGTTTTATGGCAGAACATGCCGGGAAACAGGTATTCCTGAGTGTCTGGTGTCTGACAGCCCGGGAGGTGAATATGCCGGAGAATCGTCGGTGATTGCCCTTCATGAAAAACCGTTTATGCTTTCGTCCGGGGAGACCCGAAGAAGCGTCTTTGTTGCAACGTATAAGCCTGACCATCCGGTGGCAACATCAGAAGATGATCTGAAGCAGTTGTCTGCAATAATGTCTGAATTCGGTGATGAGGTTGCCATTAATCACCCCCGCAGCCTGATAGCTCCGGTGAAGAACCTGTTCAATACTTCCGGGTTTTTAAAGGTCAATGATCTGAGTGAGCAGGAGCTTAACAGGTTCTTTGATAAAGAGAGACGTCACTGCGAAAAAGAAGATGGTCAGCTACTGTCATTCTTCTCCAGACAAAATAACCATGTCATGCTGCGTGCCAAAGAGACAATGGTTGATCGTCCGCATGGTCATATCATGCAGGCAGAAGCCGGTCTTGTGCCTGACGAGAATATTGTTTCGACTACCTCGTTTGCCTACGGTGTTTTCAATTCGCACCTTACCGAGGGCAACACAAATTTCAACATTTTCCTTTCTGTATGTTCAAGCCAGTTCAATCTCTCACCGGAAACAGGGCAACGGATCTTTGTTGTGATTGATGGCCGGCACTATTTGCTTGGAGTTCCCTCTGCTTTTGAAATAGGATTAAATCATTGCCGGTGGATATACAAACATGGCGATTCTTGCTTTCAGGTACGGACCTGGACATCCAAAAAAGCCCCGAAGGTCAACATGGATTTCAGAGTTATCAGGGGCAAAGAGGTGAGTTTGTTAATTACCCATCATTTTGATGAAGCAAACGGATGGCATACAGTACCGGGGAACACTGCCGGAGAATATGTCTTTAAGCCCAAAAAGGAGAGTGCTTTAGCCGGTAAGTTTCCTCAGGCTCAGTTCAGGATAAAAGTTAACAGCGTCAATTCTGAGTTCACGACCTGTGGTGATGAGGTGCTCTACACTGATAATAAAAGCCGGGATGGCTCTTTATTTATTCTTGAGGTGCAGAAAACATCTGATTTTTGCATGAGTTTCGTCGGGGAAATATGTTCCGCTGTCACGGCAGAGATAATTAATGATGCAGACAATCAGTGGCTATCCGACTGTCATGATGCCCGGTCTGCCTGGCAGGATCTGTGCCTGAATCTTTCACTGGAAGGAGATCATGAAGACAC
>DATKUS010000073.1:0-5736 GCA_035530535.1 Bacteroidales bacterium
ATTCATTGATGTTGATTAGCCCGTCTGTTTCAGAATATACTTAAATACTCCCTACATTGAAAACAACGATATCAGTAATACCAGTTATGTATCAAAGAGCGTTGATGTGACAATCACCCAGCTTGATCATGCTCTTCCAGACGCCTACTATAAGCTTGTAGGGGCAAATCTCGAAGGAAAGACATGGGTTTTCGACGGTGTTGGAGGGGATGGAAGACTATGGTGGTTCATGTCAGATCCGGGTAACTGGGCAGGAATGTGGTGGAACGCAGGTGGCACATGCTGCCCCCCTTCCGACGTTTCAGGCAAGATGGTATTTGACCTGGATGGCGGTGCCAACTTTACCTATTATGCATCACCAACCGCTACTCCTGTAACCGGAAGTTCATGGGGATTCAATGCCGATTATACCAAACTTACAATAAAGGGTACCTCCAACATTCTGGGCTCGGAGGGTAGTGCCGGTAATAATAAAGTATTCGAAATCAAGGAATTCACAGCTGATCGCCTGACACTCTTTGTGGCTGATGCTTCAGGGGGTACCGGCTGGGTGTGGGTGTTTAAACCTGCTCCATGATAAAAAAAATCTGTCAGATCAGATAATTCTATCGTACTTACAACCAAAAAGCCTGTCCGCAGTATGCGGCAGGCTTTTTGCTTTTGTCACCTTAGTCCCAGATTCACGACCGATCCGCCGGAAGGCGGAGAGGGCGTAATCCTTCGAAATTCACTCCATTTCCGTTTCTCTATGACAGTTTTATCCTGCCTTATAATGGTCACTCTGCCCGTTTATTCAATTCCGAAGGATATTTTGGTTTATAAATATTAAGGATTCACCCAACATTTGGACCTGTTCATGGAATAGTCGTACTTTAAGACTAATGTTTAGCTTCAATTTAATAATTTTAACCAGTTAATTACCAGCAAATAGTAAATTATAAAAGAAATTACCTGTACTATTTATGCGTAAAAATAAACATCATTCCTCATTTCCGGGTTCTATGCCAGGGGTGCCTTCGGGTATGGCAGGGCTTCGCAAGCCTGTTTGTTTTATCCCAGACAAATGGGAGAAAATAAATGAGACTTTCATGGCATCAGAAAATCAGAAAATACTGTTAAATTCAAATCAGGTTTTTATACAGTTCATTGATGCCCGAAGCAAACGCATTTTTCTGTCGACAATTTCACAGAACTGACTTAAAGGATTCTAATAATGAAATATAATTACGGTAGTCTTTTTGCGTCAGGGAGCGAAGAATTCAGGGCAATTTTAGGTCAGGACTACTATGCATCAATTCTGGTTGAAGATGATCTGTCAAAGTCGGCAATAGTTGTTACAGATAAGAGGGTCTATCAATTCGGGAAAATATATAAGCCGGGCTTTCATGCCCGCAACAGCGGAATAAGGGCAACAGGCGGAAAGAAAAGCGTTAATCTTGAAGATATTACCGGAACAACAAGCATTGAACTCCCCAGACCGTTTTTGGGATATGTTGTGATGGCATTTGGACTTCTCATAATTATTCTGGGATTATTGTCTGATGTTAAAGAGTCACAATTGATCATGATCCTGGCCGGATCACCGATAATAATATCAGGAGTGGCTCTGGCTCTTCTGCGTAAAAGAAAATATTTCATTATTGAATATGCGGGAGGCAGCATTGTCCACCCGGTAAAATTTGCAACCCGGTCAGAAATGGAATTATTCCAGGGAATAATATCAATGCAAAAGGATAAAGTAAGAGACGGGTTTAGAGAATTCAAGGTGTGTCCCCATTGTGCTGAAAAAATTCAGTATAAAGCCAGCGTTTGCAGATATTGCGGTCACGATCAGGAAGATAATCCACCAGATTAAGTACTCCTCATTCATGAATGCCGGTTGATGTACGAATTGCAGCAGTTCGTCAAAATGTCCTATGAGAATAAGGGAGCTAGCCGTAACTTACTAGACTGATATGCCCCGGACGTCATATAATTATGACTGTTCTGCTGAATCATAATAGACGGTAAATGTAATAATGAATAGAATTTTACTTATTTCATTAATTCTCTTTTCTCCCTTTGTAATGAATGGACGGGATTCCCCCGGCGATAAATTTCTTTCAGCGAATCATCCTGATCTTTCTCCTCTGCCCGTTATGTTCTATCAGATAGCTGATGCCGTGGATTACGGTGATGCCCCCCTGAGTTACGGATCAGCCGACCATGGTATTGACGGGGCTCATTATCTTGGGTCGCAGCCTGACGCAGATGAAGCCAACCAGCCTTCATCAGATGCCGACGCAGATGATCTGAACGGATTTGATGATGAAGACGGCGTGACATTCCCTGAAATGTACCCGGGAGCCAGGGTTACTATTTCTATAAAAGTTACTGGTCTGGCTTATCTTAATGTTTGGGTGGACTGGAACGGTGATGGCGACTTTGGTGATAGCGGTGAAAGAATCGTATCCAATTCGCTGAGAAATACCGGAACAGCCAATATTTCAGTCACAGTACCGGTCAATGCCATTGTATCAAGGCCTACATTCGCCCGTTTCAGGTTTGGTCCCAATTCAACAACCAAACCCACCTACGGAAGCTCAGGCTCAGCCACTTTTGGAGAGGTAGAGGATTATCAGATTAAGATTTCATGCGTACCTCCCGAACCACCGGCGGTGGGCGAAATAACACAGCCCGACAGCGAAGTGTCAACAGGGAGCGTGACGTTGAACGGATTGCCTGAAGCGGGCACCTGGACTTTAACGCGTTATCCCGGCGGAATAATCACTACCGGCACCGGCATTTCCACAACTGTGCCAGGCCTTGTGGAAGGCACATATAACTTTACAGTTGCCAATTCATTGGGATGTAATTCGGACTTATCTTCAGACATAGTTATTAATCCACAACCTACCACACCGGCAGCTCCGGTGCCGGGAACTGTTACCAATCCAACGTGTGAGGTTCCCACAGGAAGTGTAGTACTTGACGGATTACCCTCCGAAGGTCTCTGGACCCTGACCCGTTTACCGGGAAGTATTAAGTCGACAGGAACAGGAACCAGCACAAATGTATCAGGACTTGGTCAGGGTACATATAACTTCACAGTCGCTAATGCCGGGGGATGTATTTCATTGGTATCATCCGACGTGGTAATAGGTCTGGATCCCGGCCCGAACCCAACGATAATCATCACAAACCCGGCACCAGTGTGCTCTCCTTCAACTGTTGATCTTACTGATGCTGAAATAACGAGAGGATCAACCGCGGACCTGATATATTCCTACTGGACCGATGCAGTAGCTTCCAGACCATTCGCCACACCCACCCAGGCCACGAACGGTACTTATTATATCAAGGGAACAACAATATCAGGCTGTTATGACATTAAGCCTGTAATTGTATCAGTCTATCAAAATCCAACTGCTTATGCGGGACCTGACATGGTCCTGGAATATATATTCTATACAACCCTGCAAGCAGATGAGCCGGGAATTAATCTGACCGGAAACTGGTCGCTGATAAAAGGTTCGGGACAATTTGCAGATCCGGGTGACGCAAAAACTACTGTCAGCAATCTTGCTGTTGGTGAAAATATCCTGTCATGGGCAGTAACCAACGGAGTCTGCCGGCCATCGATTGATTATGTTTCAATTACTGTGCTTGACCTGGTGATACCAACATTAATTACTCCGGACATGAACGGTAAAAATGATTACTTCGTTATTAAAGGTATCGAAACCCTTGGTAAAACCTCACTGATAGTATGTGACAGGCGTGGCGCGGTTGTCTATGAAAGCAAGGATTATGATAATAAATGGTTCGGTTTTGACTACAACGGGAATCCCCTTCCCGATGATACCTATTTCTTCCTGATAAAACGGGAAAACGGGAAATCCTTAAAAGGATACCTGGTAATAAGAAGGTAATATGTTAGCGACGTTTCGGCTATTCTCTTTTTAGCGTATCAGCCTCTTCCTCCAATTTCACTGGTATCACCAGGTACATTCCTGGCATGGGAAAAAGCAGACCTTTATTTGCTTTTCTCAGCTCACGCTCTGAAATACCGTATTTGCGGGCTATTGAGGAGATAGATTCACCCTTTTTCACCTTATGAGACAGGTTTCCGTCAGCCCTTACCGGTTTTTTTACCGGCGTTTTGGCAACAGGCTTGGTCTGTTGTTGTGACTGTGGCTGAACTTCCTGCTGTGTCTTCGGTTCCGTTTGTTGCTGAGGCTTTGCTGATGGCGGTGCCTGCTGTTGAACGGATTGTTGAGCCTGAGGCTGTTGCTGAGGCAGAGATTTAGGCTGTACCTGCGATTGAGGTTGTGGTTGTGCCTGAGGCTGAGTTTGTTGCTGTGTCTGAGGCTTCCGAGAGACAGCAAGAGCCTCTGACTCAGGTATTTTAAGTATCTGGTCTGTCTGTATCCCATACTTCGAGATCACATTCGCGCCTGTAATAGCATCAATTGATACCATGTACGCCCTGGATATGGAATAAAGAGTCTGACCTTTAAGCACATGGTGCATGTAATAGACCTTCCCTCCTGTGACAATTCTCTGGCTTGATACCTTAACAGGTACCTGTCCCCACACTTCTTCCGGGAGTGCCAGTGCAATTAATATTGCGAGTACTGAAAAAATGCCGGTTTTATACATACTTTAGCTTTGCATATTACAAATGTAATATTTTAAGATTAAATGATAAGTAAACATTTTTTAATGAAATACATGGAGGTTTCATCAAACCTATAAGATCAAATTATTATATGATGAAAAATCATGCTCACCATAGGCTAATGCTGACTACAGTCGGAATAGCATTTCTTACACTCTCTCTTTATGCCCAGCAATCCTCAGATTTTCAGTTTGCCCTTGTGACTGATACTCATATTGGAAACCAGACATCAGCAGAAGACCTCAGGCGAACAGTGAATGACATCAATTCCTTCAATTCTCTCGCTTTTACAATTATTTCCGGTGACATTACCGAATTCGGATCCGATGCAGAACTCCTTCTTGCTCGACAGATCCTTGACAGCCTCAACAAACCATGGTATATAATCCCCGGCAACCACGATACCAAATGGTCAGAAAGCGGAGGTAACAGCTTCCGGGAAATTTTTGACGCCGAGACATTCTCTTTCAATTATGGCGGTTTTCTCTTCATTGGCACCAACTCAGGCCCTAATATGCGTATGGGCCCCGGGCAGATACCAAGGGAGAATATCGTATGGCTGGACTCACTATTCAATGCAACCGATGACCGGAATCTCCCTATAATATTTGTAAATCACTATCCTCTTGACCCGGGACTAAACAACTGGTATGAGGCAATTGACAGACTGAAAGGCAGAAATATACAACTGAGTCTTTGCGGCCACGGACACTCAAACAGAAAGATGAATTTCGAAGGCATCCCCGGTCTGATGGGGCGCTCCAACCTGAGAGCCAATGACTCTGTGGGGGCTTATAACATTTTGCATGTCCGCGGCGACAGCCTGCTTACAGCTTCAGTGCGATACCCATCTGTAAAAACGACACAGCCCTGGACCTCCCTCAGGCTAACCAATCATAATTTTACCACCACTCCTGCCAATTATCCACGTCCTGATTTCTCCGTTAACACCATCCACCCTGCCGTCAGAGAGGAGTGGCGGACAGAGGAGAAATGCGACATCGGTTCGGGCGTTGCACTTGCCGGGAACCTCATTGTTTCGACAGGTACAGACGGGTTTATAAAAGCCCGCAGTC
>DATKUS010000074.1:0-28516 GCA_035530535.1 Bacteroidales bacterium
GTATTGAGAAGCTGAGTGAATCTAAAACCTATGAGCAGGTGTTTTTCCTGGTGGAGCGCATCTGTGGCATCTGTTCAACCTCACATCCCTTTGCATTTGCAAATGCTGTTGAAGAAATCATTGGTGCTGAGATCACTGACAGGGCAAAATATATCCGCTCAATTATCGGTGAACTTGAACGCATACACAGTCATCTTCTCTGGGTCGGGCTTGCCGGACATTTCCTTGGATACAACACCGTATTCATGTGGGCATGGAAATACCGTGAGCCTGTGCTTGATCTTTTCGAAATGATCTCAGGAAACAGGAACAGTTATGCAATGTTCAAGGTTGGAGGGGTTCGCAGGGATATTGAGAACAGCAAGATACCACTCATCCGGAAAGTCCTGAGCGATGTTAAGAAAAAGACTGACCTGCTTACCGGGGCAGTTATGGATGACCCCGTCTTACATGCCAGATTAAAGGGTGTTGGCGTTCTTACAAAACAGGATGTAATTGACTATGCTGCTGTGGGGCCAACTGCAAGAGCCTCAGGAGTTGCCATAGATGTCAGAAAAGACGATCCCTATGCTGCTTATCCGCTTGTCAACTGGAAAGTGATAACAGCCGAAGCCGGTGATGTATTCGCCAAAGCAGAAGTCAGACTGCTGGAGATGTATGAATCAATCTCAATAATCGAACAGTGTCTTCAGGGTCTTGAAAAATGCAAAGAGGGTGATATAAACATCACGGTTAAAGAGATACCTGAAGGGATCGGGAACGGACGCGCAGAAGCTCCGAGGGGTGAGGTATTTCATTTTGTGGTATCAGACGGTTCCAACTCACCTGCCAGACATAAAATAAGAGCCCCGAGCTATGTCAACATTGCCACTTTCAGAAAATCATGCATCGGGCAGACCATAGCCGATGCAACTATCACACTTGCAGGAGTTGATCCATGCTACTGCTGCACTGAACGTATGGCAGTGGCTTATGATATCGGCTCCGGCGAAAAA
The DNA here is from genome assembly GCA_035530535.1 of Bacteroidales bacterium. Lineage (GTDB taxonomy): Bacteria > Bacteroidota > Bacteroidia > Bacteroidales > VadinHA17 > SR-FBR-E99. Next base: position 996 of record DATKUS010000074.1, read on the forward strand.
ATAATGAATGCAAAGGAGCTGATAGATATGTCAGTAATGAGAACAACTGAAATAAAGAGAAAACTGAACAACCTGCCATGAACGAAATTATCCGGATAATAACCCTGCCCCTTCTGGCCGGCCTCCTGATGTTCTTCATTCCTGAAAGATACAGGACCGCCAAAGGTATTATCGGGTTATCCGTGAGTATAATTACAGGCTGGCTGACCATAGCCCTCTATGGTTCTGAATATCAGGTCATGTCCGTAAATGAGATCCCGGGATTATCAGGTTTCTCTCTCTTCGGCAATATTATTCTCGATGCCGCCAGGTACTTCACCTTCACCTGTGATAATCTCAGCAAGCTGATCATTCTGTTCATCAGTCTTTTTGCCTTTCTGATCCTGCTATATTCAATTATTTATATCAAAGTGGGAAGAGTTAGAAACTTCTACCCCTGGTTTCTTATTACTCTTGGTTGTTCGTACGGAGCAGTTCTATCTGACAATCTGCTATTATTTCTAACTTTCTGGGGAATACTGGGAATTACCCTGTATAAACTTATCCCCGGACATGATGAGGAAAGCTCTGCAACTGCCAAGAAGACCCTTATCCTTGTTGGGGCCTCAGATACAATAATGATAATAGGAATTGCCATAATATGGAAATTAACCGGATCATTGAGCATTAACAGTATTTCGGTTCCCACAACCAATATTATTTCAATAACTGCATTCCTTGCACTGTTAGTCGGCAGCTTCACAAAAGCAGGTGCTTTCCCATTCCACACATGGGTTCCCGACTATGCAAAAGATGCTCCAGCGGCTTCTTCTGCATTGCTGCCTGCATCACTCGATAAATTGCTTGGAATATATTTTCTTGCAAGGATCACCACCGATATCTTCACCCTCACTGACGGGATAAGACTACTCCTGCTTTCTCTGGGAGTAATCACCATCATCACAGCTGTCATGATGGCCCTCGTTCAACATAATTATAAACGCCTACTGGGATTTCACGCAGTTTCGCAGGTAGGTTATATGATACTGGGGTTTGGCCTGGGCTCGGTTATAGGGATTGCTGCAGGTCTGTTCCATATGATTAATCATGCTCTTTATAAGAGTGGGCTGTTCCTTTCTGCAGGATGTATTGAGTACCGTACCGGGAAGGAGAACATTGATGATCTGGGAGGTCTGTCAAAAGCCATGCCTGTTACATTCTTTTCAGCTCTGATTTTTGCAATGTCCATTTCTGGTGTGCCTCCCCTGAACGGTTTTGCTTCAAAATGGATGATATACCAGGGAATTATTGATTTTGGATCAGGACCAGGCATTGCCAATAAGCTATGGGTGATATGGTTGGGACTGGCAGTTCTGGGATCAGCCCTTACGCTGGCAAGCTTTATCAAATTCATCGGAGGAGTTTTTCTAAGTCGTCGTAAACCTGAATATGAAAAGGTCCGGGAAGTTCCTGTCCTGATGTGGGTGCCAATGGTTGTACTTGCAATGTTTTGCATCGTATTCGGGGTATTTGCCACTAAATACGTGGTACCTGAACTTTTTATGCCTGTAAGTGGCGCGTTCCAGTTTACGGGTTTCTGGGACTCTTCGTTCGTCTCAGTTCTTGTACTGATATCAATTGTTCTTGGAATAATTGTTTACCTGTCAACCGGACTTAAAAAGTTCAGGAGAGAAGACAGCTTTATCGGAGGCGAAAAGATACAGGACACCACAGGTTATCCGACCACTGAATTTTATAAAACTATCGGGGAATTCAGGTTTTTTGGATGGATGTACAAAAAAGCTGAAGAGAAGCTGTTTGACATTTATGATCTTTCAAAGCAGTTTGTTCTGTGGCTGAGTCACAAACTGAGTGAAGCTCATTCAGGGATACTGCCCGGATATATTATCTGGGTCTGTGCTGGCTTGATTATTATGTTACTCATAATGATATAATTAAGAATACTCCTATGGAACTGGCGATATCTGTAATAGTGGGTTTTATGATACTGGGAGCGCTCTATGCTATTCATGCCAGAGACCTTCTATCGGCCGTTATTGCCGGGGGAATCGTGGGGTATAGCCTGGTGATATGCTTTCTGCTGCTCAAGGCCCCTGACCTGGCAATCGTCCAGATCGTTGTTGAGACAATCACTCTCATAATAATGGTGGCAGTTGTTCTTGACAGTTCACGTGAAGAAGCCTTTAACAGGCTTGATAACCAAGGCATCGTAACAGCAATCACCGGCATTCTGATCCTGGTTGTTTTGTTTTACTTCCTTAAGATATCTGCCAGCTCGCTCGATCAATTTGGCGAAGGCACCTTGCGTATGTCAAAGGCTTATATAGAAGGAGCAGCAGGAAAGACGGGCAGTGCTAACCTGGTTACCGGAGTCGTTTTTGATTTCAGAGGATACGATACTCTGGGTGAAGCTACTGTACTGGTGACTGCTGTTCTGGGAGTGCTGACTGTACTCAGGATAAAAGGGAAGAAATGAATGATGAACAAGGATTAGAAATATCAAGCATCACACCATGAAAGGGATGACCATCATAGTAAAGAAAACGACTCAGCTGATTGCCGGTTTGATCTTCATGTATGGTATTTATATCATTGTTCACGGCCATCTGACACCGGGGGGCGGCTTTGCCGGCGGGGTCATACTGGCCGGCTCATTCATCCTGCTGATACTGGCATATGGCAGTGATTTCCTGAAACTGGTGAAGGAGGAGGCCGGTTCAACACTCTATGAATACATTGCCATCATGGTAGTCCTGTTCCTGGCGGTCTCCGGACTTCTCTTCGGAGCCCGGATCTTTTTCCTGAACTGGCTTCCGAAAGGCATTTTGGGAGAGCTGGTAAGTGCGGGAATGCTGCCATTATACAATATTTTTATCGGAATCGAGGTGGCTGCCTCTATCCTTACGATTTTTCTTGCCCTGATAATCTTTAAAGAAGAAGTAAAAGAATGATAGTCTACCTGTTATGTTTCATATTGTTTCTTGTAGGCCTCTACGGAGTGATAACCAGGAGAAACCTGATCAAAATTGCTATTTCCCTGTCGATCATGGAATTCAGCTGCTTCCTCTTTTTTGCACTTATCGGTTATACTGAGGGGGGAGTGGCTCCTATTGTGGACCCTGCAGATCCGGTAAAGATCTATGTTGATCCTTTGCCGCAGGCGATCGTGCTCACTGCGATTGTCATTGGCCTGGCGACAACAGCCATGCTGATGGCAGTAATTATCAGGATATACAGGAAATACGGGACCCTTGATATAAGAGAGATAAAAAATTTAAGAGGATAAAAGATGAATCCGCTGATACCATTACTTGTTGTTGTGCCGCTTGCCGCAGCTTTTCTGATTATGATCCTCGGAAGGTTTATAAGGCATTTTGACAGGTACTTTGCCTCGCTCATACTTCTCTTCCTGGTGATGATCAGCTTCTATTTCCTATTTGTGACAGGCGATAAAATGTCGGTTTATAAAGTTGGAGGCTGGGAGCCTGTTGACAGATTACCCATAGGTATTTACATGGTTCTTGACGGTTTTACTGCAATTATCCTCTGCATCATAAACCTGATAGGATTCCTGTCAGTTTTTTACTCAATATCTTATATAAGCCGATATACTTCAGAGAACTACTTCTATGCCCTCTTCTGCCTCATGATTGCAGGGATGAATGGAGTTGTGCTCAGCGGCGATCTTTTCAACATCTTTGTATTTCTCGAGATCTCGGCAATATCATCATACGCACTCGTTGCTTTCGGAGTTGAAAAGAATGAGTTGGAAGCGACATTCAAATACCAGGTGCTGGGCGGCATTGCTTCGTTTCTGATACTATTCGGAATAGCATTTATATACTGGAAGGCAAAGACACTGAATATCGCAGATATTAAAATGGCTTTCAGCTCCGGGTACGATAAAAGATACTACATACTTGTTCAGATACTTATGCTAAGCGGCTTTGGCCTCAAAGCGGCCATTATCCCTTTCCATGCATGGCTGCCTGATGCTCATTCATCAGCGCCTTCGCCTATCTCTGCAATGCTGTCAGGCGTGCTGATCAAGGCTGTCGGTATTTATGTGATAATCAGACTTTTCTTCAACATGTTCGATATCACTGAAGGAATGGCTGTTCTTATAACTACTCTGGGCGCCCTTTCAATGGTTGTCGGTGTATTCCTCGCTATAGGTCAGTGGGATATTAAGAGGCTGCTTGCATATCACAGCATCAGCCAGATGGGATATGTGATCCTGTCCGTTGGCATCGGTATGATACTTGTTTCAAGGGGTGGCAGTCCTGAGATAGCTTCCCTGGCTATTGCAGGGGGCGTCTTCCATCTTATCAACCATGCTGCTTTCAAAAGTCTTCTCTTCCTTAATGCAGGAGCAATTGAGTATTCAACCGGCACACGGGATCTGAGGGAGATGGGTGGCCTGTCAAAATCAATGCCGGTTACCTCTGCAACTTCTTTCGTGGCATCTCTGTCAATTTCAGGCATCCCTCCTTTCAACGGTTTTTTCAGCAAGCTGATTATTATTATTGCCGCTGTAATGGCCCACTTATATCTCCTTGCTGCCCTCGCTGCAATTGTCAGCATCATCACACTGGCTTCTTTCCTGAAGTTCCAGCGTTATGCCTTTTATAACAAGGATCCGGACAAGAAGTGGATAAATGTCAGGGAAGTGCCATTCCCAATGGTCTTCAGTATGATTGTGCTGGCCATTATCTGCCTGTTGCTGAGCCTCCTTGTCTTTCCAGGGATCCGGGAGACAATACTGAGTCCGGCAACAGAAATACTTATGGATCCTTCAAAGTACTCATCTCAGATAATCGGATTATAAAATGAGATATGTAGCAGTTTTCATATTATCACTGATCTTCTGGTTACTGGTTACCTTCAGGTTTACAGCATCAAACCTTATTGTCGGTTCTGTAGCTTCTTTGCTGTGCTCGGCCATATTTGGCAGGTACTATTTCCAGGGCGTGTATAAGTTCCTGCAACCGCACAGATATTTCTGGTTTCTGATTTATCTTTTCCATTTTATCTGGGCATGCATAAAAGCCAACTTCGATGTCGCATACCGGGTATTGCATCCTGCAATGCCCATCAGGCCCGGAATTGTCAAGGTCAGAACAAATCTGAAATCGGAATTTGCAAAAACACTCTTAGCCAACTCGATTACGATGACCCCCGGCACAATAACAGTTGATATTATTGATGACTGTCTCTATATCCACTGGATCTATGTAAGATCTGAGGACCCTTCTGTTTACACCGGACTGATTATCGGGAGGTTTGAAAAATACATTAAAAAATTCGCAGAATGACCAATTTCCTGACTATACTGCTCTATATACAGATAGCTCTCAGCGCAGCCTGTCTGTACAGGATCATCCGCGGACCAACTATTCCTGACAGGATGGTAGGCATCGATATTTTCGGGATCCTTGTTGTCGGAATTTGTGCTATTATTTCCATACAGACAGAAAAATCCTTTATTCTCGATATTGGAATAGCCTGGATAATACTGAGTTTCATAGGGACTCTTACACTTGCAAAATACCTGAGCGGAAAGAAACTGAATGAATAATATGATATCTATAGTATTGATATGTATCGGGGTTTTGTTCAACATTTTCGGATGTATCGGACTGATCCGCCTTCCGGATGTATATAACAGGCTTCAGGCTGCCACAAAATGTGTAACACTCGGCTGTTGCAGCATCCTTCTCGGAGTGATTTTTCATTTTGGGTTCTCCGATGCCGGGTTTAAAGCGCTGGTAGCAATCCCGATCCTCTTTTTCACCTCTACGGTGGCTGCCCATGCCCTCATAAGAGGAGCTTATCATTTTGGCACAAAGCTGGGTGAAAAAAGTGTAAGAGATGATTACAAAGAGGCTGTGAAATGAAGTATCCAAAATTAAGAGAATTAAAAGAGGCAGTAATTTCACTTGTGACCCCTGCTTACACCTCAAAATTCCCTGCTGAGCCACATGTGCCTTTTGAAAATTTCAGGGGTAAGCCTGTTGTTGATGATGAAAACTGCGTGGGCTGCGAAACCTGTGCAAATGTTTGCCCCCCGCAGGCAATAACTTTTACTGACAATAAGGAGAAAGGAATAAGAATTATCAAAAGAGATTACGGAAAATGTATTTTCTGCGGGCTATGCCAGGAACATTGCATAACGAATAAAGGAGTGAAATTATCCGATAAGATCTTTGACATCGCCGTGTTTGACAGAGAAAAGAACGTTGAATACCAGGAGAAGGAGTTGCTTATCTGCAAAAACTGCAAAGCAGTTATAACCACCAAAGAGCATCTTTATTACATGCACCGTAAACTGGGACCGAAGGCATTTTCTTCAATTATTAATCTCAACATGCTCAACCAGAAGTTGAAACTGGCGGAGGGACAGGATGTTGATATCGAAATAAAGGATCAACTTCAAAGGAAAGATATGTTCAACATTATCTGCCCCAACTGCCTGCATCAGATAATGGTAAAATACCTGTTCAAAAGTGATTGAAGATTTTAACGACCTGTTGTCACTGAAAGAAAAGAAGATCCTTTTGGTTGGCATTGGCAATGCTCTTAAACAGGATGACGGCATCGGTGTTTACATCAGCAACCGGATAAAGAAAACTGACACCATTTCTTCCCTCACCGTTGAAGCAAGCATAGAAAATTACATCGGCAAAATCAATTCACTGAACCCTGACATCCTTGTTCTGATTGATAGCGTTGACCTGAAGAAAACTCCGGGAACGTATAAGTTTTTCCCTGTGTCTCAGGTACAGGATCTTACTTTCAATACACATAATATTTCGCTTAAAAGATTATCTGAATTCTTCAAAATGCCTGTTTTCATACTTGGGATTCAGCCTGAAAAAGTTGATTTTGGTGAAAATATTTCATATCTTGTAAAGATTGCGGGAGATAAAATCGTTGAACTAATAAACAAACAGGAGTTAAGTTATGGAAATTGAATATTTGTGTAAAGCCTGCAGAGGACACCTGAAAGTAAAAACTTCCATAGTCCTTTCTGCTATGAAGGTCAACAGCACCAAAAGAGGGCTGATCTTTTTAAATCCCGAGCTCGGGAATTATACCAAAACAACGCACCCCTCATTTGAGGTTGAGGAAGGCTCGGAATATATGTATACCTGCCCCATATGCCATTCACAGCTTAACAGCATGAAATACCCTCACCTGGTAAGAATAATAATGATAGATGAAAAGGGAAAGGAATTTGATATTTACTTTTCAGGTATTGCAGGCGAGAAATGTACGTACCAGCTTACTGATGCCGGAGTGGTTAAAAAAGGCCCTGACGCCAGTAAGTATGATAAATACTTTGATGTGCCCGAAGAGGACAGGAAGTACCTGTAGGGGCATGGAGCATGGGGCATGGGGCATGGGGCATGGGGCACAAAGGAATTAAGAATTAAGAATTAAGAATTTATTGACCGCAAGACTTCAGACCCTCAGACTTTTTTACTCCCCCGCCACCCCGATGTGACTGATCCTGGTTATATTCGCCGGATCTGAATAGTCATACTGATACAATCCGTCATCACCTATCATTACCAGTACCGCACCAATAGGTATTGCATCATAAGCCTTAAGAGAGGGATATGAATATAGAAGATGCTGTGTAATAGTCATAGGATCAGAGGCATTGTAAATCTTCAGGCCATCGGTACCGTCACAGACAAAGAGCAGATCTCCGTCTTTGGCAAGGCCATAGGGATTTGTCATCGGATAAGTCTGCAAAAGAACCGGCGAGGTAATATTGTTAATATCAACCACATCAAGCCTGCTGGCAGTACCTCCGCAGGTGGTGCCTGTACGCAGGGTCGCATAGGCCAGGTCACCGTCGATAACCACCGGATCACAACTGCGGAAATGACTGTAAAATGAAATATAACTGGGATTCAGGGGAATACTTAAGCTGAAAATTGCCATCCCGGTAGTAGTGCCAAGGAACATGTAGTCATCTGTAAGGAACATTGTCTCTATGCCCCACCATGCTCCCACATCAGTAAATTTACTTGGGTGAACCTTGTCGGAAATATCAAAGACTTTTATCGAGTTGTTATCAACGGCATAAAGCACATTCCCTTTGATGCCAAAGCGGGCCATGGACCCACCGATTCCCACTCCTGAACCACTTACACCTGATGATGCACCTCCGGCGTTGGAAAGTTCCATGAATCGGAGACCGTCATAATACACCGGGTAGACAGGATAAGAAATGTCAACCTTTTCACGTATTAATTTAAGATCATAGCCAACTACAACGCCCTTCTCCGGATCAACCTGGCCTACCGGAAACTCATTCCCTGTCTCAGGGATAACATAAGGGAAGACATCTTTGGTCCTTGCCACTTCATGTATGTTATTGATATCTTCAGCATCAAGAACAACAAGATCCACATAGCTGTCTACATATATTATATACCCAGATATTGAAATATCAATTGCACCCGGGACTTTAACAAAAGTCTTGTGTACAGGGGCCGCGGGATTCGTATTATCATAGACATGGAAACCCTCCAGCTCCTCAATAATAAAAATATAATTGTCCTTGAAATAAATTTTCCCCGGGTTTACCAGTTCCCTTCCGCTTTCCGTTGCAACTGAATTTCTGAGCTCTTCATAAGCCATATAGACCGGTGCATTGCCCTTATATTCCCGGTAAACAGACTCTTCACACCCTGTAAAAAGTATAAAAAGTGCTAAAATTGGAACGATTTTTGTTTTCATAGTCCAGGTTTTGGTTCAGTAACCTGAATCAAAAATCATGCTAAACCCTTTAACCTGAAACCTCACTATCATGAAAAAACCAGTTATTCTTACCCTGATCCTGCTGATTTTCAGCATATCTGCCTGGTCACAGAAAAATAAAGACGCCCTTTATCTTAAGAACGGCAGCCAGATCTTTGGTAAGATTGAGCAGGCAGGTGTTGATAAATACATGCTTCGCACTTCAGACGGCAGCCTTTTTGTTTATGACAGCACCGATGTTGATCATTTTATTCTATACGACAATGCAACAGGGTCACGCAAGATAAGCGGGTTTGGAGTCAGTACTGAAATTGGATTCCTTGCAGGACCACAAAACAGCCAGTATCATGCTCCATTCAGCTTTGCAGTGAGTGCCGGATATACGTTTAAGACAAAGTTCATGGCTGAAGCAGGAACAGGCCTTGAATTTCTAGGTAACTCTTACATGCCGTTCTACGGAGGATTCAGGATTTATCTCAAAGAAAAGCGTACTTCTCCTTTTATCTTCGGGCGGGCCGGATACATGGCAATGATATCGGAGAACAAGGAACAGACGCTATATTACCCTTGGTCTTCATCAAGTATCTGGCCTCCGACATATTACTACACCTCCGACAGGGAGTACAAGGGAGGGCCCACAGCTACACTCGGGATGGGTGTTTCAATAGCAACAGGTGATCTTGAGACTTATGTGAGTTTTGCCTACAGGCATTTCCGTACAAAAGAAATTGTTCCCACCTCAACCATCAATAACGAGGAGCTCTTTTATTATTATAACAGGCTCGAGATCAAGATCGGTTTGAGGTTCTAGAAAGTCTTAAAGTCCGTAAAGTCCTTAAGGTCCATAAAGTCTCTCAGTCTCTAAGTCACTGAGTTCCTGAGTCTCTTCGCTCTACGCTCTCTGCCGGTCCCTGAGCGGTCCCTGAGCTTGTCGAAGGGTGTCGAAGGGTGCCGAAGCATGCTCCCTTTGCGCGGTACCAATTATTCCACACATTTTACTCATTTTTTCTACCTCCGTAAGTTTTTTTAGTCGATTTTTGTAATAGGAGAAATGAATTCTATGAAACCTCTGTCTATTAAAATTCGTAAACACAATAGTGTAATGGTTAAAACAGAGGTTGCATCTTACCGTTGAAATCAATTTAATATATGATGAAAACAAGGATCGAAATCCGGTATGCAGCCCATCCCAACGACGTAAAAAACTGGGATACAGAACGTTTAAGAAAAGAACATCTCATATATGACCTTTTTGCTGACAACTCTGTGACAATGGTTTACTCACTTTATGACCGAATGATCACAGGAGGCGTAAAGCCCGCAGGAGAATCACTGAAGCTTGAACCCGTGGATGAAGTAAAAGCAGCCTTTTTCCTTCATCGCCGCGAGATAGGAGTTTTTAACGTTGGCGGACCGGGCAAGATAAAGGTGGCAGATCTGAATTATGAACTGGATTATAAAGACTCGGTCTATATTGGCAGCGGCGACAGAGATGTATATTTTGAAAGCAATGACAGGAACAATCCCGCTCTCTTCTATTTCTGTTCCACTCCTGCCCACCGCAACTACCCGGACAGAAAGGTAACCAAAAAGGAAGGTCTGACTGTGGAAATGGGCTCAATGGAAGCAGCCAACCACCGTGTAATCAATAAGATGCTGGTCCGTGAAGTCCTTGAAACATGCCAGTTGCAAATGGGTATGACTGAACTCAGACCCGGCAGCGTCTGGAATACAATGCCGCCGCATACCCACGGTCGTCGTATGGAAGTATATTTCTATTTTGAAGTCCCGGACGGCAATGCCGTATGCCACTTCATGGGCCAACCCGCTGAGACCAGACATATATGGATGAAAAACAACGAAGCCGTTATATCCCCGCAATGGTCTATACATGCTGCCACGGCAACATCAAACTATACATTCATATGGGGCATGGCCGGGGAGAATCTCGATTACGGCGACCAGGATTTCTACAGCCAGACTGATCTTAGGTAATGCTATATTTGAAAAACCTTAAAAGTAAATTATGGATAATGATCTTTTTCGCCTTGATGGAAAGATAGCTCTTGTGACCGGCGCCACCTACGGGATAGGGATGGCAATGGCCAAAGCCCTGGCAGCCGCAGGTGCTACCATAGTTTTCAACGACAGGCAGGCTGACCGTGTTGAGACTGCGATGAACGACTATGCCGATGCCGGAATCAGCGCCCGGGGCTATGTCTTCGATGTCACCGATGAGGATGCCGTGAAAACCTTTATCGAAAGGATCACTGAAGAGGTCGGGATAATTGATATCCTTGTAAATAACGCCGGCATCATAAAAAGGATCCCTGCCCTCGAGATGAGTGCCGCGGAATTCCGCGAGGTGATTGACATAGATCTCAACGGTCCCTTCATCATGGCCAAAGCTGTTGCGCCGGGAATGATAAAAAAGGGGGGCGGCAAAATAATCAATATATGCTCAATGATGAGCGAGCTGGGCCGTGAGACAGTATCTGCATATGCCTCGGCAAAGGGGGGGCTGAAAATGCTCACCCGCAACCTGGCATGTGAATGGGCTGAGTTTAACATCCAGGTCAACGGCATAGGACCGGGTTATATCGCCACTCCTCAGACAGCACCCCTGCGGGCAGAAGGTCATCCTTTCAACTCTTTCATAATTGGCCGCACTCCTGCCGCAAGATGGGGAACACCGGAAGACCTTCAGGGGCCGGTAGTGTTCCTCGCCTCAAAAGCCTCGGACTTTGTGAACGGTCATATCCTGTATGTCGACGGCGGCATACTTGCATATATAGGCAAACAACCAAAATAACCAAAAAATACCGCTATGAACAAGATCATTCCGATTCTATCATTAGTATTTATTCTCTTCGGATGCAGCAACAATGAACGGATAAAGGTTACAGTCTCAAATCCACTTGCTACGGACAGATCAGCAGAGACAGTTGAACTACTGGTCTCTGACCTTGCCGCAGCAATGACAAATTTTGATCCGTCGGCGGTGATTATTACCGATGAAAAAGGTACTGAAGTGCCCTCGCAGCTTATTTATGCCGGTGAGGCAGAACCCGTATCACTAATCTTTCAGCCTGCGGTAGCAGCCAATACAGAATCAGTCTATTATGTCAGCAAGGGTACAGCTCAGAAATATGAACCCCGTGCCTTTGGCCGGTTTGTCCCTGAGAGAATGGATGACTATGCCTGGGAGAATGACCGCATTGCGTTCCGCATTTACGGTACGGCACTGATTGAGAAGGACGGACCGAGCAACGGTCTTGACGTTTGGGTCAAGAGGACAGACAAAATGGTTATTGACCGGTGGTATGCCGATTACCTTGCCGGCAGGAATACCTACCATGATGACAACGGTGAAGGATGCGACTGCTATAAGGTAGGCCGCACGCTGGGTGCCGGGGCTTTGGCGCCATGGGTCAATGACTCTCTCTGGCTGGGGATAAATTTCGAAAGCCACCAGACACTCGACAACGGTCCGCTGCGCACATCATTCAGACTATCATACCCTCCTTTCCTGGTGAACGGGACTATGGTGACCGAAACACGCATCATCTCTCTCGATGCCGGCAGCCAGCTGACAAAGATTGTTGAAGAGTACACAGGGATGGAAACTGATTTTCCTGTTGCGGCAGGTATTGTCAAAAGAGACGAGGGAATGTCTCTTGATATGCCTTCCGGCGAGCCGGCAATTGCATACCGTCTTGACGGTGGTGAGGGCGGCATTACATATGTGGGTACAGTACTTACTACCCCTTCAACCGGCAAAGTTGAAACAGATGACCATATCCTGATTCTCACAACCTTCACACTCGGACAAAAGCTTACTTACTATACCGGGGCAGGCTGGAGCAAATGGGGTTTTGAAACTGATCAGTCCTGGACAGATTATCTCAGCGAATACCATCTTAAACTGCAGGATCCGCTGAAGGTGACCGTTGACTGAACAAAATGAAATATACCATATCGTTCCTCTTACTTTTTTGTTCCATTCTGGGTGAAGTAAAAGCCCAGCCAAAATGTGCATTCACTCATTATTCGGTTGAGGACGGTCTCTCTGAAGGAGTTGTGTTGTCAATGCATCAGGACCGCGAAGGATTCCTCTGGTTTGGCACCTTTGACGGATTAAACAGGTTTGACGGGTATGACTTCAAGGTCTTTAAGGCAGGATTCACAAAGAATAATGTCCTGAAGAACAACAGGGTTGACCGGATTGTTGAAGATGACCTCGGCTACCTCTGGATAATGGCCTACGAAGGCGAAATCTACCGTCTGAATACAAAGACTGAGGTCTTTACTGGCTTCAGTGAGATAAGTAACAACAGCCCTGAAAACTACTCACCCATCAGGCAGATATATTGTTTCAGCGGAGGAGAAACATGGCTCACAACTCAGTCAGGCAAATGTGTCAGAATCCTCTCATCCGCTTCTTCTGCTGAATATAGTCTCAGCCAGTTCAAATGTACCGACGGTACTGAGACAGGCACAACAATTAACATGATACACAAAGACAGGCAGAACAATATATGGATACTGACGACCAACAGGCTTTCCCGGCTTTCTTCAGGATCTTCCTCACCTGAAAATGTTATGCCTGGCACATATTTCCAGGGAAAGCGGGTACCCGGATGGTTTTGTGTCCATGAATCTCCTGACAAGATCTGGTTTGGTTCATCAGAAGGGTTAATCAGTGTAATGGACCAGGAGACAGGTGCCTTTGAAAGCATTGACATGGGAGTCAACTCTGATATAGTTGCAATAAAACCTCTTAACCAGAGAGAGCTTATAATCCTGACATCTGATGACGGCTTTTTTGTTTACAACCCTTTGACAGGGGACAAAAAGCAGTTCAACACGGAGAAAAATCCGGTTCTCCCGACCAATAAGATGGTTTCAGTTTATGTTGACAGGTTTGGAGAAGCCTGGATTGAGACCTCTTCTGACGGGGTGACACACTATGATCCGTTTAACGGTATCGTAAGACACTTCAGGATGAAGGTAGATAAGACCAACCCGAATGTGCTTCTTCCAAGTTTCGTAATTTTTGAGGATAAAAATGATAATCTCTGGATCTATCCCCGTGGTGGTGGTTTTTCATATTATGATCGTGCCGGAAGAAAGCTTCAATACTTCTTCAATGAGCCTGGAGGTGATAACCGGCGTTTCCCCAATCTTATCCATTCTGCCATTTCTGATGCACAGGGGAATCTATGGATCTGTACTGTTTACAGGGGTATTGAGAAAGTGACTTTTTTCCAGAATCAGTTTAAAATACTTCAGCCAAAGCATGAGCCCATCTCACACTCTGAGAACGAAGTAAGGGCCCTTTATGAAGACAAGAACAGGCTTCTGTGGGTAGCCACCAGAGACGGGTATGTCTACCTTTATGATTCAGCCAGGGTAATGTCAGGCAAACTGCATACAAATGGCAGCTTTAAATCGGGGGAAGATTTCAATGCACTGGTTTATACTATTAGCCAGGACCGCAGGGGCAATATCTGGATGGGTTCAAAGGGAAGAGGAATTTTTAAACTTGTGCCTTACGGTAATAAATCCGATTACCGTTACACAATTACGAATTACAGGCACAATCCAGACGATCCCTACAGTCTGAGCCATGATAATGTATATTCTGTTTTTGAAGACACTTACGGCAGGATATGGGTCGGCACATTTAACGGCGGGCTAAACTATTTAACCGAAGATAATGATGGTGTAAAATTTATTAACTCGTTCAATCTTCTTAAAAACTATCCTTATGCCAGCCATAAGAGGGTCAGATTTGTCACCTCGGATCTCAACCACAACATCTGGGTGGGGACCACAAACGGGCTTCTCATATTCAACCAGGATTTCACTGATCCTTCAGAGATCACCTTCAGATCGTGCTATTTTGATCCGGACGATGAGACAAGCCTGGCAAATAATGATGTGCATTACATTTACTGTTCAGGAGATAAAGAGATCTATGCAGCCACTTTCGGAGGAGGTCTGAACAAAGTCATAAATCCTGACTTCGGGGATGGTAAACCGCTTTTCAAATCATTTACCGTATCCACCGGGGCTCCTGATGATGTTATACTAAGTATTGTAGACGACACAGACGGAAACCTGTGGCTCAGCAGTGAACGGGGGATACTCAAGTTCAACAAGAAAAATGAATCATTTGAGATCTACGGTGAGCAGAGCGGCGTTGACCGCAGATACTTTTCAGAAGCAACAGGGATCAGAACTATAAGCAATGAAATAATGTTCGGATTTGATAACGGTATATACTATTTCAATCCCGGACAGATAAATAAAATGAATTTCATACCGCCTCTTGTCATTACACGCGTTACAGCCTCAGGAAACGAGCTGAAAAATGATGATATGTTCCCCTATGCAAGCGGTGCAACTGACAATAACTTCAACCTGAGCCTGAATAATAAACAGAAGACTCTTACAATTGAATATTCTGCACTTGACTACCGAAATCCCAGGAATATACAGTATGCCCGTATGCTGGAGGGTTTTGACAATGACTGGCTCATTGAGAGGGGAACAAGAACATCAACATACAGCAACCTGGCTCCCGGAGACTATGTTTTCAGGGTCAGATCTACAAATGCTGACGGAATATGGGTCGATAACGGACGGTCTATTAACCTTACCGTCCATCCGTCATTCTGGCAAACTGCTTTGGCAAGAGTCCTTTTCATCCTGGTGCTGCTGATACTTATTGCTGTTACAATATATATCATCTTCACTTTCTACAAACTCAGACATAAGGTTGAAGTTGAGCAACTTATAACAAACCTGAAACTAAAATTTTTTACTGACATTTCACATGAGCTAAGGACTCCTCTTACCCTGATTTCCTCACCGGTCGGAAACATCCTTAAGCACAACACCCTGGAACCTGAGGTCAGGGAGCAGCTGAATATTGTTCAGAGCAACACTGAACGCATGCTTCGACTTGTAAATCAAATACTTGACTTCAGGAAGATCCAGAGCAGGAAAATGAACCTGAAGATTGAAGAGTTTGCCCTTGGAAAATACATTATTGAGATATGTTCCAACTTCATAAAAATAGCTGAGGACAAAGGTATCAGGCTGTTGGTCAGTGACGACTCGGGAGGAGAATCAGTCTGGGCGGATAAGGATAAGGTTGAGAAAATAGCCTATAACCTTCTTTCAAATGCACTTAAGTTCACACCACGGGGAAAGCAGGTAACGGTTACTGTTAGAAAAGTGAATGATTGCCTGGAGTTGGAGGTGGCCGACCAGGGAACAGGACTATCAAAGGAGAAGATGAAAAATCTCTTCATGAGGTTCAACAGCAATGAGGGTCCGGTAATGTCATTCCAGCCAGGGACAGGGATAGGGTTGTCGCTCAGCAAGGAACTGGCTGAGCTTCATAAGGCAGAGCTGAATGCTGAGAGCCGTGAAGGCGAGGGTGCCACCTTCCGGGTCATTTTTAAACTCGGATTTGCCCATTTTGAGAATGACACTGAATTTGTATTAAAAGACAGCCATGCTCACGGTTCAGGAAAAATAAATCCTCCGGATTTCCATGAAGAGGAAGATGAACTGATCGATGAAGGAGGATCTGAAGACAATGAACCCGTGCTTCTCTTTGTTGAAGACAATGAGGAGTTGAGGAGTTTCCTCAGGATCATCCTTGCTGATGGATTTCATGTTATTGAAGCCAGCAACGGGATTGAAGGCTTTGAGATTGCAAAGAGCCAGCTGCCGGATATTATCATAACAGACCTGATGATGCCTGAAAAGAATGGCCTTGAGCTGGCCCGCGAGATCAAAGCAGATGAGACCACCTCTCATATTCCTGTAGTAGTGCTTACAGCCAAAACCGACCTCGACACACAGGTTGAAGCTCTTAAAACGGGAGCAGATGACTTCATCGCCAAACCCTTCAGTTCTACTTACCTCAGGGCAAAAATTGAGAACATTCTCCTGCAGAGAAGGAAACTCCAGGAAATATTTGTTGCCAACCTCTCTGAATATAATGCCGCAACTGCAAAAAGAATCATAGAGGTGAATCCTTCTGCACCGGTTGTTGAATCTCATGATGACAAGCTAATGAAGAGACTCATGGAAGTGATGGAGGCAAATATTGATAATTCAGCACTCACTGTTGATGAGCTTGTAAGTGGGATCGGTATTGGGCGGTCAGTATTCTTCAAGAAACTGAAAAGCATCACCGGCCTGGCTCCTATTGAATTCATCAGGGAAGTCAGGGTCAAAAGGGCCGCACAGCTTATCGAGACCGGAGAATATACAATTTCCCAGGTTACATATATGGTAGGCTGCAATGACCCCCGGTATTTTTCAAGGATCTTCAAACAACGCTTTGGCGTGACTCCCTCTGAATACAGGGAAAAGTGTATCAGACAAAAGTAATAACCGCTTATTTTGAACAACAGATAAAGAAACGACCATGAGATCAACTTCTAGTTTTCTGATTGCCTGCTTAGTCCTGCTGACACCGGTGATATCCTGCCAAACCGGCAAGGTAAAAAATGAAAAGAAACTTGCTTCAGAACCATGGTCAGTCAGGATGGCTGAATCGGAAATGGTAAGAAACCCCTCTCTGTGGATGGTTGATTTTGTCACTGAGAAGAAATGGAATTACACCCAGGGCCTTGAAGGTCTGGCATTTATCAGACTGAGTGAGGTTACAGGCAATGAAAAGTATTTTGAATACGCAAAAGGCTTTGCTGACTCACTCATAGATGAGAACGGGAAAATTTACAAATATGATAAAACCAATTACAATATTGACCAGGTAAATCCGGGCAAGATGCTCTTCCTTCTATATGACAGGACAAAGGATCCGAGGTATGAGACCGCCATTGAGACGCTAAAGGAGCAGCTTGACTCACAACCACGTACCCCCGAAGGAGGTTTCTGGCATAAGAAGATCTACCCTGACCAGATGTGGCTTGACGGTCTCTACATGGGTGCTCCCTTTTATGCAGAATATGCCGCCAGGCACAATCAGCCGGAGATATTTGAAGATGTCATTAATCAGTTCAGGCTGGTGGCAAAACATACATATGATCCGGCTACCGGGCTTTACAGACATGCCTGGGATGCTTCCGGTGAGATGCCCTGGGCTGACACTTTAACAGGGCAGGCACCACATGCCTGGGGCCGGGCTATGGGCTGGTTCTCAATGGCAATTGTCGATGTCCTGGATTTTATCCCGGAGAATCAGCCGGGCAGGGATGAGCTTATTACAATCCTACAGGGCATGTTTGAAGAATTAGTAAAAATCCAGGATTCACAGACCGGCGGATGGTACCAGGTACTGGACCGTTCCGGTGACCAGGGAAATTATATTGAGACCTCGTGCACATCAATGTTTACATATTCATTGCTTAAAGGTGTCAGAATGGGCTATCTTGACACGAAGTTCCTTATTAATGCCACAAAAGCCTATGAAGGACTGATCAATAATTTTATTGTTACCGGAAGTGACGGACTGGTAAGTCTGACAAGTATCTGCGGAGTTGCAGGCCTTGGCGGTAATCCCTACCGTGACGGGACATTTGAGTATTATATAAATGAGGAGATACGCGTTAATGATCCGAAAGGTGTCGCACCTTTTATTATGGCCAGCATAGAATTTGAAAGTCTCTCAGAATAAGCCGTTTCCGCTCACTTCTCTTATTTTACATTACCAAATTCTCCACTATTTAAGCAAAATAGTTCACCTGTTTGATGAACTGAAGCAATAACTTTGTTATCATAAATATTCTTTACTTAAAACTCTAACCTCAATATTTATGTTAATTAAACATCGCACAATCAGAAAATTGGTTCTATGTGCCATCGCATTATTTGCTGGCATAATGGTCAATGCCCAGACCAGAACCATTCAGGGCACTGTAACCGGGGCATCCGGTGAATTGCTGAGCGGTGTCACCGTCAGTGTACCGGGGACAACCATCGGTACAATAACAGATGCCGGTGGCAAATACTCACTCCCTGTTCCTGCAGATGCAGCAACACTGCAGTTCTCATTTATCGGGCTCAGCCCGGTGACTGAGACAATCGGGAACAGGACAACTATCAATGTCATCATGGAAGAAAGCACTCTTTCTCTTGATGAGATCGTTGTTGTAGGATATGGTACAGTAAAGAAAAGAGACCTTACCGGATCGGTTTCATCAGTCAGATCTGATGAAATAGTCAAGACCGCATCGAGCAATGCCCTGCAATCAATCCAGGGGAAAGTTGCCGGTCTTGATATTACAAGAGCAAGTGGTGAGACCGGCTCTGAAATTAACATGACCCTCCGCGGAGTACGGTCCGTCAATGCTTCCAACTCACCCCTATTCCTTGTTGACGGTATAGAATACGGTTCCACCCTCGATATTAATCCTTCAGACATCGCCTCAATAGAGGTGCTGAAGGATGCATCATCAACAGCAATATATGGTACGCGCGGAGCTAACGGGGTTATCATCATTACTACAAAACGAGGTGATGCTGCAGGTGCCGGAAAATCAGTGGTATCTCTGAACTCTTATGTATCCATGAACAGCCCCACCAACCTTCCCAGGCTGATGAACGTGCAGCAGGATTACCTCTTTATGGCCGAGAGGTTGCGTTATGCCGCAGAAAATGTTGGCGATACATGGGGACAAACAAACCTCTCTGATTATACACCGCAGGTGGTCCTGTCAAATACCCTCTCCTCTCCCTGGGAAAAGACTGTCCTTGATCTTTATAACAGCGGAGGTGTTGACTGGTTTGACCTTATAATGCAGAACTCCGTAACTCAAAACTATGAGCTTTCAGCTTCAGGGGCATCAGATAAAACTTCATTCATTATCTCCCTGGGTTATATGGACGAGAACGGTCTGCTGAAGAATGATAACCTGAAGAGATATAACGGCAGGATTAACATAGGCCATAAAATATCCTCTAAGATCAGCGCAGGGGCTAACCTGCAGTTTACTTACCGTAACTGGGACAGGAGAGCAGACAATGTCTATTCACAACTGATAAAGATGCACTCTATGGCGCAGCCTTACCTCGCTGACGGAACAATCCTTGACCGGCCTTCGGAACTGGCCGTCAGCCATACCAATCCGCTGCTCAATGAAGTGGAGGGTTTCTATTCCAACAACACCCTTTCAAGCCGGCTTTTTGGAAATGTGTTTGTCAGCTGGGACATTGTTAAGGGCCTTCAATTCAGGACATCTCTCGGCGTTGACGCTCAGTCAGGACGCCAGGGTATCTATGAAGACTATATGTGCACCGCCAATTACCAGTTCGGCCGCGGATCATCATTCTCTTCGGAAAGTGACCAGACAATGAAATATGTGCTTGAGAACACCCTTACCTTTACACAGGCAATAGGCAGTAATGGTGAACTGCAGGTACTTGCCGGTCAGGCAGCACAGAGAGATAAATATGAGTCTCACAGGGTCTATGGCTTCGGACTTCAGGACCACTATACAAAGACCTCATTCTACTTCTTGCAGAACATTCTCTCCACAGGTCGTCAGCTTGAGGATATTTACACTGAAAGCTCGCTACTCTCATATTTCGGCAGGGTGAACTACAAACTTCTAGGGAAATATCTCTTTACCGCAACCATCCGTACTGATGGTTCATCAGTTCTTGCAGAAGGCAATAAATGGGACTACTTCCCTTCCCTGGCAGCAGCATGGGTCATCTCGGAAGAATCTTTCATGAAGTCTCTGCCGGCTGTTGATCTTATGAAACTGCGCCTCAGCTGGGGTAAAGCAGGAAACGCTGCCGTGGATCCTTATATGACTAAGACAAGACTTGGCTCAACATTGGTACCTTATACGTTCGGCACTACATTGTTGAATGGTATGATTCCTGCAGTCCTTGGCAACCCTGAGGTCACATGGGAAACTACATCAACATATGATGTAGGCGTAGATCTCTCTTTCTGGAAAGAACGGCTTTCATTTGTATTTGATGCCTATTATTCAAGGACCTATGACCTGCTGCTTTATAAGGGTCTCCCGGCTACTTCAGTCTATCCCCAGGTTCTTGCCAATGTTGGTGAAACCGAAAACATCGGGTTTGAGGCTTCTGTGAGCTCCAGAATAATCCAGACAGGAAACTTCGTCTGGTCTTCAGACATGACCTTCTCAACCAACCGCAACAGGATAGTGTCCCTGGCCAGCGGTGCTGAACAAGACGTTTCCATTCCAGACAATGCGCTTGTGGTTGGGGAACCGGTAAGGGCTTTTTATAACTATGAGGCTGACGGATGCTGGAGTATTGCTGAAGCTGCCACGTCTGCCCTATATAACCGCATTCCGGGCGATATAAAAATAGTTGATGCAAATAATGATACACTGATCAATGACCTTGACAAGCGCCTTTACAATAAGAGTCCAAATTTCATATTCAGTTGGAACAACTCACTGTCATTCAAAGGTTTTACTCTCTCCGGGCAGCTCTTTGCACGTGTTGGACAGTGGATTCAATATGATTATAATACCGCCTATAAGCCAACCGAACAGGATGGCTCCCCGGATGTTGATTTCTGGACCCCTGAAAACCAGGGAGCAAAATTCCCCCGCCCGGGCATTGCCTCTCAGAATGATATGCCGGCACTGGCCTTTGAAAAAGCAACTTTCATGAAACTGAGGGAAGTGACACTTGGATACAACCTGCCAAAGAAAACTATTGCCAGGGCTGGGATAAATAATGCCAGAATATATGGATCCCTCCAGAACTACTTCACATTCAGCAATCTGGACAACTATGACCCCGAACGAGGAGGAAGCATATCAAATCCGATGGCAAAACATATGGTGTTTGGTTTGAACCTCGAGTTTTAATGTGCTTACCTTAAATAAAAAGTATCTATGAAAACAACATTGAAACAAATCATACTCGTACTTGCCCTGCTGATAATGGGTGGTACATCGTGTACGGACTTTCTTGAAGAAAATAACCGTACCAGTTCAACGGAGGACGTTCTCTATTCAACAAAATCAGGAATTGACGGACTTGTAGCTGCATCCTATTCATACCTAAGAGGATGGTACGGCAAGGAAGCTGCCTTCGGCCTGAGTGAGGGCGGAACCGACATCTGGCTTACCGGATATGACAATAGGCAGAAAGTGCTGATAAACTATTCCGGTATAACACCCGAAGTTGCAAGTTCAACACGGGAAACAATGAATGCCTGTTTTGATGAATACTGGGAAATGCTCTATACTGCTGTAAACCTTTGCAATACAGGAATCAAGGCAGTGACGCAGGCCTCTGAGCAGGTACTCTCTGATCTTGAAAGAGATGCTTACCTGGGTGAATTGAAAACACTTAGAGCCTTTTATTACTGGCATCTGGTTGAAACATGGGGTCCTGTCCAGATCAATGAAGAACCGGTCAACAGTATCTCAAGTGTTGCATACCGCAATTCTGAAGAGGAAGTATATGCATTCATGCTTAAAGATGTTAATGAGGCCATAGTACACCTTGCAGCAAAAACTGCAAAGACGGGACGAATAAATCTATGGGCCGCAAAGGCACTTAAGGCCCGCCTGCTCATTTACAAAGCAAGCGAATACGGTGATAATGCAGCATACGGTGAAGCGGCTACAGTTGCCCAGGAAGTCATAACCGGCAGCGGAGCTTCATTTTTTGCAAACTATGCAGACTGTTGGAAGGGAGCCAACGAGGACGGCGTTAACAACCGTGAGGTTATCTGGTATGTTGATTACTCATCCGTTCTTGAATACAATATCATGCCTCCAAGGTTGAAGCTGGATGCAAGCAATGTTCAGATGCGCTGGTCACAAATGATACTTCGTAATGCAGCCAATGCATTGGGCGGCAATGCCTCCCATCTGTTGTTTGTAGGAGTCTGGAACAGTGTTCCTGCAACATCTGCAATACTCAGACGTACAGACACTGAAGCAAACAAGAATATCACTTTCAGAAGTGTGGTCTATAATGTTGGCACATCATATCAGCCTTATTCAAAAGGATTTACACGCTTCGTCCCTTCCGGATATCTTCTTGATGTATTCAACAGACAGACAGACCAGCGTTACCAGGCTTCATTCCGTGATGTATATTATGTCGCTCCCCAGCTGACTGCTGCTTTTCAAGGAGGTGTTATGCCACCTGCTGGTTATGATCTCATGCGTGACACTGCACTCTGGCTTTCACCTGAAACCGTCACACCTGCCCAGGTGGCAAGAGCCTCAAACAGATATGTGCTCTTCTCACGTACTGATGTAGGTGATCCTGTGGTTTGGCCACTCTATGAGAGTGAAGATGCCACCATGCCAACCCAGGCAACATCAACAAGCGGCACACAGAATAACAAGGGGAACAGGATGTATATTGCCCTTAAGAAGTTCGATGACTACACCGGTACGGTAATCAGGGATCTTGGTTCAAAAGATGCCTTCATATTCCGACTTTCTGAAATGTATCTCATTGCAGCTGAAGGATATATGATGTCAGGACAGTCAGGGCCGGCAATCCAGAAACTGAATGAACTTCGTACTGCCCGTGCAATTGCCGGACAAACAAACACTCTCTCAACATCTGAAGAGAGCCAGGTTTCTGCAAAGGATATAGATGTCATCCTTGATGAAAGAGCACGTGAATTATGCGGTGAACAACAGCGTTGGTTTGACCTGAAGCGTACCGGCACTCTTGTAGACAGGGTCAGCCTATACAATGGCTCGGCTGCTCCGAATATCAAGGATTTCCATATTCTGAGACCCATACCACAACCACAGCTTGATGCTATAACCAATATGACAACAGGTCCTGATCCTGAAGGATTCTGGCAGAACGTAGGTTATTAAGACAATATTTTCAGTTGAGTTGTAAACAAAATTATATTTTTGTGTTGGAGGGAAGAGACATCAACACGTCTCTTCCCTTTATAAACTTTTATTCAGAGAATTCATGAGATCAAACATCGCTATAGTAACAATTGCATTGCTTTCAATGTTGCTCTGCTCCTGCTCGGATGCAGATAAGTGGGAACTTGCTGCAGTCATTGAAAGTGAGATAAAAACAACTTCGTTCCGTACTGACACATTTAATATTGTGGATTTCGGAGCACAGGTAATTGACACAACTTTGCTCAACACTGAGGCAATCAACGCCGCTATAAAAATGTGCAACTCAGCCAGCGGAGGTGTTGTCCTGATACCTGACGGGACCTGGCTCACCGGGCCCATAAACCTTTTAAGCAATGTAAATCTTCATCTTTCTGATAATGCAAAGCTTTTATTTTCAATTGATTATGCTCAGTACCTGCCGCCTGTTCTTACAAGATGGGAAGGAATGGACTGCTATAACATTCACCCTCTGATCTATGCCATTGAAGCAAATAACATTGCAATAACGGGTAAAGGTACTATAGACGGACAGGCTTCAAATGATACCTGGTGGTGGATGAACGGCAATACTAACTACGGCTGGAAGGATGGAATGAATTCACAGAATTTGTCGGGACGGCCTTTGCTACTTTCCTATGAACAGGATCAGACGCCGGTTGAAGAGCGCATATTTGGTATCGAGGGGGCCCTCAGGCCTCAACTTATCAATTTGTACAGGTGCAACACCGTTCTCATTGAAAATGTTACAATTAAAAACTCCCCGTTCTGGGTTATTCACCCGGTTATGACTGACAGCTTTATTCTCCGGGGAGTGACAATCATGAGCAAGGGGCCCAACTCTGACGGGTGTGACCCGGAGTCATGCAGCGATGTACTTATAGAAGATTGCTTCTTTGATACAGGAGATGATTGCATAGCAATTAAATCAGGACGTAACAATGACGGCCGTAAATGGAACATTCCGAGCAAAAATATAATCGTAAGAAATTGCCGTATGGCTGCCGGCCATGGAGGCGTGGTGGTAGGCAGTGAGATATCAGGAGGCTTTTCCAATCTCTTTGTTGAGAACTGTGAAATGGACAGTCCTGATTTACTGAGAGTCATAAGGATAAAAACCTCTCTATGCCGGGGAGGAGTTATTGAGAACGTCAATGTCAGAAACGTAAAAGTTGGCATCTGCTCTGAGGCTGTACTTAAGATAAACCTCAAATATGATCCTGAAGAGCCATGCGCCAGGGACTTCCCTCCTTTTGTACGGGACGTGACACTTGAGAATGTGACATCTGAAGGAAGCAACTACGGCATTTACATCGTCGGTCTTGATGAATCGGTTAATGTATCTGACATTACCGTTAAGGATTGCTCGTTCAATGGTGTAAAGGAAGGTAACTCAATATCCGGAGCAAAAGGGCTGAAGCTCAGAAGACTTTTAATCAATGGTGAAAAGATGCATTAAAAATATGTCATTTCACCGGATTCCATCCGTCATAACGCGAAAACACATTGCTGACAATATAAATTTTTGCCTCCCTGCGGCTGAGCTGACGGCTCCATGCTACGCGAGCCCCGGGATTGGCACCCGCTCCGGTACTATGGTACTCGGCATATCTGGCTGTCTTCTCATTCAATGGTTTGTCCCAGTTGTGCCACCCGGCAGGAAGGATGTGGTTTCCCATTTCACAATTAAGGAATACTGTTGCAGCATATGCACGCCACGGTCGTCCGAGATAAACTTTGGTGATCCCCTCTGCAGCTGTAAGCCTGCATCGATTGAAAATATATCCGAATTTCTGCGTTTGAACAGTAGAGGCTGCAGTAATATAGGAGTTCTTCTTGCTGTGGATATGACAATTCTCAAACCAGGCTGTGGCAGGGCCGAAAATAAAGTCGGTGGTACCTTCAATGTAACAGTCCTCATAGTATTGTCTGCTCTCCTGATTCGCTGTAAGAAGGGTATCCTGATTGCCCAGCAACCTGCAGTTACGGAAAATGGCCCTGTCGCCGTCAACATGAACAGCTACCGCCTGACCGAGCTGCTCAGCATTATTCTCAAATGTTATGTTTTCAGCTGTAAAACCAACTCCCTGTACCCAGATTGTATAGGTCCTGAAAGTACCCATGTTACGGATATTGGCATGATCATTCCATGTAATGATTGTATTCTCAACACTCTCTCCTGTCACTGTGAGATTAGTAACCCACGAGGGAATTATTATTTTCTCCCTGTAAATCCCGTTCTTAATGAACATAAATGTCCTGTCAGGCATATAAGCCCTGATGGAATTGACTGCCTCCTGAACGGAGGTGAACTCTCCGGAGCCATCTGCAGCTACAACAATATGACGTTCCTGACTGTAAATCAATGCAGGAAGGAAAATGAGAACAAGAGAATACGCAAACCTCTTCATAAGGGCATCTTTTGTAAGGTTGAATATGACACTAATATAGAATTTTTTACTAATTTTAGAATAACATGACATTAGTAAAATTTAACAGGAATGATAGAAATAAGTAAGTACTCTATGGGTCTGGGAGACAGGTTCTCCCACCAGGGCGAAGCCCAGCTTGAAGCCATCATAAAAGCCAGAACGGTTTACGGTGTTGACATAACACCTGTCTGGAACAAATCAAACAGGGAACATAACATAGTTCATTCAGAGCCTTCTGACACAAGGGCTGAAGCGGATGCTGCCGTGGAAACACTTAAATACTCCGGACAATATTTTGTAGATGCTGATCACATCAATCTTACTAACGTTGACAGGTTCATCGCTCCTTCTGACTTTTTTACCCTCGACGTTGCTGATTATATAGGCAAGAAAGCTGCCGCCACGGATATTGGAGGCTTTATTGAGCATTACAGGCAATATTGCGGAACGCTCAGCATCCCCGGCATCAGCCAGGCCTTCACTGTTACAGAGAACTGGCTCAGGACATTTGCTGAAAAATTCCTGTTTGCCGTTAACCAGGCCTCTGCAATCTACCGTCACATCGCCTCGGTTAAGGGCGAAGCCAATTTTGTCACTGAGGTCTCGATGGATGAAGTTGATGAACCACAGAAACCGCTTGACATGCTTTTCATCCTGAAATGCCTTGCCGACCTGAAGGTGCCTGTCCAGACGATAGCTCCGAAATTTACAGGAAGGTTCAACAAGGGTGTTGACTATGAAGGAGACCCGGTGCAGTTCGGAAAAGAATTCGAAGAGGATATCCTGGTGATCGACTATGCTGTCAGGAAATTCGGTTTGCCAGAAAACTTGAAGCTGAGTGTTCATTCGGGTAGCGACAAGTTTTCGATATACCCTATCATGGGTTCCATAATAAAGAAACATAACAAGGGGATTCATATCAAGACCGCAGGGACCACATGGCTCGAGGAGGTCATCGGTCTTTCAGTTTCGGGAAACAGGGGTCTGAAAATTGCGAAGACTATTTACAGAAGGGCTTTTGAACGAAGAGAGGAGCTTTGCGGCCCCTATGCAACTGTCATCGACATAAAGCCTGAGCTCCTCCCTTCTCCGTCTGATGTGGACGGATGGGCAGGTGAAAGGTTCGCAGAAACTCTTCGTCATATACCCGGCAATAAGAATTACAATCCTGGTTTCAGACAGCTGATACACGTCGGATACAAGGTCGCCTCAGAACTTGGAACGGAATACGCTGATGCGCTGAAGTCAAACAAAAAGGTCATTGGAGCGTGCGTGACTGAAAACATCTTCGACCGCCATATTGTAAGGCTCTTTGGAAAATAAGGATATCTAATAATTTTAAGCTATGAATGAGTTCATCAATGACGATTTCCTGCTGCAGGGTGAGAGGGCAAGAAAACTCTATCATGAGCACTCTGCCAATATGCCCATCATA
>DATKUS010000075.1:0-3756 GCA_035530535.1 Bacteroidales bacterium
CTTGCAGCAGTACTCAGGGATAAAGATATTAATGACCCGGTCGGGTGGCTTGTCCGGCAAAAATATCTTCCTGACTATTTCCTGACTATTCCTTTAAAACTGGTCGAAATTTTCAATAATGATCCTCCTTCACAGGAAAGTGGTTTTAAAATTGGCGGCGCTACTGACCTTATGGTACAAAAAGCAGAAGCACTCGCCGAAGCTGCAGTCGCTTCCCTCAATTACAGGGAAGACCTTAAGGGCATAAATATCAAAGACGGCAGATGCTATATAGGTGCCGCAACAACAATGAGCGAGTTAGAAGGGTCACCGGCATTGAGGAAGCTAATCCCTGAGATATCTTCCTATCTTAAGCTTGTTGCATCCGAATCTGTCAGAAATATGGCAACGGTAGCGGGTAATATCGTTAATGCCTCACCCATTGGAGATATAACTATCATGCTGCTTGCCCTGAATGCCGAACTTATCATCGGAGAGAACGGCAGTGAAAGAAGGGTCATGCTGAAAGACTTCTACAAAGGTTATAAAAATACGGACCTTTCCGGGAGTGAGATAATTAAACACGTCGTCTTTGATTATGAGCCCGAGCCTGCTCTTTTCAGCTTTGAAAAGGTGAGCAAGAGGACCCAACTGGATATAGCCAGTGTAAACAGTGCGATGCTGATCACTATGGGGAATGGCAAAGTGAGCGAATGCTATGTCTCAGCCGGGGGTGTAAGCCCTATTCCGCTCCTGCTCCGTAAAACAAGCCAGTTTCTAAAAGGCAAGTCAATTACCCCGGATATTATCATGAAGGCCAGTATAATCATGCAGGATGAAATCTCCCCCATCAGTGATGTGCGTGGCAGTGCAGAGTATAAGAGACTGCTCCTGCGTCAACTGCTGTTAGCCCATTTTATAAGACTTTTCCCGGAGAATATGAACCTCACTATTGATCTGCTATGAATAACATAGATTCAGTCAGTCACACAACCGGTAAATCAGTGTATCTTGATGATATCCCTGTATTGAAGAACACGTTGTACGGTGTTGTTTTTGACTCTCCGCTTCCTCATGCAACCATAACTGATCTTGACGTTACCTGGGCACAGTTGGTTCCCGGTGTTGAGAGGATATTTACCTGGAGAGACATCCCTGGGAAAAACGATATTGGAGGGATCATCTCTGATGAGACCCTCTTTGCCGCCGAGGAAGTACATTACCGGGGGCAGCCTGTGGCACTGATCGTTGCCTCTGATGAGCATACTGCCCGTAAGGCTCTTGAGCTTATAGATATTGAAACCGGAGAGCTGGAGGTCATTACCGACCCGCGAAAGGCACATGAGAAGGGTCTGCTGCTCATCCCCTCGCGGACTTTCAGAATGGGCGATATATCCTCCGCCTGGTCAGAGTGTGATCATATCTTCGGGGGAACGGCCACGAGCGGCGGCCAGGAACATCTCTACCTGGAGACACAGGGAGCATATGCCTATCCCTCAGAAAATGGCGGCATAAAGATCCACTCCTCCACACAGGGCCCGGCGCTGGTACAGAAGATTACAGCAAGAGTGCTGGGGATACCCATGAACCGTGTGGAGGTGGATGTGACACGCCTTGGCGGAGCCTTCGGAGGCAAAGAAGATCAGGCGACAGCTACGGCAGTGATGGCGGCACTGGCATCATTCCTGCTTCATCGTCCTGTAAAGATCGCCCTGCACCGGCTTGATGATATGCGAATGACAGGGAAACGTCATCCCTACAGCTCTGACTTCAGGATCGGCCTCACAAAAGACTATAAGATTAAAGCTTACAGTGCTGTCATGTTTCAGAACGGCGGCGCTGCTGCGGACCTCTCGCCGGCAATAATGGAGCGGACACTGTTCCATTCCACAAATGCCTATTTTATACCAAACACTGAAGTGACGGTGCACAGCTGCAGGACAAACCTGCCTCCCAACACCGCCTTCAGAGGCTTTGGAACTCCCCAGGGTATGTTTGTCATCGAGGCTGCCATCGCTAAGGCAGCCGAAGAGCTGGGTGTGCCGGCACATATAATACAACGGGCCAACTTCCTCAGCGAGGGCGATGAATTCCAGTATGGACAGCAGGCAGAAAATGTAAATATCGGTAAATGCCGTGATGACCTTGACAATAAATTCGACATAGCAAAGATCGAAAAAGAGATATCTGACTTCAACAGTAAAGACTCCTTCCGGAAAAGAGGCATGGCGATGATGCCCGTATGCTTCGGGCTCTCTTTCACAAACACCTCAATGAACCAGGCGCGCGCACTGGTGCATATATACCAGGATGGCAGCATAGGCATCAGCACAGGCGCCGTGGAGATGGGACAGGGAGTCAACACCAAACTGGCACAGGTGGCGGCAAAAGTTTTATCTGTTGATGAAAAAAGGATAAAGCTGGAGTCAACCAACACCACAAGGGTGGCAAACACCTCCCCCACATCAGCAAGCTCCGGAGCTGACCTGAATGGCAATGCTCTACGGATAGCTTGCACAGAAATCCTGAAGAGGCTGATATCCACCGCAGCCATAATGCACGACTGCAGCACTGAAGAGATAGAGATCCTAAATGAGCAGGTGGTGAAAAACGGCCTTGTGACTGAGACAACATGGGAGGAGCTCGTACATACTGCCTTCCTCAAAAGAGTAGCCCTTACAGAGAACGGCCATTATTCCACACCGGAGATTTACTTTGACAAAACGAAAGAAAAAGGTCATCCGTTTGCCTATCATGTATATGGCACTGCGGTAGTCACAGTTACACTCGATTGTCTTAGAGGCACTTATAAAGTTGACGATGTCCTCATCGTTCATGATTTCGGTAACAGTCTGAACCCGGTGATCGATCTGGGTCAGATTGAAGGCGGAGTGATGCAGGGCATCGGATGGATGACCATAGAGGAAGTGATATTCAATGATGCGGGAAGGCTGCTGTCAAACAGTCTTTCAACCTATAAAGTGCCTGATATCTACTCTGCCCCTGCACGTGTTATGTGTTATGCACTGGAGACTTCAGGCCCTGACCTGGCCATCTTCAGATCAAAGGCCATCGGAGAGCCACCATTCATGTACGGCATCGGCGCGTACTTTGCACTGTGTAATGCCATTAAGTCATTCAAACCCGGAACAAATACCGACTTTGATGCACCCCTGACGCCGGAGAAGGTGCTGATGAGACTTTATAACCATTAATGCACACCACTTTTCATGTCTGATAGATTCCATCCTGTAGCGTTAAGACACCTTCTTAAAATCATTTTTAATGAGCTTGACAACAGGGGCACTGTTTTTGGCATCCCTGAAGAGTTATTCTTTATCCCGGAACGCCACCCTTACCTGGCTGCAGAGCTCTTTGGTCAAAGGCTTGAAACGCCTGTTGGAGTAGCCGCCGGCCCTCACTCCCAGATGGCGCAGAACATAATTGTCGCATGGCTTATGGGAGCCAGGTATATAGAGCTTAAGACAATACAGACGCTTGACGAGCTATCAGTCCCGAAACCCTGTATCGATATACCTGACGAAGGATATAACTGTGAATGGTCGCAGGAACTGAAGATACAGGAGAGCTTCAATGAATATCTCAATGCCTGGATAATAATTCATATCCTTAATCACAGGCTCGGACGCGGTGACGAGACAGGCACCATCTTCAACATGAGCGTGGGGTATAACCTGCAGGGCATCATGAACGAAAATGTTCAGTGGTTTCTCGCAAGGATGAGACACTGCGATGATGAACTTGCAGTCAAATGCG
>DATKUS010000076.1:0-18348 GCA_035530535.1 Bacteroidales bacterium
CCCCGGTGCCAAAGTCCCACCAGCCCCTCCAGTTCCACGGGGTGTATATGCTGTGGAAAGGCCTCATAGGTGCCGGCCCGATGAAGAGATCCCAGTTAAGCGTTTCAGGTACCCATTCACCCTTAGCCGGTCTGTTGAGCCCCTGCGGCCATATGGGCCTGTCTGTGAATGCATCTACTTTTCTTACATCCCCGATCTCCCCGGCCTGCATCCATTCCATAATGAGATTAATACCTTCTCCGGAAGCACCCTGGTTGCCCATCTGTGTGGCAACTTTATGCCTGGCGGCAAGTTTTGTAAGCAACCTGGACTCATAGACCGTATGTGTAAGTGGCTTCTGCAGGTAGACATGCTTACCCATTGTCATTGCATGTGAAGCAGCAAGAGCATGGGTATGGTCAGCTGTAGCTATTATGACAGCATCGATTGACTTGCCCATTTCATCGTACATTTTTCTGAAATCCCAGAATTTTTTTGCCGTGGGATAGGCCTCAAAGACTCTTTTGGAATATCCCCAGTCTACATCGCAGAGAGCTACAATATTCTCAGATCCGGCAACATTTCTCAGGTTAGTTGCACCAACACCTCCTATACCAATTCCGGCAATATTAAGCTTGTCACTGGGAGCCCTGTAGCCCAATCCACTGACAACGTTGCTTGGCAAAATGGTCAGGCCTGCAATAGCGGCACCTGTGGTGCCTACAAATGAGCGCCTGGTAAATTTTTTTGTTTCCTCTTTCATATTACTGATGGTTAAAGTTCTGTTAGAGACTTTAAATTTAAACAACTTAAACCGGAAAAAGAAATAACATAGTCCATTATTCAGTCCTTGTTTGCACCCCTGTCAAAAATCGGTAAATTGCATAAATTTGCTATTATGGAAAACCGGAAATTCAGTCTTGAAATTAAAGAAAGCAACAAGATAACCAGGGTCTCAGAAATAGTTTTTGGACTGCTCTGCCTTGCAGGTACCTTATGGTTCGCAGTCAGCCTTCAGCGTCAGGCCACACCGTCTTTCAGTTCATGGCTGGCTATTGCCTTCCTTGCACTCTTCGGAGTTTGGGAAATTCTGTCCGGGGCAGGCCTGGTTTCAAAGTATATTACTATTGGAACCCATAACATCATGATCAGGCACCTGTTCTGGAAGGCTCCGGTCTCCATTGCGCCTTCCGACCTGGCAGAGGTGAGGTTTAAATATCTTACCGTTGAGTTTGGCCTTAAGGCAGGCAAAACGATTTCTGTTCGTCTTGGAACATATTACAGTGAACGCTCTGCTGAGATAATGGAAGCAGTTGAAAATTTCTGTGTTGAAAACAACGTTATGATAACAGGAGAAAGAAACCAACAGGGAAAACAGAAAAAGTGAAGGAGAGCATCATGGACTATCCAGAAATAAATGAGGGGGTCAGGGGCATGAAGTTCCTTGAGGCAGAAGTCGCATCAGCCTCAGAGAAATCTTTCTGGAAGAATATCTGACTTACCTTAGCTTGCCCAGGTAGTAATTGCGACTGACGGTTATGCTTTCCATTGGTGTATGGGTACGGCAGTCGTCCTGTTCAAGGAACCAGTATTTCATTCCTGCCTGCCTGGCCTTTGCAAGAATAGGTTTGAAATCAATGATCCCTTCACCGAGAGTAGCATCCTGTTTTTCCGGGCTCAGATCCTTCAAATGCCACATTTCAAACCTGCCCGGATATTTATTAAAATAGGCAAGCGGGTCCTTACCTGCAGCCGTGATCCAAGCGAGGTCAATTTCAAAAATGACCAGCCTCGGATCAGTGCTTTCAATAAGGATATCATAAGGCACCTTACCGTCTATTTCCGAAAACTCTGCCTGGTGATTGTGAAACCCAAATCTGAGTCCTGCTCTCTTGCACTTCTCTCCAGCCAGGTTGAAATACTCAGCCGCCTTTTTGTATCCGTCAAGAGAACCGCTCCAATCATGTGGCATAGAGGGTAAGATCATATATTTTAGTTCTGCCTCAGCAGCATCTTCAATCATAATGTCATCATTATCAGGCCCTATCTGGTTATGCGTACTGATAAGATCCAGTCCAGCCTTACTGACCATTTTCCCAAACTGTGCAGGCTTCAAACCGTAAAATTCTCTGTTGGAATAACTGGCAGCTTCAACCCAGTTGTATCCTGCTGCTGCTGCTTTCGCCAGGGCTGCAGCCGGGTCTTTGGCCATATCGTCACGTATAGTGTATAATGCAAGACCCGTCTCCTTAGAAAGCCGGGATGATGCCATCAATTCATTCTGTACAAGTGGCACTGCTGCAACAAATAAAACGCTCTTTTTTAAAAAGTTTCTCCTGGTGGTCATGGTATTTCGGGTTTACACTAATTGTCGATGACTTTTACTGAAGAGGTAATAATCCTGAAACTGTTATTAGCAAAATTAGAATTAAATTTATAAGATCAAAAGCCCGTGGTCATGCAACTCAGTGAAAAATATAAAAATAGCGGAGCTCTCAGATGTCTGCTCTGCCCCCATTTATGCGTGATCCTTCCGGGCGGAATAGGTCTTTGCGGTGTCAGAGAACATCGGGGAGAAAGTATATTTCTTACTACATACGGTGTGATTTCAGGTTACGCCGTTGATCCTGTTGAAAAAAAACCTCTTTACCATTTTTACCCGGGAATGAATATTTTGTCCGTAGGTTCCTACGGATGCAATTTTAAATGTGATTTCTGCCAGAATCACCATATCTCTCAGCATGTCAGGAAGGAAGGCAATTACATGATTTCACCGGAAGAGCTTGTTTCGCGTGCACTGAGAGTGGAAGGCAATGCCGGCATTGCCTATACCTATAATGAGCCGGTGATATGGTATGAATATATACTTGACTGTGCCAGGCTGGCAAAAGAAAAGGGATTGAAAAATGTTATGATTACAAACGGATATATAAACAGTGGTCCGCTTGATGAACTGCTTGAGGTCATGGATGCATTCAATATAGATCTGAAGGCATTTGACAACAATTTCTACAGGAGGTACACAGGAGGTACGCTAAAACCTGTGCTGAGAACGATTGAAAAGGTTGCTGGTGCCGGCAGGCATCTTGAGGTGACGACCCTGATATTGCCGGGGCTCAATGATTCTGATGCTTCAATGCACGAGGAGGCCAAATGGATAGCCTCCGTGGCAGGCCGGAGAGTGCCGCTGCACATCAGCCGCTATTTCCCTATGTATATGAGGTCAGACCCCGCAACACCCTCAGAGACTGTTATCAGACTCCGGGATATTGCTTCTGAATATCTTGACTTCGTATATACAGGAAATATGTTACGGGATCAATGCGGATGTGATACTTACTGTCCGGAATGTCATCTAACTGTAATAAAAAGAGCGGGCTACAAAACAACAATTACAGCTCTTGATCATGAAGGCAGATGCCTCAACTGTAATGAAAAAATTATTAACTATTTAGGGATCTGAAAAACAGGTTATTTCTCTTTTGAGATTGAACTCAGTGTTTCAAAGTATCCGTCAACCTTCTCAAGCAGATCTTTGCGAAGTGCTGTGTAATAATCTCTTATGATCTTCGGATTGTCTTTTCCGGCAGGATTGTTAACCCTGTCAAAAAAATCATTTCTCATCTCAACTGCTTCCTCAATGAGATTCTCGACCTCAGTGCGTTTATTTCCTTCATGCAGGCTGGTGAACATGAAACAGTCGGATATGAATTCAAAAAACAGATAATCGATATCTTTTTTCAGGTCACGTAAATTTGCCATAATTTGAAATTTTGCGTAAAGATAATCAATAAATCAGCTTATTCATGCCCTTTGTAACTCCTGATACTTTCAGCTACAAGTCCTTCATAAGTACCTCTTAACTTATTTACCAGCGACATTGAAGTGACAAATCTAATATTTTCAATTCTTTCCACAGGAAGAACCATTGGTGAGGTTCCGGTCAGGAACACAGCAGGGAACATTGAAATCTGTGATGCTTCTACCGGTTCAAAATAAACCCTTATTCCCTCTTTTCTGCATATCTCAATAATATATTTTCTTGTGATTCCCGGGAGCACCATTTTATCAGGAGCAGTATAAAGGCATCCGTCACTTGTAACAAAGAATGCGCTTGACCTGCTTCCTTCAGTTATTAAACCCTCCTTATTAACCAGAAAAGCTTCATAAGCGTTTTGCTTTTCGAGCTCAGCATTTATCGCAAGCCTCATTCTCAAATTCAGAAGTTTCACTCCCGGATCGAACCTTTCGGCATGATATAGAATCACCTTCACACCTTCATCGTACATTTTTTCTGAAGGATAAGGCGAAGCAATATAACAAATATGAAGCATGTGCTCCTGGCCTGTGAATGCAACTGTCACCCTGATGTTTATCTGAGGAACAGGATCCCTCTCCGCCAGCACACTTATACCTGAAGCAATATCTTTACCAAGGTTTGCAGGAACATTGTATCTGGTTTCAATGCCCTGAAGCAGCCTATTTATATGGTCATCAAAAAATAGCGGTATACCTCCTGAGGTGCGTATCACCTCATAAAATGATCTCTCACCCGTGGGAGTCTCCTCCCCGGTGCCTGTTTTTAAAATGAGCCCATCCAAATAGTAATATTTCCCGTAGCAGTCCATAGCCAGTTTAATATTACAAAGTTACTATATAAATCGTAGAGCCTTAAAAGTAATTATCTTCGTCTCTTATCCCGTGGAGGATGTATTCAATCGTAGACATAGAGACAACAGGAGGCAGTGCCCGACTTGAAAGGATAACAGAAATCGCTGTCATTATTCATGACGGCATAAAGGTTATTGAGGAGTATTCAACATTAATTAATCCTGAGCGAAATATCCCCTATTTTATCACCAGCCTGACAGGTATCACAAATGAGATGGTTGAGGATGCTCCAAAGTTTTTTGAGGTGGCGAGAAAGATTGTGGAGCTGACAGAAGGCAAAGTCTTCGTGGCGCATAATGCCCGGTTTGACTATTCATTTCTCAGACAGGAGTTTGCTATGCTCGGTTACAATTTTCACAGGCCCCTTCTTGACACAGTATCTCTTAGCAGAAAGCTCCTGCCCGGGCATAAATCATACGGACTTGGCAATCTGTGCAAGGACCTGAAAATAGCTATCCATGGGAGGCACAGGGCTTCAGGCGATGCCATGGCTACAGTAAAGCTTTTTGAACTGCTGATTGAGAGGGACAGTCAATTTTGCCCTGGAGGCAAGGGGCTGATAAAAAACCATAAAGCAGCAAAACTTCATCCTTCTCTTGATATAACAAAAGCTGAGAATCTGCCTGAGGAGCCCGGGGTCTACTACTTTTATGATGAAAAAGGTGATTTAATATATATCGGCAAGAGCCGGAACCTTTACAAGAGGGTCAGTACACATCTCTCAAACAACGGCAATGCCCGTGCAATGGAGATGCGCGATATGATTGCAGATATTAGCTGGGAGAGAACAGGAAGCGAGTTGATAGCACTCCTGCTTGAATCGTTCGAGATAAAAGCCAGTAAGCCTGTTTTCAACAGGGCACAGCGCCGTACCGGTTTTCACTGGGGTATTTATCACTTCCGTGATGAAAACGGATATATCAGGTTTGAATACAGGAATGTAAAGGATGATGAAGTGCCGCTTTCGCTCTTCACATCCCGCATCAGGGTCAGAGCCAAACTTGAACAGTTGATAGAGACCTATGGGCTCTGTCAGAAACTGTGCGGGATGTATGAGACTGACGGTCCCTGCTTTCACAGGCAGGTGAGCCTCTGCAGAGGAGCCTGCTGCTGCGAAGAGAGTACTGCCGATTATAATGAAAGGGCTGCAAAGGCGCTTGACG
Source organism: Bacteroidales bacterium (assembly GCA_035530535.1). Taxonomy (GTDB): domain Bacteria; phylum Bacteroidota; class Bacteroidia; order Bacteroidales; family VadinHA17; genus SR-FBR-E99. Next base: position 5,814 of record DATKUS010000076.1, read on the forward strand.
AGTTCATTTTTACCGGAAGGAATTTCTTCATAATTGATAAAGGACGCGATGATGATGAGCGGTCAGCCGTAAAAATAGTTAACGGGAAATATGCCGGGTACGGTTTCTTTAACATCAGTGATATCGGATTTGGATTATCAGCTATACATGAATGCATCAAAAATGCACAGGATAACCGTGACATCCAGATCATTATTAAAGGTTACCTTAAGAGTCACAAAGTAGAGAAGGTCATAGATTTCTGATCCTTACTCAACTGAGCAATATTTCTTAATATATTTGTTTTAACCAACACAAACCCGGCAAATGTCGCTTTTTACCCGCACAACAAAGGAACTGACGGTCAGGATTGACGAGTTCTTTGATACAATAGAGATCGGAATACTCATCTTTAAAGAGGGAGTTAAGTCATACGTAAACGGTGATCATGAAGCTTTTGAGGCTCATCTGAAGAAGATTGACGAGATGGAGGGAAAGGCTGATAAACTGCAAAGGGCCATCGAAAATGATATGATCATTCACTCTGTCCTTCCACAGCAACGGAGCGAGCTGGTGAGGCTGCTCGATCAGCTTGATGAGATTATTGACACGGCAAAGGGTTCACTGAACGAGTTTTATATCGAAATGCCCAACATACCTGTATCTCTGTCCCTCGACTTTATCTCGCTTTCCGAAGTTTCCGCGAATGCCGCCGAGGAACTCATGCCTGCTGCCCGGTCATTCTTCAGGGAGCCTCACCTCGTGAGAGAGAAGCTGCTTAAGGTCTATTTCTTTGAACGTGAGACTGATAAAGCTGCTTTTCACCTCAAGAAAAAGGTATTTCATGAGATGAATGAGCTCTCCCTGGCCGAGAAAGCTCATATCCGCTATATAGTCCATCATATTGAAAGCATCTCTGACAGATCCCAGAATGCCGCAGATCTGCTTGCATCAATGGCTGTAAAGCTAATGCTCTGAAGAAATGATAATTTTATTTATCTCGAGCGGATTATTCCTGGGCTGGTCACTGGGTGCCAATGATGCCTCCAATATTTTTGGTTCCGCTGTCGGATCAAGATTGATATCATTCACCCGTGCCGCAGTAATTGCATCTGTATTTGTTGTCATCGGAGCCGTTTTGCAGGGTGCAGGAGCATCAGACACCCTTGGCAGGCTTGGATCAGTCAATGCCATAGGAGGCTCATTTACCGTAGCACTGGCAGCAGGCCTCACTGTCTGGTTCATGTCAAAAGCTGCACTCCCGGTCTCATCAACGCAGGCAATAGTAGGTGCAATAGTCGGTTGGAACTTATTTACAGATAACACTGTAGATATAAGATCACTCACGCAGATCATCACAACATGGATCACAGGACCGCTGCTGGGGGCAGCTTTTGCATATGCACTATATCACCTTATTAAGATTACCCGAAAAAGGATAAAAGTGCACCTTCTTGTCTATGAATCATATATAAAAACCGGATTAATATTGGTGGGAGCTTTCGGAGCATTTAGTCTCGGTGCCAATAACATTGCAAACGTGATGGGCGTTTTTGTTCCCAGTATAAGCCTCGGGGACGCTGATTTCGGAATATTTACCCTTACAGGAGCGCAACAGCTGTTTCTTCTTGGCGGCATTGCAATTGCGGCAGGAATTCTGACATATTCAAAAAAGGTGATCGAGACCGTGGGCAACAATCTTTTCGAGCTCTCCTCCGAGGCAGCCCTGGTAGTGGTGCTTTCGCAGGCACTTGTACTATTTATATTCTCTTCATCATCGCTCTCCCGGCTCATTGTCTCATTTGGCCTGCCGGCCATTCCACTGGTACCGGTATCAAGCTCCCAGGTCATTGTAGGAGCTATCCTGGGGGTGGGTCTTTACAAGGGCGTCAGGAATATCAATCTTAAACTGCTGGGCAACATCGCTTCAGGCTGGGTCACAACTCCCGTTGCGGCGGGTCTTCTGTCGTTCTTCCTCCTTTTCTTTATAAAGAATCTCTTTGGCATTGATGTAGGCCATTCAGTGAGACCGCCAACAACCGGGGGAGAGGGTATGAACATAGCTCTTGTTGTCAGGTACAGCATCATTGTGCTGCTCATCATCGCTGCAATATATCTCGTCTGGATGATACTCTCCGAACGAAGGAGAACGAAAAAAGTTACCTCAGGCAGATCTCTCAGGTAACAAGTTCCTGGCAATTCTTAATTCTTAATTCAGAAATGAGTATCTCTTTCCGTACTCCATCATCTGTCCCAGAAAATCTGAACAGTACTCAACAGTGATGTCAGTGATATTGCCGTTTGCATCTGTCACAGGCTTTAAAATCGGATTTACGAAACCACTGTAAGGAGCAAGATTTAGCTTCGCATAACGAGCAAGGATCTCTGAATGAAGGACAGGGTCTATTTTGACGCCGTATTTTTCGATCATCTCTTTTCCAGCTGCAAAATCACCTTCCGATTTGATACGCTGTACCTCTTTCAGCATCTCCCCGAAAAAAAGACGAAGCTTCTGATAATCATTGATCCTGACATATTTTTTGGTATCCCGTGATACAATCTCAATAATATTTTCCGGCACACCCTTTGCATATACCCAGTGCGATATTGCAGCACGGCAGCGCATATGAGCCTGTTCAATGTCCTTATCTGGATTTACCCTGACTATCTGTGTCAGAAGTCCGTTACGGATATAATTGTCATACTCAGCCTTCCCTGTTTCGGGTGAGGAGATCAATCCTATTTCTATCAGCTTAGGATCCATAAGGTAATAAAGGGCAAAAAGATCAGCTCTCATCTCTTCCAGCGGTGAGGCATAGTTCTTAAGTGCATTCGGGTCGGTCCCCGGGGCAAGTTTGCCGCTCGCATGCCCTATGCATTCATGCAGGTCAGTGTGAAGGGCATCGGCGAGTGAAGCATAATTCTTTGCCCTGGTTATCTCAGCGTCATCAAAAGCAAACTCCTCAAGGAAGCCGCTACCCCTCGCTGTAATATCCTTTGCGTCGGTGATGTTTGCAAGGGTAACCGATTTGGATCCTGCCTGGCTCCTGATCCAGTTGGAATTAGGCAGGTTTATCCCCAGCGGCGAGACCGGGTAGCAGTCGCCTCCGAGCATCGCCACGTTTATTACGCTGGCAGCAATACCGGTAACTTTCTCCTTACGGTACCGTGGATCTATCGGTGAATTATCTTCGAACCACTGAGCATTGGCAGTAATTAATGATGTGCGCTTTGATCCCTCCAGATCCTTATAGTCAACCACAGATTCCCATGTAGCCTTTATTCCCAGCGGGTCACCGTATGTTTCAATAAAGCCATTTATATAGTCTACTGACAAACCTGTATTTCCAGCCCACAAAATATTATAGTCATCCCATATTTTAAGATCCCCGGTGCGGTAATAGTCAGTAAGCAATCCTATCTCGCGCTTCTGCAAATCGCTGAGAGCTACTGCCTTTGCTTTTTCGAGCCATGCTACTATCCTGTCAATGGCATCTCCGTACAGTCCGCCGCTCCGATAAGGAATTTCAATGATCTTAACATCCTCCTTCACCACTTTTGTGTTCAGCCCCCATGAAACAGGAGTCATATCATCCGGATCAACGAGCGCACCGTAATATTTCTCAGCTTCGGCTTGCGTTACACCCTCATAAAAATTATTTGCAGAGGTAGTTATCATATCAGCACCTTCTGACTGGTTAACACGTTTCGGATACAGGGTGGGGTCAAAAAGTATAGGAGTGAGCATAGCAATGAGACCTTCAGTATCCGATCCCTGAAGAACGGGAAGAAGTGAAGCATCGCTCCCTTTCACCAGGGTCGCAAAATATTCTGCCGGAAAACCCGGAACAAATTTGTCATTTGAATAGTGATGATGTATACCGTTTGCAAAAAATATGCGTTTGGCATAAGTAAGGAAAGCCTTGAATTCATCACTTTCCCTGTCTCCATTATAAGAATCTATGACAGCCTCGACAATTTTCCTGATGACCAGGTTATATTTGAAATTCTGGTCCCAGAAGATATCCCGTCCGCAAAGGGCTGCTTCAGAGAGATAATATATCAACTCCTTCTCCTGAAGTGTCAGCTGCTCAAAATTGGGCAAACGGTATCTGAGGACGCTGATATCTTCAAACCTGTCTGCTTCATATGAAAATTCGTCGGCCACATCTGATTTCTTCTCAGTCTGATGGCATGAGGTAAATAATGCAATTCCCATGGCTGCAATTGTTCCTATTAATAATATCTTTTTCATCCTTATATAAATTATTGTCTGGTCAGATGGCCCCCCGGGGACTCATTAATATTCCATCGTGTTTGAGAATATTGATACATGGAGGTTTCATGATAATGGACCATAATAAGAAAAAACTAAAGTAATAAAAAGGGTGGGTGAATGAGTCAAAAACCGGATTTTTCGGATGAGAAGGGGAATATTCAAATAAATTTCTAATTTTGAAGAGATTAACCTTCAGACCCTGAAAAAAAGGATTCAAATATCAGCAATTCTGGTGGCCTTCTGTGTCTCACAAGGGCTTGCCCAGGATATTAATGACCTTATTACCAGGGAGGTAAATAAATCTTTACCCCGGGCTGAAGCACTTTACACTGATCTGCATCAGAATCCCGAACTATCTCTGCAGGAGTTCAGAACCGCATTAAAAATGGCTGACGCTCTTGAGAAACTTGGCTTCAAGGTGACCACCGGCGTGGGGGGTAACGGTGTTGTGGGTGTTTTCAGCAATGGTAAAGGACCTGTCATTATGCTGAGGACTGACATGGATGCTTTACCTGTTAAGGAAATGACACAACTTCCATTTGCGAGCAAGGTTACCGCCATTGACAGTCGCGGAGCTGAGACGCCTGTTATGCATGCCTGCGGTCATGATCTTCATATGACAGTCTGGCTGGGGACTCTTGAAACACTTGTCTCACTTAAAGGGAAGTGGAAAGGGACAATTGTTGCAGTAGCACAGCCTGCCGAGGAAGTTAGCGGCGGATCAGGCCCGATGATCGCTGATGGTCTTTTTACCCGTTTCCATGTGCCTGACTATGCACTCGCATGGCACGTAAGTCCGGATTTACCAACCGGGACATTCGGTTATTATCCCGGCCCCATTTTTGCCGGTGTCAACTCTGTGGATGTTAAGATATTCGGTGTAGGAGGCCATGGCGCCATGCCGCATAAAACAATTGATCCCATTGTACTTACTGCAAGAATTATACTTGATTATCAGACTATTGTCAGCCGTGAGATCAACCCGGTCTCTCCGGCTGTTGTGACGGTGGGTTCAATTCACGGTGGCACAAAACATAATATTATTCCATCAGAGGTTGACCTGCAGCTAACAATACGGTTCTTCACGGATGAAGTGTACCGGCAGATCGTTGCGGCTCTTACAAGAATTACTGAGGGAGTAGCCTACTCTGCCGGACTCACTGATGAACTGTTGCCTGAGATCACTATAGGGCAAGAGTATACTCCACCCGTGGCAAACGATCCGGATCTTGTCAACAGGGTTGCACTATCCATGGGTACTGTCGTTGGAAAAGAAAACGCAATCAAAGTTGATCCGTCAACGGTAGCGGAAGACTTCGGCAAATATGGTCGCACGCCTGAAGGGGTAAAAATCGGTCTCTTTTGGCTTGGCGGAGCCAATCTGGCAAAATATACTGAGAGCAAAATAAAGAACAGTAATCTTCCTGCTCTTCACAGTTCCACATTCTACCCTGATTTTCAACCTGCCTATGTCACCGGTGTGACAGCGATGAGCAGGGCAATTATTGATCTTCTGCAGCCTAAATAACTATAATCCAAGCAGGTCCATCACTCCGTTTATAAAAGTAAGCGGGTGTACCGGATTACCTGGAACGTAGAGATCAATATGGTGATCAGCGATAAAACTCCTGTTCAATGCCGGGCTACCTTCAAAAATGCCTCCGCTGATGGCGTCAGTACCCGCCAGAATGATAATTTTTGGCGACGGCACAGCTTCATAACAGATATCAAGAGCACGGGACATATTTTCAGTAATGGGACCTGTGATCACAATTCCGTCAGCATGGCGTGGTGATGCTACAAACTCAACACCATAACGGCCAAAATCAAAATTGACATTGTCTGAAGCTGCAAGTTCCATCTCGCAGGAATTATCCCCTCCTGCCGATACTTCCCTCAGTTTAAGGGCTTTCTTAAACAATCTCCTTATATCCTTTCTTACCGCACCTTCATCAAGCCTCAGCGGGCTTTTATTACCTGGTTTGATTATGAGATCTTCCCTTCTGTTTGTTGCAATCCGGTAATCATTTACAAACCGGATCTTCTGTGGCAACAAAAGTGCACATTCATTACAGAAAGCACACCGGCCCAGGTCAATTGATCCGGTCTGCCGGTCTATGGCATCAACAGGGCACAGGGAGCATGCTACTTCAATCTCCTTTGGGGTTATTTCATCGGAGATCACCGGCAGGCCCCTGAACCTCTCAGATACAGTCTGTTTCCGGAGGTCAGTTATGTACTGTTTTCCGTGATCAGCGATCACTTTTAGTTCTTTCTTCATTGCTTCACACTGGTGAGTTGTCTAAAGATCATGGCCGCAATATGAAAGATTAAAGCTCTTATTGCAGATCGGGAAATCCGATATCTCCTGGTTTCGCACTGCCAGAGCCAAAGCCATCCAGTTATGCAGAGAAGGATCCATGACCTTATAATGTGCAATTTCCCCGTTACTATCCGTAACCGCAATGTGGCATATTTCGCCTCTCCATCCTTCTGTCATCGATACTGCATAGGTATCAGGTTTTAACTTATAATCATAGACAGGTTTTCTTATGTCTTTAATCTTTAGTTTCCAGATACCAATAAGCTCCCGGATGATCCTGACTGATTCACTGACCTCAAGGTTGCGTTGCATGCTTCTTGCATAGACATCTCCTGCTTCAATCGTTAAAGGTTTTACCTGATAGTTTTTAAAATACTGAAATGGATGTGTTTTGCGAATATCTCGTAAAATACCGCATGTACGGGCAGCCATTCCAACAGTTCCTATGCTTGAGGCTTGCTGTCTTGTGATAACTCCGATATCCTCAAACCTTTCAAGGAGGCTTGGCAGGGAATAGATTCTATCTGTTATTTCAATAAATCGTCTGCCCGAATCACCCAGTACCCTGAGTATCTCTTCTGCAACCTCATCAGTCATTGGATAATTACTGCCACCAGGACGTACAAGTCCTTTTGCAAAGCGGTTTCCGCACCATAGTTGTGTGGTGTTTATTATTGTGGTTCTAAGCGCCTCGCACACAACCTGGCCAAACTGATAGGCAACATCACCGCATAAGGCGGCAGTGTCGCCAATATGAACCGCAATCCTTTCCATTTCCAAAGCTATGCATCGCTCAATCTGCAATGTTTCGCTGACTTCAATTCCAGCTAATGATTCAATAAGTTGAGAGTGAGCAAGGGCATGGCCGACTACAGTGTCGCCTGCAATGCTTTCAGAAATAATGCATCGTTGTAATGGATCTTTTTTCACCAGAAATAATTTTTCAATTCCACGGTGTTGATACCCAAGCTGTATTTCGAGGTGCAAAACTTTTTCACCATTACAGATAAATCTGAAATGCCCCGGTTCTATCACACCAGCGTGAATGGGTCCCACACCAACTTCGTGTAATTCTTCGCTCTCTATCGCGTAAAATGGATAGTTATCAATGACCTTTGATTTATCTGACCGCTCATGCGAATATCTAACCGGCTTCAGCCATGGATGGCATTCGAATTCAACGCCAAAATTTTCATGGATCTCACGCTCAAAAATATGAAGCTGGGGAGAGACCGGAGTTAATGATTTTAAGACAGACCCAGACCTGTTTTCTTCATGGGCAAACACTCTGACAGTGCCGCTATTATCATCAGCTATACAACAATAAAACCTGAGGCTACCTGATATTCTTTGTCCATAATAAGCAATGCAATGTTTTGCCTGGTCATTCAGACATTCTGATACCTGGTCATAAAATTCACCATATTCCAAAACAGGTATTTCACCCTTATCAAGAGGGGATGAATTATTTATTATTTCTGAGAAAAGCCGGCTAATCATGATTTCTAGTGTGGCAAAGAGGCAAAACTTTGATTTATAAGATCTACCAAAAATGGAGGTTGGTAAAAACACATTATAACAACAAGACCCAGGAAGAGAAACTGACTTATTGTTTCAGCGGCATTGACATTATCCGGGGGTCTTAAGGATAATTCATTTCTGGGGTCGGAAAAGACTATATGCATTATCCTGATGCTCATTGCATAGATCACAAAGCAAAGTAAAAGAATTGCTGTTATCAGGATAAACCATTGATCATTAAAGACCAGTCCTTTGAATATCAGGAATTCCGTAATAAACATTCCTGACGGAGGGATGGCGAGAATGCAAATCATCCCGACAATAAGGATCAGAGCGCCTGCAGGGTATAGTTTCATATATCTTCCGCATTCATCCAGTTTAAATGTATGAAGGACCCTTGATAATTGCCCCATCTGGTAAAAAAGACTTGATTTGGTAAGCGAATGCAAAACCAACAGAAGGAGCGCTGCATAATAACCAATACCTCCCACGCCTACAGCTATTGCGACCAGTCCCATGTTTTCAAGGCTTGAATATGCAAGCATTCGCTTAAGATGTTTTGCTTTAAGCATATACCCCGCTGCTATCAACAAAGACAACATTCCTGCCAGAATAAGTACATGATTCATGAAAGGCAGAATAGATGATCCGGAAAAAAGGGTATAGACGCGAAAAATAGCAAGGAAACCGACATTCATCAGAGTTGTGGAAATTAAAGCGCTGATTGGAGGCGGTGCAACAGAATGAGCATCAATGGTCACCGTGTGCATTGGGAAAAGTCCCATCTTCGTACTGAACCCGATTAATACAAATACAAAAGCAATCTTGAGATAAAGAGGGTTGGCATTATTAATAATATACGAAAAAGAAGCAAAAGACAAGTTAGCAGCATCTTTGCGGCCGTAGATAAAACCCAGGAATAATATTCCGAGATAAGCCAGAGCAATGCCTGTAGAGCAGATGAAGACATATTTCCAGGTAGCTTCAAGAGCCATTTCAGTCCGGTCATGATAGATCAGTGCAGCAACGGCCAGCGTAGTCGCTTCCACAAAAATCCATAAAACAGTCATTCCATTTGCCAGATAAGCGCCAGTCATAAAAGTCATCAAAGCGATCAGGGCAGCATGATAAATGTTATATTTCTTTACTTCATCGCCGGCTGCATAAACAAAACCATGATAAACCGTTGGAACAGACAGAAGCGATAAAACTGAAAGTAATAATACCCCCAGGCTGTTATATGAAAAATAGGTTAATTCGGTTTTGTTAAGATTGGTCCAGCAATAAAATGTGAAACCGATGTGCATCACCGCGAAACTGAGTGTAATAATTCTGGTAATAGTTTTGTTTCTAAGCAAAACTACCGAGATACCCATAAGTGCTGAAATGATAAAAAAGCTTAAAAGCACCATTGCTTAATCTTTTAACATTGTTAACTCGTTCGTGTGCGGTTTGAGTCTTAAACCAAAGAAACCAAGAATCAGAACTCCCACAAAAATATCAAGTAATATTCCTATGTTGACCAGCATAGGCATTTCATTCCCGACCGCAAGAGAAAATATGAAAATTGAGTTTTCAATTATTAAGAACCCAATCAGATGTGAGATTATCAGTCTGTGGGTTACTATCAGCAACAAGCCTGTAAATAATGTAAAAAGGGCTATTGCCATATATATTGTATTTACGAAGGGATTAACAAGAGAACTGGCCAGAAGGGCGCTTAGCAGTAAGGCAAATATTGAAAGGATAAGTAAATAGAATCCTGGCATTGCCTGATGATGTACTTTGGTAACGCCTGACCGGCTAATGATCTTGCCAAGGAGGTATGGGATTAACAGAGCTTTAAAAAACAAAGTCTCTGAGGCTATAAAAATCAGGTTGGCTGTGTTTATTTCCTTGAGCTCGAATAAAGCTATTCCGCACAACAATAATCCCTGCAACCCTATCAGCCTTGAATAGATTAATAATCTTTCGGCAGCTGCAAAATATACAAGGGTCACTGCAAACAGAACTATCAGGTAATTTACCATATCAGGCTTTCAAATAAGTTTATGGGTCAATATTAAAACTACCAGAAAAGCTATCCAGGCGATAGCTGAAATGGTCAGTATGAATTTTGGATTTTTATTCATTTTGTTTCTGGCTCTGAATGATTCTGTCAGGCCTATAATTATAGAAAATCCCGCCTGAATCGCCAGGAAAAGAACGATCTGGAGGAATATATTCCAACCTGCAGGAACAACCACATCGTAGATCAAAGCGCCATAAATTGCAAATTTCAGGTATGACCCGATATGAATTAAAGCCTTATCGAAACCGCTGTTATCCAATATCATAACCTCATGAATCATGGTAAGTTCGAGATGAGTTTTAGGGTCATCAACCGGAAGCCTGCTGTTTTCTACAAGTGCAATCTGAATAAACAGGTAAAATCCTATAATACTGTATATCAACACATAATTATTCCCAGTTATAAAAAAATGGCTAAAAATGTCCGAGAAGGAAGTATATCCCGTAAACATGGCAAAAGTTGCAAGCAGAATGAAAAAGGCGGGTTCAACAAGCATGGAGAAAAAAGCCTCGCGGTTTGCTCCCATCCCCTCGAAGCTGCTCCCTGTATCAAGAGCTGCAATTATTGCAAAGAATTTACCGAAAGCAAGCAGGTAAGAGAAAAAAACAAAATCACCTTCAAATGAAATAATTGCCTCCTGATTTGCAGAAGGTATTACCAGCATAGCACAGAGAATGGTTGACAACGTAACAACCGGGGCAATCTGAAATATTACCCCTGTGGTTTTACTGAAAACGCTGCCCTTGTGCATCAAAACTGAAATATCCTTTAAAGGCTGCAGTATACCCGGACCTTTACGTCCCGAGGCAATACTTTTCGTTTTTAATATCAGGCCTGGAAAGAAGAGAGCTGCAATTATAATCAAAGTAAATCCCAGCATGTTCAGATAAGGCTAAAATAGGTTAGAATAAATACAAGCAGCATAAAGACAAAAGCATACAGTATGTAATGCTGAATCAGTCCGGTTTGCATTACTGCAATCTTTTTCAGAAGACCTGAAAACCAATCTATGGGTTTATCAATCAGCAACTTTTTAAAAATATCGTCACTATGAGAGATAAAAGTCCTTTTTCCGGGGAATATTTCATCTTCGCCAATGTCATCCATTATTTTTCTTGTCTGGAGCAGGGGTTTTGCAAGATGATTGTAATTATAGGCATAAGAGGTTGCGGTATATTGTTGTTTGCTTGTTCCGGCTGTATAGCCGCAGCCCCATGTAGGACCGGTTTCAACTTGTTTATTTTTAAGATGCAAAAACCTGTAAAATAGTAAGGTAATAGTTATTACGACGAATATGCCGCCCAAAATGCTTATCTGGGTAAGGTTATCTGCCATTGTACCTGTTAATATGGACATATCGGGCAGACTGAATGTCTGTGCCACAATTTTAAAAACAGGCTTGACAAAATACACAGATCCCAAACCGATAAGAATAATAAAAGCTACGGGTATGAACTGGGCAAAAATCATATCTCTGCTCACTTCTTTTGCATGTAAAGCTTTTTCAGTGCGTGGCTCTCCGAGAAAAACAATTCCAAATGCTTTGGTAAAACAGAATATTGCCAGTCCTCCGATAAGCGAAAGCCCCACAATAGTTCCTAAAATGATAATGGACTGATACAGATTGACTACTGAGAGGCTTTTAAACATACCAAGGTAAATCAGATACTCGGAAATAAAGCCATTGAAGGGTGGTAAGCCGCATATGGCTAAAGAACCTACAAGAAAGAGCATTGATGTGTAGGGCATGGTCTTGCTCAGGCCTCCAAGATGTTCAATGTTACGCGTATGGGTGGCCTTAAATACAGATCCGGCATTAAAAAAAAGGAGCGATTTGAAAAGTGAATGATTCAATACATGGAGCAAGCCCCCGCTAAAGCCGAGTAAGGACAGAGCTGCATTATTTGTTGCCATGCCTATCATACCCAGGCCAATTCCAACACCAATGATACCTATGTTCTCAATGCTGTGGTATGCCAGCAATCGTTTGAGATCGTGCTGCACTATTGCCATCATTACACCAAGAACACCAGATATGAGGGAAATTACAAGTATAATGACGCCTATCAAAAGCAAATCAGTTTGTACTGATATCAGTACCCTGATAATCCCGTATATTCCCATTTTAATCATCACGCCGGACATTACACCGGAAACGTGCGACGGAGCTGCAGGATGGGCCTCAGGAAGCCATGTGTGCATAGGAATGAACCCCGCCTTGATGCCAAAACCGATAAAAAAAAGGATAAAAAGTAATAAATTATCATGACCTGAAAAATATGGTAACAGAGCGTCAAAACTCATTTGCCCTGTTGCCTTTTCCACCATTAAGAACGCTATCAGGATAAAAAACATACCTACA
>DATKUS010000077.1:0-23892 GCA_035530535.1 Bacteroidales bacterium
TAGCGATAAAGTCGGTTTCATAACCTCCGAAGGAGTGCCCTATCAGTCCAATTCTTTGCTTATCTATTAACTGGTTGCCGTCTATAGCGTCCAGCGCTTTGTTCACGCAATCCAAAGCATCCACTCCGGGACCGTTTATTCCATGTATGACGATGTCAGGTAGATAAACGAAATAACCCTTTTCAATGAGTAACCTGATGTTAAATCCCTGGCCTTCGTAATACGAAGGATTCAGGTACCGGTTGGCAAGGTGTCGCTGCTTTTCGTAGATATGGACTACCATCGGGTATTTAGCAGAAGGATTATATTCCAAAGGGTAATACAGAATACCTTTCAGTGGAACGCCATCACTGTCAATATAGGAGATGATTTCCTGTCTCAGAGATAAAATGGCCGTATCTGCTTTATTGCTTTGATATAGTACTTTCTTCTCTTCACCCATCTTTCTATAGACCAGGCGGGGCGGCATATTATAATCCTCCTCCACCCAGGAAAAGCAATCGAATGACTTGTTGTACTTGAGGAATTGAATATGCATGGCTGTTGGCGGTATAATTATCTTTGATTTACCTTTGTTCCATAAGACATAAGAAGTTACATTTTCCTGTGGGTCATATAACCTGATCACCAGGGGCTTCAGGGAATTTAACAGTTGTTTACTAAACATACCCTCACGGGAACTGATGCCTTCCCATTCTCCATTTATGATACTGGTCTGGCATCCTTTGAAAACGGCTTCTTCAACAAGCAAGCCACTTTTTAATTCATATTTCCATAATGCCCCTTCTCCCACAAAGAACACGGCATCACCATCAGCGGTGAACCAGGGTGTACCCGGGCCTTTGCCGGAAATATGTTTTTTGTTACCTGACGGAATATGGTAAAGGTACCACTCTCTGTCCTTAGGTGACAGAACATACTCGCCGTTTCCGGACAAGTACAACTCCGGGGAAATGGTGTCAAGAACTGAATACCGGTCGTGAATCCTGTCATAAACATACATCTTCAACGGAGTGCTCTCTGTGGTGTAGTCCTGGAAATAATAGGGGTCAAAGGTTAAAAAATAGCGGTCATTGCCCAGGTTGATATTAGTGGTCAGACTATCGTTCCCTATTTGCCGTACTCTTTTTTCCTTTGGTTCCCACACATAACGTAAATCCGGGATTGGGGGATAAAATTTTTCTTCCAGTTGATTATCATTCCCATACCAGATATCTGCCAAAGAGGTGTCTGCCTTTTCCTTGTGTAACATAAGTTTTATAAAATAGATGCTTCCTTCCCGGATCACTTCCCTGAATCCATTCTGAATTGACACCGTGAGCGCTTCCTTTAGTGGAAAGCAGGCTTTGGTTGTTAAATCAAGGTACAGCACTTCCCGGGAATCGGTGTCCGGATTTTGCTCATAAACCATGATCCCATGTTCACCGGGGTCTGCTTCCAGGTAAGATATTTTTTGGGAGGTCACATATAGGTTTTCCGTCGTTTTGTTTTTTAACAAGACAATTCTGAATTTGCCATCCTCATTTTCGGTAACGGCATAGATGTGATCGGTTCCGGTGGTATAAAACTGACTCACATTATCGGTTGCGTTTAAAAGTTCTCCGCAGCTGTCACGCAATTCCAGCCTGTTTTTTTCTCCCTCATTGTAATGCAGCAGGAACTTCTTGTTGCTTCTTAAAGCCTGAATCTGTTTTACACCCTCGAAATAAATTGCTGTTTGCTCTTCCGGGTTCCATAGCTCTGCCTGGTGCGGACCTTGCATGAGCAGGTTATCATTGTTTAAAAAAGCAATGAGTCCCACTTTTGTCCTGTAGCCTGCAGGCTGCCCGGGATGCCGGCTGCTGAAGATCAGAATCGTATCCCTGTTCAGGTCATAGGATTTGCGGATGGTGAGCCACCTGCCGTCTTCGCTCATCTTCTGATCAGTGAGCCTGTAATATTTGTTTGCAATTCCCTGATAAGCTTCAGGGATATTTTGCGCAGACAATTCCCGGCCTGCCGTAAACGGCAGGCACAGGAATGAAAATAAAAACAGGAATCTCATGTCAATAGCCGGTGTTTTGCGGAGACAGGTTGGGATTCAGCAGCATCTCGTTCTGAGGTAAAGGCCAGACCTGTTTGTAGTTCTCCCAGTTGGATTTTAAGGCAGTTAATTCATCCAACCGGCCGAGCCGTTTCAGGTCAATGAAGCGATGACCGAATTCCGCAAAAAATTCGCGCCGCTTTTCTGCCAGAAGCTCATCGATAAAATCCTCGCCCGATAAAGAGGTGAATACGGTCAGCCCGGCTCTTTCACGGGTGGCATTCAGATAGGGCAGGGCCTCTTCAACGCGGGCTTGTTTTGCCAGGGCTTCGGCCATAATAAAGTACACCTCTTCGAGGCGAAAAACCACAGAATACTCGTTGGTGTTTGTACCAGAAATGTTTATATACTTACAGGGTCGGTACCAGGTATTACCGTTAAACGTCACTTCGGCCATCCATTCTTGTTTCCGGAGGTCATTATCGGCAAAGGTATTGACCAGATCCGTGGTAAGAGTATATGAATTTGGAGCCGCATCGGTGAAATAATAGAAACTGGCCTCCTTTGTGGCATCGCCGCTGTTCTGGGGTTTTAGCTGCCAGAGGATATGCGTACCCGATTTGTGAAATACTTCATTGATATCGGTCTGAAATTCGTATAAGGGCGATTGCAGAATATTGTCTGCCGTCTGCTGCGCAAGCGACCATTCGCCCCGCAGCAGATAAATACGTGCCAGAAGCAATTGCGCTGCTTTGCGGTTGAGGTAAATGCGTTCCGCATCCCGGTAATCATCCTTCAGCAGGCTTGTGGCTTCCGTCACATCTGTTTCAAGCTGTTCCAATACTGCCGTTGCTTCCGTTTTGCTTAAGGTCCGGTTGTATTCATAGTCAAGGCTGGCAGTATAAGGGATATCTCCGAAAAGCTGTTGCAGGTAAAAATAGATCAGCGAACGTATGAGCAGGGCTTCTCCTTTTAAGCGGCTTTTATTATCAACGGACAATGCCGTTGAATTCTCCGCTCCACTAATGATTGCATTGGCATAATAGATTTGCTGATACGCCGTATTCCAAATATTTGCTATAGTCGAATTTGTTTCCTGTAGCTGATTTTGATAGATATCAATGACTGCCTGACCATTATAATAACACTCTAAATTGTCTGCGTATGAATCCAACAGTGGACTGATGCCATTGTAACTACCGCCGTTTAAGACGGATTGATCCCGCAACCCGGCATATAAGCCTGCCAGGGCTGCATCGGCGGTTTGAATGTCTTCGAACACCTGTGTAGTGCCTATCTGGTCAGTGGGATAATCCACTTTCACTAACCTTTCACATCCTGCAAGAAGCAATAATCCCATACAGGATAATACAAATATTTTTTTCATATTGTCGGTTTTAGAAGTTAAACTGAAATCCAAAAGACCATGTTTTCAATGGAGGTAAATAGCCGGTAAGGGTAAACTCCGGGTCCAAACCAAAGTAATTTGTAATGGTTAAAAGGTTTTGCGCCTGTGCATAGATTAATACATCCTGAATATATTTGTTTACCGGCAACCGGTAGCTGAGTTGTATGTTCTTCAGCCGGATAAAGGAAGCATCACTAATAGTAGCGGTACTGCTCTTAAAATACCCTATTAATTTGTTTTTCTGTGAATTATAACCTGCAGTATAAGGCATGTACCGGCCATCGGGGTTGCTTTCCGACCATACATCCAGCACCTCAACCGGCTGGTTGTACATAGCACCCAGGTACGGCATCAGGCTATTATAATTACGTTGCATTTGTTTTACAAACTGGAATAAAAAGGAGAACTCCCAGTGTTTATAGGAGACTTGATTAGACCAGCCTCCGAAATACCTGATCCCCACTTCCTCTATCACCAGGTTGTCTTCAGGGGACGAGATACTGCCATCTTCATTATAATCCGTGAAAGTATAGAGACCGGTTGACGGGTCGATGCCTTCGTAATTGTAAATTTTCACTATTGAGGTTGAATAGCCAACTACATACGTATTAGCGTAAGTAGAACCTTCCAACCCGGGGAATGACAGCAACTTGTTTTTCGGAAAACTGATATTAAGATTGCTATTCCATTGGAAGTCACCTGTTCTTACCGGAGTGGTATTAAGCTCCAGTTCCAGTCCCCTGTTTTCCACGGTAGCGGCAAGGTTGGCCTGTATGCTGCTAAAGCCCGTGGTTCTTGGTAACGGAATGCCTACAAGCTGGTTCCCGGAATGGTTCCGGTACCATGCGGCACTGAATTGAACACGGTCGTTCAGAAAGCCCATATCCAGGGCCACCTCAAGCTTGGTGGTTTTCTCCCAGCTGAAATACGGGTTGTATAGCCTGGATGGATAAAGGATGGTACCGCCTCCATATATTGTACTGCTAACCGTATAAGTATCCAGATACTGGTAATCGCCGATCAGGTCACTACCGGTAAGCCCGTAGCTGGCTCTGAGTTTACCGAAACTCAGCCATTTATTGTCTTTAAGAAACTTCTCTTTGGAGAACAGCCAGGCAGTCCCAATGGCCCCGAAATTTGCATACCGGTTATCCGGCCCGAAGCGGCTGGAACCGTCGCGACGCCCGGTGAGGTTTAAAATATACCGGTTTTTGTATTGGTAATTAATACGACCGAAAATCGCGGCGTATTTGTAATCTGTTTTCTGATCACTGTTAACCAAAAGATTACTTGCTGCTTCCAGGTTGGTGATCAGGGAATTGCTTTCAAACCCGTAACTGAAAAGGCTCAAAGAAAAAGATTGTTTTTGCTGAAAGGTTCCCCCGATCAATACATCCACTTCGTGATCTTTGAAATTGTGTTTGTAGTTTAACTGAGGTTCCAGTAAATAAGAAAATTGTTGGTAAGTACCTTTAGTGGCGCTCGAATTGGCTGTTGTAATTCCGTAAGCAGGATTATATATCGTATTGGGACTTAATGCCAGTTCTTCAAAAACCTGGTAATTGATGCCCCCGTTAAATTTTAAAAATACGGATGGAAACAGTTCATACCCCAGGTTAAGATTGGTATTTAATGTTTTGCTGTCGTTGTAGTAAGTGCTTTCATAAGCCGCCACGGGATTGGTAAAAGTATTATTTCCCCAGTTCAGGCTGCCGTCATCCTTATACAATGCCGGGGCATTGGGGCTAAGTTGAAGGGTCTTGCCGGTTATATCACTTTGGATCAGGTTATTGGTTTGAGCTGAAAATAGTCCCGAAGCATTCAGTGTAAACCTGTTATTATCGGAGCGATGATTAAGACTGCCTGACAGGTTATTGGTCTTGTACCTGAAGTCTTTTGCAAACACCGTGGTTTGCTCGTTATGACTGCCGCTTATTAAAAAACCGGTGTTTTCGCTGCCACCACTAACCGAGAGTTGCAGGGTAGAGTTGACAGCAGTTCCGCCAATCAGCTCGTCCTGCCAATCCGTATACCTTTCCTGGTCCCAGGTACCGTTAATATCATACGCATTAGCAGGATAACTGGTAATGCCGTCGTTGGCATAAGCCTGCCGGCGCATCTCAAGGTATTGCTCAGTGTTCATCAGCTCCATTTTACTGGCCACACGGCTAAGCCCGTAACTGCTGTTTATGCTGAAGGCTGGTTTTCGGCCGGTTTTTCCTTTCCTGGTGGTGATCAGGATGACCCCGTTGGCGCCACGGGAACCGTAAATGGCCGTGGCATCGGCATCCTTCAGTATCTCAATGTTTTCGATGTCATTGGGATTAATGGCATTTAGCGGATCAATCTCCCCATAGGGAAGAATGGTTCCGGATACAGAGGAAGGAGAATTGGCGGTTACGGGAACCCCGTCGATAATATACATGGGGTAATTGCCGGTTCTTCTCAGGCTGTTGATCCCTCGTATTTGTATTTTATAACCGCTTCCCGGAACCCCGCTGCCCTGGGTGATGTTTACCCCGGCCATGCGACCCTGTATCGCAGAAAGCACATTGCTTACGGGCCTGTTTTCAATCTCTCTGGCAGTTACTCTTGTGATACTGCCGGTACGTTCGCGATCTTTTACCGAGTAATACCCGGCATTAATAATTACTTCCCCAATGGCTGTAATATCTTCCAGCAGTTGTATATCGATCTGCGTTCGTCCCTCAACAGGGACTTCCGCTGTTTTAAAACCGATAAAGGAAAAGGAAAGCGCCGCATCGGATGGCACGCCCTTCAGAGTATAGTTTCCGTCGGTTCCGGTTGTAGTTCCGGCTGATGGAGTCCCCCTGATGATTACTGTAACACCAGGCAACGGCTCGCCCGACTCGTCGGTGACCAGGCCTTTAACGATAACGGTTTGGCCATTCGCCGCTGTTACAAACGTTAATAGGACCAGGCACATAAAGCACAACAACCTGAACCGCCTGCGCGCACTCAGCGACGCAGAGCCGGCTACCCGGAAGCCTGACCCGGTCAGGCGTAGTTTTGGAAAATAAGGCTTGTTTTTTTTCATAGTGATTGGTGTTTTAGGTTAGGTAAATAATTGGTAGTTAACGATAAACGTCTAATGATGCTTTTAAAAAAGCATAAAAAATCCTTTAGCACAAGAGTGTGCTTTGACACTATTTTTCATAGCTTTGAAGGATTAACAACCTAAAGACCTGAAACAAAAAACCGGATTTGCTATGGGCTCTTTACGTTTTATTGAGGACAAAACTAAGTTGTGTAGATTTGTTCGGGCAACTTTTATGGTTGACTTTTAATTTTATCTGGTTGACTTTTATTATATTCGTACAAAAATATTCTACCTATGATGTCAGAAACAACAGAAAAAACAACCCAAAGACATATTGGACGGAATGTTCAAAGAGTCCGGGTGTATATGGGAGTGAAGCAGGAAGCCTTAGCTGCTGATTTGGGCATAAGCCAGTCGGAGGTCTCGAAAATAGAGCAGCAGGGTGAAATAGATGACGGATTATTGTCGAAAATTGCAGGTGTACTGGGTGTATCTCCCGAAGTGATTAGAGACTTTGACGTTGAAAGGGCTATTTATAATATCAATAATAACTATAATGATGCCACTATTTCTGATGGGGGAACTGCAATTGCATTACAAATTAATCCCATTGAAAAAATTGTTGAGTTGTACGAACGTTTGCTGCAAAGTGAAAGGGAGAAGATTGAATTATTAAAGAACAGATAATTACCAAGTAAATAAACTAATTAACAACAGAATTAAACTCAGGATAATGGAAACTGATACCTATACAAATGCCCTACACATAGGCAGAAAAATTGAGAGAATACGCCGCCTTCGGGGAATGACTCAAACCGAATTGGGTGATATGTTAGGAGTAACAAAACAAGCTGTTTCAAAAATGGAGCAGGCCGAAAAAATTGATGATGAAAAAATGAAACAGGTAGCTGATGTTTTGGGCGTTACCGAAGAAGGGCTAAAAAGATTTACCGAAGAAACAGTTTTATATTACACCAACAATTTTTATGAAAACTGCAAAGTAAGTGCTTCGAATATAGGCCCTATTACAAATGTTGAGAATCTCAATCACTTTTCAATGGAACAGGCTACGAAATTGTTTGAAGAGTTGTTAAAGATTGAAAGAGAGAAGTTTAAGCAGGAAAAAGATAACAAACAAAGTTAAAGTATTTGAAAGAGAAGATTGACCAGTTGTTGGAGGTCGTAGGGAAGAAAAGGTGAGATGGTTGTAAAAAACGGGGGAAAGTGGAAAGGTTGTATTGATATATGCAAGTTGTACACAAACGGAGATAAAGTCAGACACACTTTCTGAAACACTATCACTGAAACTTTATTTAAGACTATAAAAAGAGCGTTACTCGACGAAACATCCAGGCATGGTCCTGGTACTTTAAACGATAAACTGTCCAGGTGCGAGGAGAGTACGGCGTGTTTTTTGCAATCCAGGTACAAGCTTTCTGATCTATGCGTGTATCGCGGTACAAGAGTTCTTGCGAGGTGGATGCTGTCTATCTAATGCTGCAATAATTTTCCCACCCCAGGGAGTATAGATAAGATTGTGTAAACGCTAACTGAGAGGTGGTTTTTCCAACACAAAAATTGGGAAAACCGACCTCGAAAGATTATTAATTTTAATTTTAATTCAGTTAGCGATGAAAAAGAAACTTGACATTCCGAAAGACTTCTGGAAAGATTTTAAAGACCGGAAGGACTTTGATGATTTCTTCAGTGATTTATTCAAAGAAGGAGTCAACCAGATGCTTAAAGCCGAGATGACAGATCATTTGGGCTATGAAAAACACTCTAAGGAAGGTGATAACAGCGGCAACTCACGTAATGGGGATTATACCAAGACCCTTAAAACAAACCTTGGGGAGATTACTGTAAATGTTCCCAGAGATCGTAACGGTGAGTTTGATCCCAAGGTCGTTCCAAAGCACGAAAGCCGGTTATCTGATGAGATTGGCGATGTTATCATTGGTCTTTATTCCCGGGGTATGAGCACCACCGATATCCAGGAGCAGATTGAGCAAATCTATGGTGTCCAGGTCGATTCCACCAGCGTGTCCAATATTACCAACGCATTGATCGAGGCGATCAGGGAATGGCAGAATCGCCCACTGGAGGAAGTCTACTTTGTAGTCTGGATGGATGGCATATCGATTAAAATCCGGCATAACGGAAAGGTTATTAATAAAACCATCTATCTGGTTATTGGGCTCACCCAAGAGGGTAAAAAACAGGTCCTGGGCATGT
This sequence comes from Bacteroidales bacterium, assembly GCA_035530535.1. Lineage (GTDB taxonomy): Bacteria > Bacteroidota > Bacteroidia > Bacteroidales > VadinHA17 > SR-FBR-E99. Next base: position 8,728 of record DATKUS010000077.1, read on the forward strand.
GGATCTCAGAGACTGAGAGTGCTTCGTTCTGGATGAGTGTTTTGACTGACCTGAAAGCTCGTGGAGTAAAAGATATCCTGATTGCCAGTACTGATAATCTGAATGGATTTACGGAGGCAATCAAGGGGGTGTTCCCGCTGGCTGATACCCAGCTTTGTCTTGTCCACCAGGTTCGCAACTCCCTCAGGTACGTGGTTTGGAAAGAGAAGAAAGAATTTGCAGCAGACATGAAAGAAATCTATCATGCCTCTACAATCGAAGCTGCAGAACAGGCTCTTGAGAATTTTGAAAAGAAGTGGAACCATAAATATGCATATGCAGTCAGGTCCTGGAGAAATAACTGGGAAGAGTTAACCCAATTCTTCGATTACGCACTGGAAATCAGGAAAATAGTTTATACAACAAATGTTATAGAAAGCCTGAACCGCGGAATCAGAAAATACACAAAAACCAAATCTGTCTTCCCTCACGATCAGGCTGCTCTTAAGGCTGTTTACCTGGCAATTACCAATATCGAGAAAAAATGGACCATGCCTATCCGGGACTGGGGTATGATCTTGCAACAATTTTTGATTAAATTTGAGGATAGATGCAGAATTTGACAACTGGCGTTTACACAAAGTATTCTAAAGACTCCGAAATGCAGCCTTTTCTTTTAACATATCTTCAGGACTAATATATCTTTTCCTTGATACGTGCTTTTTTACCAGTTAGTTTACGAAGGTAGAAGATGCGTGCCCTGCGTACCTTCCCGTACTTGTTTACCTCAACCTTGTCAATGAAGGGTGATGCTGTGGGGAATATCCTTTCAACACCTATGTTACCCGACATTTTACGTACCGTGAATGTCTCAGTATTGCCTGTGCCTGATCTCTGTATGACCACGCCGCGATACTGCTGTATCCTCTCTTTATTACCTTCCTTGATCTTATAATGAACTGTAACTGTGTCTCCGGCCTTGAATTTCGGATACTCATTCTTTACAGCATACTCTTTTTCAACTACTTTCATTAAGTTCATCGCGCGAAAAATTTGTGTTCTCTACTCGTTTCAAAATCGGTCGCAAACTTACAAATAATTTTTTAATTATCTGCAAATTAAAGCCGGAAATTAGTGAATACTTTTAATGTCCTGCCGGCCCCGTCTGTTTTAGCTTTTCGCCGGCATCCTGAGCCACCCTGCGATACCACTCCTGCGGGTAACCGGGCTGTTTTAGTTCAGGCATAACATATTTGTATCCTTCCTTTGGAACGCTTTTTGTCTTTACATTCCCATCCATATATTTGGTAAACAGGAATTTGTAGAACTCTCTCCACTGGCTGACAGTATTGTTTCCCGCATTTACAGAATAGTTTGTGATCAGGGCCATTCCTTTTCTGGGCGACTTCATGAACAAGGCTTCAGCCGTTTTGTCTATCTCAGCTGTTTCAGCCATGTATTTCTGCTCAAGCTCTCTCTGTTTTGCCTGTACATCATCAATCATCAGGCTGGTACGGGTATAGACAAAATTTGTGACCTCATTGAAGACCCAGAATGCTGCATTGTCGCTGTAAGTCATGATATCTCCGTTACCTACGGCAAATGATTTTGGCACTGCCGTAATACCGCAATACATGGGCGTATAAACAGTATAATAAGTATCATCTACACCAAACCAGAAAATGCCGCCTACCGGGTCAGGAAGCCAGTTGCGGCTCTGGGCTATAAATGAGAATCCGGTCTGCTGTGTGGAGATGGCTCTTTCATTTATATATGTCACGCTGTCAACGGTGAAGCTCATCGGCCTCCATCTGACTGTGCTGAGATAAGGACCGGCACCAATATCCTTTGTCATGTCCATAGGCGTATTCTGGTAATAGTCTCTCATGAGCCCGATAACGTCCTCAACACCGAGTTTCTTGTCAGGTTTGATCCAGAGAGGCATCCTTTCCGAAAGATCATGTCCCATGGCATAGTCAAGATATTTTCCCATTGAGCTGTTTACCTTGTTGAATCCTGACCATATACGGGCATCACATGCGCGGGCACCGCTGAAATCAACAGGGGCAAACACATCACTGAAGCTGAATTCTGCGTCAGTGCCATTAAACCAGCCAAAATTACGGGCAATAGCAATCATGTCATCTGAATAGACTGTTTCAACTTCGGGGTTAAAGACCTTGTCAATCTCCTTGTCTGTTATTGAAGTACTTCCGTCAGAGAGGGGAAAAGTCAGTATCCTGGCCTGGTTGGCATGTCCGGAAATGTAACCGTCAGGTATCCTGCGGGCTACAAATGATAACCCCTTTTTGCCGGGGCCCTTGCCGATAAGTTCCATGATCCATACTTCATTTGGATCAGAAATGGAGAATGACTCTCCTGAACTGCAATAACCGTATTTTTCCGTGAGGGTAATCATTGTATGAATAGCCTCCCTGGCATTCCTTGAACGCTGAAGTGCAATATAGATAAGACTGCCGTAGTCTATGATACCGTCAGGATTCTCAAGCTCACTTCTCCCGCCATACGTGGTCTCGCCTATGGCAACCTGAAAACGGTTCATGTTACCAACAACGGAATATGTTACAGGTGTCTGTTCTATCTTGTCGAGATACTTGCCCGTATCCCACTCATAGACGTCAAACATGGTACCTGCCTTGTAGTCCATTTCAGGCCGGTAGTATAGTTCGCCATACAGTACATGCGAGTCAGCCGAGTAGGTTATCATTGTTGAACCGTCCTTGGTAGCTCCTTTGGTAATGAGGAAGTTGGTGCATGCCTTGCTTTTCTCGGTGGTCACCCACGATAAGAGAAGCAGGGTTAGCATAATCGCTGTTATCCTTTTCATAATTCTATTTGATTAATGTTAAAATTTCCAGAATAAATCGGTATTGTTTTTTTAGATTGATTCCCGCTGACCGGGACAGGTGTCAAAAATAATATCTTTGTTCAGATTTCTATGCCTTCAAGAATCTTAATTACAGTTCTTATTCTGTCAGCATCGGCAAATTTCGTTGAATATTCTGAAATCATCCGGGATCCGCCCATTGAAATGCCTTTTCTCCGGAATATCATCTGACTCTCAATAGTACGACGTCCTGAGAGGTGGAACTCCCTTGCGCCTGTTGAATTCGCCAGAACGGCAATATTGTACTCGTCGATCCCGCCGCCGGGCATAATAATAATTTCGTCCCGGGCAGCAGTCACCAGGTTTTTTATTACGGCAGATCCGTCGACAGCCTTTCGGGCCTGGCCTGAGGTAAGGATCCGGTCCGAGCCGGTATTTATGATGTCATGAAGAGCTCTCAGAGGGTCACGGCACATATCAAAAGCCCGGTGGAAAGTAACTCTCATAGGCAAGGCGTATTCCACCAGGAGTGCAGTACGCTCAATATCGATATTCCCTTCGCCGGTCAGAATTCCTGTCACGATACCGTCCGCTCCTGATTCTCCTGCAATATCTATATCCCTGTGCATCACACTGAACTCAACGTCTGAGTAGAGAAAGTCGCCTGCCCTGGGCCGGATAAGCACATTAAATGGAATATCAATGTTACCTCTCACTGCATTTATCAGCCCGAGGCTGGGAGTAAGGCCTCCCTCAGACAGTGCAGAACAAAGTTCAACTCTTCCTGCGCCTGCTTCCTGTGCAGTGCAGGCAGACTCAACAGAGTCAGTGCATATCTCAACCAGGAACGACAAATCTTTCAATTCAGGTTTTGAAAGTACATAATATTTAGGTATTATTGCTTAACAATAAACTGTAAAACTTATGAACCCCCATGTGTTAGCATTCGCAAGCACAATACTATAATAATGAAGCACATGGAGGTTCCATCATACCAATTTAATCAAATCATAATATGATGAAACCTACATTGCTGGTGCTGGCTGCCGGAATGGGCAGCAGATACGGCGGAAATAAACAACTTGACCAGGTTGGGCCCTCAGGAGAGACAATAATTGACTATTCAATTTATGATGCCAAGAGAGCAGGATTTGGAAAGGTAGTATTTGTGATAAGGAGAGATATTGAAGAGCAGTTCAAAGAGACATTTGTAAGACGTCTTGAAAACGTAATTGAGATAGATTATGTCTTTCAGGAACTGGGAAACCTTCCGGACGGATTTTCCGCACCCGAGGGCCGGCAGAAACCGTGGGGTACCAGCCATGCTATTCTTGTCACGGAGAGTAAAATAAAAGAGCCTTTTGGAGTCATTAATGCCGATGATTATTACGGTGTCGATTCTTTCAAGGTACTTTATGACTTTCTGACGCTTGACAAAAGTGATACAAACTATTGCATTGTGGGCTTCAGGCTTGGAAACACTCTCTCTGATCACGGTCATGTCAACCGCGGAATATGCTCTGTAAGTCCTGACGGACTTCTTGAGAACATGGTAGAGACACGGAGTATTGAAAAGAAGCCTGAGGGAATATTTGCTCCTGATGTTCAGGGCCATATTCATCAATATACAGGTGAGGAGGTTGTCTCAATGAACCTCTTCGGCTTCAAGCCTTCATGCTATAAATACCTGAACCTCGAGTTCAAATCCTTCCTCAGGGAAAAAATCAGCGATCTGAAAGCCGAGCTTGATATACCAACCTCACTTGATAAATTTGTCAAAAAAGGAGAGATCACAATACAGATATTAAAAAGCACAAGCCAATGGTTCGGTGTCACCTACCGTGAAGACAAACCCTTTGTTGTGGAGAACATTCGCAAAATGGTTGATGCAGGCATTTATCCGGGGAAGCTTTTCTGATAAGTATCTCACCAGGTAAAATCAGTCTTGAGGGTGGTGGTGTTGCCGCGGTTATCATTAACCTTCAGCTCCATACGGTGAAGACTGTTTTCTTTTATCCTTGTATCGTCAAAACGGTATATCAGAAGGTTATTCTTGGCATCATATTCCATTAATGCCCATGAACCGTCAATAATTGTCTCGTAGCTTCTGATACCTGAAAAGTCATCGGTAATGGTTACTGAAAGTGATTTGCTGCCTCTGAGATCAGTCCCCCTGGTAAATGAAGGAATTATCTTTGGTGCAGTTGTGTCTATAGTAACTGCATAATCTCCAAGTTCCCTTACTTCTGAAGACACAAAGCCGTAGCGAAGATCACCTCCTGCATAGCTACTTTTGCCGTCACGGTTGATCTTTACCAGGCACATTTTGGCTTCCTGTCCGTAGATGACCGTATCCGATCGTATTGAGATCCTTATAATTTCATGCACGGCTACTGTTTCATCATGTACTGAATGTACAGGTGAGAGAAACCTTCCATTCCCGCTTCTTACACCATAGTTGAAAAACAAGGTATCGTAAAGGGCAAGAGACGGAAAGTGTATCCTGATACCGTCAGCGGAGAAATCCGATGCTTTTCCCCAGGGGAGTATCTTGCTGCATTTTATTGCAGCAGGTGTCACAGGAGGTGAGGACAGGGATCTGACACTAAAGCTTAGAGTAGATTTATTGCCGGAAGCATCCGTCACATTCATGATGATCCTATGCTCTTTGTCGTCATTGAAACTGATAATGCCTCTTTTGATGACCCCGTTGTACATTGAGAGTCTGTTACCGGGCTGAAGGAATGCTTTGTGGATGTATTCATTCTCCCGCATCCTTGCCCTGAAGTCGATATGGCTATTAATGTACCTGGATTCACTGTATGAGAAACGCTTTGCGGTGAACCCGAATATCTTTTCTGAATCAGAAAAAAGGTCAATTGTATATACCCCGCAACGATTTGTACTGTTATCAAAACTGTCCCAGGTTTTTATTCCTATTCCTATCTCTCCGTTCACTGTCAGCGGAGACTGTGACAAAATGGTATATCTGCCACCCTGACCTGTTGTCTTGAGCGAAATGCTGTTATGACTGCTGTTTACTGATGATCCTGCAGTCAGGGGGTAAAGAACTACCCTGTCAATCACTGGCCTGGTTTTGTCATAGACGCCTAAATTAAAGTTCAGAGGGTTCACAGGGTCCTCGGTTGAGGAATCGCGTATTTCGAAGTGGAGGTGAGGCCCGGAGGAGCCCCCGGAATTGCCTGACCAGGCAATTAGTTCGCCCTGCTTTACCTGGAACTGGTCACGGTTGGGGTAGAGGGTAATAGTATAATTTTTTTTCTCGTACTGATGTTCTTCTGTGTATTCTTCAATGTCTGGCCTGAAATGGTCAAGGTGACCATAGACAGTTGAATATCCCGATGGGTGCCTTATATAAATAGCCTTGCCAAAACCTGAGGGGCTGATGCTGATCCTGTAAATATAACCGTCTGCCACTGCGGAAACCTCTTTGCCTGTAACACCTCCTGTCTTATAGTCCAGGCCGGTGTGAAAATGATCAGCCCTGAGTTCTGCAAAACTGGCTGAAAGTGATGGTGTCTCTTTCAGAGGGCTTATAAACAGGTTTTTTTCTGTCTGCTGAGCATTCAAAAATAAACCCGTGGCGCAGACTGTCAGAAGAATTATAAATCTTTTTTTCATTATTAGCGGAAAGCAAGCTGCAAATCTATCTTTCAATGTCAAACCCACAAACTTAATGGCTAGTTTTTTTTGAAAACAGGATAAAATAAGTTACTTTTGTAATTATGGATCATCGTTATGAATGCGAGAGGATATGAAGAATATCTTTTGCTGAAGAGATCAGTGGAGGCTTTGGTTGAAGAGCATGAAGGGCAGAGATCTCTTATAATGAAGCTTGAAACAGAACTGTCAGCATTAAAGAATAAACTGGCGGAAAAAAATGATGAAGTAAAGGAGCTTCAGACAAGATATGAAAGAGCGAAGTTCTCCGGGGCGATCCTGGGGAATGGAGGCGATGCCGGAACGGCAAAGAGGAGAGTGAGTGAACTTGTGCGGGAGATTGATAAATGTATTGCTCTTTTAGACAGATAATATAATAGAATGGATGATAAACTTTCGATCAGGGTTAATGTGGCCGATAGGTATTATCCGCTAAAGGTAGAGAGTGAAAATGAAGAGCGTATCCGGAAAGCAGCCCGGATGATCAACGAAAAGGTGCTTCAGTATAAGCAGCGGTACGTTGACAAGGATATACAGGATTTTCTGGCGATGGCTGCCTTACAATACGTGATCAGGCTCATAGAAATTGAAGAAAAGGAGGGTGACACAAGCCTTGAAGAGGGGCTGAAGGAGCTGAATGAAAAAATCAATCTCTGTCTGTCAAAGTAGTAATACGCGTTCTTTAAAATAGCAAAGATACTGCCCGCATTGTTTCTCTATTCATTTTGAAAACTCAACAGTTTGTACTTTGGAGTTTATCTTGGCTTGCCAGGAACAGGCCTCACCCCGATTCGTCGGGTTCCCGCTAAACCGGGACGGTGGACGTTTGAGGTAAGACAGAAGCTCCATCCATGTAGATATGGGGTTTTTTAAAAGTTAGGGAAACTCTGCGGGTTTTTTTATAAACAAAAAACAAAAATTATGATTCTTGGAGATATAACAATCGGACTGGCTGCTGTTATTGGCGGTTCTGCTCTCTTTGCGGGAACAGGCCTGTCATATTACCTGTGGCAGGCTGTGTTTCACAGCAGGCGTAAAAAGATAATTTCAGAAGCAGAAAACGAGGCAGAGGTAATAAAGAAAGAAAAGATACTGCAGGCCAAGGAGAAGTTCCTTCAACTGAAGGCTGAACACGAGAAGGTGATCAATGAAAAGAACAACCGGATCAATCAGTCAGAAAACAGGATCAAACAGAAAGAGATGGCTCTCTCTCAGAAACTGGAAGAGACCCAGCGAAAGAAAAACGAAACGGATGCAATAAAAGAGAGCATGACGCAGCAGGTTGAACTGCTGGAAAAGAAATCGGAAGAGCTTTCGAAAATGCACCGTCAGCAGGTGGAGCAGCTTGAGACAATTTCCGGAATGTCTGCTGAAGATGCCCGCAATCAGCTTATGGAGTCCTTAAAGGAAGAGGCTCGTACGGGAGCCATGTCATATATAAATGAGATCCTTGACGATGCTAAAATGACAGCTGCCAAGGAAGCAAAACGTATAGTGATCATGGCCATACAGAGAGTGGCCGCTGAGACTGCCATTGAAAACGCAGTCACAGTATTCCATATTGAGTCTGATGAGATTAAAGGGCGTATCATCGGCCGTGAGGGTCGTAACATCAGGGCCCTGGAAGCAGCCACCGGGGTGGAGATTATTGTTGATGACACCCCCGAGGCAATAGTTCTTTCAGCTTTTGACCCCGTGCGGCGTGAGATAGCCCGGCTAGCACTGCATCAGCTGGTGACAGACGGCCGCATTCACCCGGCACGTATAGAGGAGATAGTTGAGAAGACACGTAAGCAGGTTGAGGAGGAGATTGTTGAGATAGGCAAGCGAACCACTATAGATCTGGGAATTCATGGCCTGCATCCTGAACTGATAAGGCTGATTGGCAAAATGAAATACCGCTCATCATACGGTCAGAACCTGCTTCAGCACTCACGCGAGGTTGCCAATCTTTGTTCCATAATGGCTTCAGAACTTGGTCTTAACCCTAAACTGGCTAAGCGCGCAGGTCTGCTGCATGACATCGGCAAAGTGCCTGATGACGAGCCCGAACTTCCTCATGCCGTTCTCGGTATGAAACTGGCTGAAAAATATAAAGAGAAACCAGAAGTTGTCAATGCTATAGGGTCTCATCATGATGAGACTGAGATGAGCACCCTTATTGCTCCGATAGTGCAGGTCTGTGACGCCATCTCCGGTGCACGCCCCGGTGCACGCAGAGAGATAATTGAATCATATATTAAGCGTCTGAATGAGCTTGAATCCGTGGCACTCTCTTATCCGGGTGTGACAAAAACCTATGCCATACAGGCAGGCAGGGAGCTGAGAGTCATTGTGGGTGCTGAAAAGGTGTCTGACAAGGAAACCGAGAACCTCTCATTTGAAATAGCCCGGAAAATTCAGAACGAAATGACATATCCGGGACAAATTAAAATTACTGTAATAAGGGAGACAAGGGCTGTTAACTATGCTAAATGAAAAAGCTGAAAGTTCTTAATATCGTTGGTGCCAGGCCGCAGATAATAAAAGCTTCCGCGATAAGCAGAGCCATTGCCGGTGAATTCCGCGATGATATTGAAGAGATAGTTATTCATACGGGCCAGCACTATGACCGTGAAATGTCCGAAGTATTCTTTGATGAGCTGGAGATCAGGATGCCTGATCATAATCTCCAGGTCGGGTCGGGCAGGCATGGCAGGCAGACTGGCTTGATCATGGAACGCATCGAGGATGTGATCATCAGTGAAAAACCGGACTGCATTATTATTTACGGAGACACCAACTCAACCCTTGCTGCCGCCCTTGCTGCCTCCAAACAGCACTTTCCGGTTGTCCATATTGAAGCAGGGATGCGCTCTTTCAATAAATCCATGCCTGAAGAACTGAACCGCATAATGGCAGACCATGCTTCAACGCTCCTGTTCGCTCCCACAAATACAGCCTTTAAAAACCTGATGGCTGAAGGATTCAGGCCTGAAAACATAGCTCCCTTTAATATTAACAACCCGAGAATCTGCCTAACAGGTGACATTATGTATGATAACAGCCTTTTCTATGCTGACCTGGCCAGGCGGAAGAAAAGCGATTTCCTCCATAAAATGGGACTGGAGGAGGAAAGATATGTTCTTGTCACCATTCACCGTGACATGAATACTGACGACCCCGTAAGACTTTCTGCCATTTTTAAAACGCTGAAGGAAATAGGAGCAAAAAATAATATGGTAATGATCATGCCCCTCCACCCCAGGACCATAAAAGCGCTGCGGGACAGAACGCCTGATCTATACACTGAAATAACCGGGACAGATCTCATCAAGGTCATAAGGCCGGTCTCATTCCTCGAAATGATACTCCTTGAGAAAAATGCCAGGTTAATAGTCACTGACTCAGGAGGCGTCCAGAAGGAAAGTCATTTCTTCTCCAAGCCTTGCATTGTACTGCGAAAGGAGACAGAGTGGGTGGAACTCGTTAAGAACGGTACTGTCAGGCTTGCTGATGCTGATCCTGATAAGATCACGGAAGCCTGGGATTACTTCATGAACAATAAAGAATTACTCCAGTACCCCGGGTTCTATGGTGACGGGAAAGCTGCTAAAGCTATTCTGAAAGAACTGATTGAAGTCTTCAGAAGCTGAGAGCATCAAGAACCTTTTGAGCCAGATCCTTTATAGCAGGTTTGTAATCATCAAGAAATTCACCGGTAACCCTGTTGCCTATTACTACGCAAATGGTAAGAGCCTTATGGTTCAACAGTTTTGACAGTCCGTAAATAGCAGAGCTCTCCATCTCATAATTCGTGATCTTCTGTCCCATGAACTGAAAAGAAGTAATCTTATCATTTAATTCACTGTCAAACGGCTCAAGTCTAAGACGACGACCCTGAGGCCCGTAGAATCCTGGAGCAGAGATCGTTATTCCTTTTGGAAACTCAGATGCGATATTCTCAAGAAGTACCTGGTCGGCTTCAACAACGTAAGGATAAGCAAGAGTGTCAGGCCACTCGAGATACTCAGTCAGTGCATCGGCAAAGCGATGATCAATACACCACTCGTAACCTTCATAAAAGTGTATCAGTCCGTCAAATCCTATAGCTTTGGCAGTAGCCAAATATGATCCAGTGGGGATCCCGGCCTGCAGGGCCCCTGAAGTGCCAATCCTGATAAAGGTAAGCGAACGTGGTTCTTCTTTTATCTCTCCCGTTTTGAGGTCAATATTTGCAAGTGCATCAAGCTCATTGACAACTATATCGATATTGTCAGTGCCTATCCCAGAAGAAATCACGGTGATCTCACTGTCGCGGTATGACCCTGTCACTGTGGAGAATTCCCTGTTACTCTTCCTGACCCTGACAGAATCAAGCATCTGTCCGATCATTTCAACTCTTCCCGGATCACCCACTATAATGATTTTTTCTGCTATCTCGTCAGGCAGCAGATGAAGATGGAATATCGATCCGTCAGGATTGGTAATAAGTTCTGTGTGCTTCATTTGGTTTGAATGATGAGCAGCAAAAATACGAAAAATGTACGTCGCAACCTTTCTCAGAACACTCAAAAGTTGGCTGTTAAAAATTGTTAATTGACAGAAGAAGGGCATTCAGTCGTTTTGCGTAAGGTATATTTGCTTTTAATAACCTCAAATCATCTTATATGGATTATTCAAAGTCAGGTCCGTATTTCATAAAAGTTGCGGCAATCATTGGGATATTATTTTTCACTTTCTCAGGCCGAGCCGCCGCGCAGGAAAGACAGGGAATAGATCTTCAGAAAAAGATTATTAACGCTGTTCGCGCCGATGCAGCGCCAAGGATTGACGGGGTGCCCGACGATGAGATATGGCAGAAAGGGGCCCTGGCTACTGACTTCATCATGTACAATCCGTATAACGGTATTTCCTCAAAATACAGAACCGAAGTCAGGATCCTTTATGACGATGATGCCCTCTATATAGGAGCAATGATGTTTGACTCCGCGCCTGACAGCATTTTTACGGAGCTCGGACCAAGGGATGCAGATAATCTTAATGCTGACAATTTCTGGATAGAGATTTCCCCCTTTAACGACGGACTTTACGGGGAACAGTTTAAAGTATATGCCTCCAATGTTCAGGCGGATATAAAACTGAATTCCGGAGAAGATGATTATCACAGGGAGGATACCTGGGACGCCGTATGGGAGAGTGCAACAGGTATAACTGCAGAGGGCTGGTATGCCGAGATAAGGATCCCTTACTCAGCACTGAGGTTCCCAAAATCTGAAAACCAGACCTGGGGTATCAATTTCTTCAGGGAAGTAAGAAGGACACGCGAGACATCATCGTGGAGCTTTGTAACCAAGGAATACGGATCATCAGTGGCTCACATGGGTGGACTTACAGGCATCACAAACGTGACTCCCCCGCTACGACTGTCTTTAATTCCTTATGTCTCGGGATACATTGAAAACATATCTGACCAGTCGGGTTTGGGCACTTCATACAATGGCGGTCTTGACATAAAAGTGGGGCTCTCGGAAAGCTTCACCCTTGATGCTACCCTGATACCTGATTTTGGACAGGTGCAGTCAGATGACCGCATCCTAAACCTTACACCCTACGAAGTGAAATACAATGAGAAACGGCCTTTCTTCATGGAGGGCACCGAACTCTTCAATAAGGGAGACATCTTTTACTCAAGAAGGATAGGAGGAACCCCTCACCTTTATGAAGATGTCTATAATTACCTTGGGCCGGATGAGACGATTACCCGTCATCCATCTGAGGTTCAGCTTATTAATGCAACAAAGATATCCGGCAGGACGAAAAATGGGCTTGGGGTAGGTATTTTCAATGCTGTCACCGGGCCTGTGTGGGCTGAGGTCACCAATACCCTTACCGATGAGACCAGGAAAATAAGAATTGAACCCATGACCAATTACAATATGGTGGTTCTGGATCAGAGCATGAAAAACAACTCTTACCTGAGTTTTGCCAATACCAGTGTGATCAGAGCTGGAGAGAAGGATGAGTATTTTTATACGGCTAATGTATCCAACCTCCAGACCCTGCTGCAGACAAACAATAAACTTTATTCTGTCTCTGGCAGCGCAACTCTCAGCCAGAAATACTTTACAGGGGCGGATGCAGATCTGGGCCACTCCCTTGAATTCAACATCGGAAAAACCGGAGGAGCATTCAGAGCAGACTATAATTTTTCTTTGATGAGTGACCGCTATGACCCCAATGATATGGGTTATCTCCAAAGTAACAACGAATTCGGGCATTCTCTTGATTTTTCATATAACACGTACAAACCTTTCGGGAATATAATGAGCACCAGGAACTCCATTGAAACAAGGTACAATCAGCTTTTCATCCCGAGGGCATATACTTCTGCAAACATAGAACTGGGAAGCATGTTCATCCTCATGAACTACTGGTCACTGTCGCTTGATGCTGAGATAACCCCCTGGGGAGAGGATGATTATTTTGAACCCAGAAGAGAAGACATGTCCATCTTCTACCACAGGCCCGCGGCCCTTATGCTTGGGTTCAGGGGCGATACGGATCGCAGCAAGAAGTTTTATATCGAGGCACTGGTCGAGTATTTCAATAGTTGGTCAGACTATGACCAGAGAGGCTTCGGATTCTCACTGCAGCCTGAGTATAAGGCAAGCCGGAGATTCTCATTCGGCTACTCACTTGACTATTCAAAGCATCAAAATGATATAGGATATGTTGATAGAATAGTGTTGAATGATGACATCGTTTTCGGCAAGCGCGATGTGACAACCATCACGAATACCCTTTCGGGCGCATTCATCTTCACTGCAGATTCTTATCTGACCCTGAGAGGCCGGTATTACTGGTCGCGCGCGGAATATGACGGTGACTATTTTTTACTCCGGAATGATGGAAGCCTTCAGGATGTTCCATACTTTGGAGCTTCAGATGTAAACTCCAATTTCCTGAATATAGACATGGTATATACATGGAGGTTTGCACCGGGAAGCGAGCTGTCACTGGTCTGGAAGAATTCCATTGCCTCTTCAGGCAGCCTCATTGTTAATAACGCTTTTGATAATTTGCAGGACCTTCTTCAGATGCCTCAGACAAACAGTATTTCTTTGAAAATATTATACTACCTTGACTATCAGAATTTCAAAAAAGTATTATCACATAAATAGTTATTTTATAATATGATACAGAGAATTCAGACTCTATTTCTGCTGGCGGTTCTTGTGCTGTCGGGACTTATGATGACAGGTGATCTTATGATTCTTGATAATGGTACGGGGACCCTTTTTTCAGTGAGTTTTGCCGGTCTGGGGGAGGTCGGAGGGAAGCTGCTGCAGAGACTCTGGCCGCTCTCGGTAATTATTGCACTGGTACCACTGCTGGCACTGACAGCAATATTCCTATATAAAAACCGGAGTCTACAGATGAGGGTGACTATGCTTATGCTTCTCCTGTCTCTGGGTACTCTGATTCTGGGAGCCTTTTATGTTATCATGTTCGACAGGAAGATAGAAGTGTCATTTATCTGGAAAGTAAAAGTTTTATTCCCGCTTCTATCTGCTATTTTCGCGTGGCTGGCCTACAGGAAAATTATGCAGGATGACCTGATGATAAAATCATACGACAGGCTCAGATGATCTCCAGCCTCTCCTGGTCGGTGATCTTTTCACAGTAATAACACTTCAGGGCTACTGGTTTCTTTGATACCACCTTAAACCGGGTGGTAACCTTTTCAAAGTTTGTAATGCATTTCGGGTTCATGCATTTTGCAATTGCCGTAATTGCATCAGGAACCTCAACCACACGTTTTTCAACAACCTTGTAATCCTTAATAATATTCAACTTTGCCTGTGGCGCCACAAGAGCAATCCTGTTTATATCGTCATCCTGGAAAAACTTCCCGGCAATCTTGATGATTGCTTTCTTGCCGTCGGTCTTGCTAACCAGATTGGTACCGAAGGTGATCTGGTTGTTTATCCTGTCAAGCCCCAGTATCTTTATTACCTTGAACAGTGTGCTGGCAGGTATATGGTCAATGACAGTGCCACTTTCAATGGCACTTACCAGTAATTGCTTTGGATCAGTCATCTTTTTCATTGCAGTTATTTAATACCCAGTAAAGTGCAGATGATAGCCTGCCTTGTGAAAACACCGTTCAGTGCCTGCTCAAAATAGTAGGCCTTGGCATTTGAGTCGACATCAGGATTAATCTCATTAACCCTTGGTAGCGGATGAAGTATCTTCATGCCCGGTTTAGTGTCTGTAAGCATGTGGTCATGAAGCACATATGCATTTTTAACTTTCTCATACTCCATAGGATCAGAAAAACGCTCCTTCTGTACCCTGGTCATGTAAATTATGTCAGCCTTGTCAATCACCTGACTGAGATCTGTTGTCTCATGGAACTTAAGGCCCAGGTTGTCAAGATAAAGCTTGTATTCTTCAGGCATCTTTAGCTCTTCAGGAGCAACAAAATTAAACGAAGTGTTCCATCTTGACATGGCCATCATAAGCGAATGAACAGTACGGCCATATTTAAGATCACCAACTATACATATATTAAGATTATCCAGTTTTCCCTGTGTCTTAAGTATAGAATACAGGTCAAGCAGGGTTTGGGTTGGATGCTGATTGGCACCGTCACCGGCATTGATGACAGGCAC
>DATKUS010000078.1:0-7845 GCA_035530535.1 Bacteroidales bacterium
GTAAAAGTGCCGAGTACCGGATCGCCCTTCCCGATAATAAGGGAGAAAACACCGTACCTCGATGTGGTGACCCCCGTGAAGACCTCCTGGTATACGGTAGTCCCTGTGGGTGAGCCGGCTTTTATGGAAAACCGAACCTCGATATCCGTATTGACTAATTCATCGCCGTTATTATCACGGGCAACGGCCTGGTAATTTATGCCTCCCGGAACAGTAGTCTGGCCTGAGGCCCCCTGTGCACCTGCAATCAACAGCACAGTGACTGTCAGCACAAAAGAAACAACTCTTTTCATATCCTTCACTTTAGAATTTCTCAACTTTGAATGATCTGTTTATAACACCGTCAGTGCTTAAAACCCGTGCAATGTAAATACCGTTCCCGTAATGATGCATGTTTATCTCAATAACGTAATCATGATCAGGAGTGAGCTCAATATCCTGTGTGTAGATAAGTGTGCCGGTGAAGTTTGAGATTATGATGTTGTAATGTCTGCCCAGCACCCCGAACAGTCGTATATATAACAAATGGTTATTTTTTTCCGTCACCGGGTTAGGGAAAAAGTCCACCCCGTTCCCTTCTCTCGGAGGAAGGACTTTTACGGGAATAAAGCGCGGTTGCTGAAAGCCCTGCGAAAGATTGTAAATTGACGGTACCGTTACTTCCACCGCTGTCTCGCCAATAGTTTGCTGGTATGAGATTCCTCCGGCGGTCACCAGGTTTCCGGCCGGGACCAGCACCTGGTGTGACAGGTTATAGGCCTTTTGCGGGAAAGAGGTTACGCATGACAGCAACAGAATAATACCAGTTAGCAATCCTTTCATTTCAGGTCATTGAGTAATCAATGCCAAAAATAGTATTTTTTAAATAGAATTACGTCTCTCCAAAATGAGTTTAAGGCTTTTCAAAGGCTCAACCAATCTGAAAATGAGAGCCCACGATGTTCCCACAATCAGCTGCAGTGCTGCTGCCAGTGGCCACGGTGCCGCCGTCGTCCGACAGATGAGGCCCGTAGCAAGAGTAATGAGCAGCAGCAGAATAAATAAGACAACTCTCCGGGGCACAAGCACCCTGGCCATCGAACGGTGTACCGCAATAATACACAGGGATGCCACAATGAGCTGAGCAGCGAGTGATGCCACCGCAGCCCCGGTGCCTGCAAGTGATGGTATGAGCAGCAGGTTCAGCGACAGGTTGACAGCCAGAGCTGTTCCTGTTATGAGCCCAAGCTTACGGATGAGTCCTGCTGCCGTCATCATGGTGCTGTATATGTATGTCAGTCCTACAGGAATAAGCGTCACCATCAGGATGCGGAAAGGCTGGACGGCGCTCTCCACTGATGATGTGTAAAGGAGATCAAGGATTTCCTTGGAGAAGGTAGCCATTGTCACGGCGATGATCCCCACGGGTACAAGAAGCATCCCCGAAGCCATCGAGGCCAGAGGAGTTATATCATTGCCCGCAGCATGCTCCTTCGAAAAGATAGGCAGAAGAAGGCTTCCGAACATTACAGGTATCATGGAAAAGGCATCGAATAACCTGAAAGCCTGGGCATAGTAACCTGCCCTGACGGCGCCGTCAGGAAGAAGCCGCTCTATCAGCACTGAGTCGATCCTCCAGTAAATTGTCATGGTAAAAACCACCAGGGCATATGGCAATCCGGAAACGATTATTCCTCTCAGTACTGACGCATCAGGCCGTATGGCTGAAACGCCCCCCCTGCGGATGACTATGACGAAAGAGACAGCCATTACTGTAAAATAGGCAGCTGTCTGAGACCATACGAACCACTCTATCCTGAAGGGAGATGCCGTCATCCCACCCCAGAGCAAAAGGGAGCAGATAATTATCATTAGAAGCCTGTCGGCCATCGAGAGCAGACTGTCGAGGATGAGATACTGCATTCCGCTTATGTTTGAACGGAGCCACAGCGTAAGAGAGGCCATGAACTGGTTTAACATAAGAATGAGAAGCAGTGATATCTGCCTGCCGGAGTAACCCATGAGCCAGGCAGCGGTAAGGGTGATGGCGAAGTAAACGACAGTGAGCACCAGACGCAGGAGCAGAACATTGCCGAAATAGAGTTTCACCCTTGAGGGATCTGCAGAGACAGCCCTGTTATTAAAGCCCGAGAGGCCCATGTCAAGGACAAGAGTGAAGAGTACAGAGAAGCTGAAGAGAGAAAAATAAAATCCGTATGCCTCCTCTCCGGCAATGTTCTGCACGCTGCGGTCTATGCCCAGCACCCAGAAGGTCTTGATAATCAGGCTTACAGCCAAAAGAAAAACGATATTTACCAGGAACTTCCTCCTCAAAATGCCGGCCTCCAGTTATTTAATTTTTCAGCCCAATTTATAAATTATTTGCCACATTTGTACGAGATTAACGAGGAGCTTAATGATTATAGCTGTTAATGCACGCACGCTGAAAACTGTGCCCCATGATGGCATAGGATGGTTTACCCTGGAGGTTGTCACCCGAATGGTCAGGAACCATCCTGAGCACCGTTTTATTCTTGTGGGCGACAGGAGTCACAGGGGTTGTCCCATAGCAGCTGCCAATGCAGAGTATATAACTGTGTGGCCGCGAACTGCCCATCCTGTGCTCTGGTACCTGTGGCATGAGTTATTTCTTCCACCGGTACTGAAACATATCAGGGCGGATATATTTGTGGCTCCTGACGGCATCATTCCCCTGCGGACAGATGTTCCCTGTCTGCCTGTCATTCATGATCTGAATCATGTGCACAGGGCGAAGGACATACCCTTCGTTACCCGTCACTATTACCGTCATTTCTTCAGACGTTTTGCAGAGAAGGCCGTCAGAATAGCCACCGTTTCTGATTTTTCAGCAAAGGATATAGCTGAAGTATATGGGGTTGATCCCGGTAAAATTGACGTTGTTCCCAATGGCGTTGCAGAGATATTTTCACCCCCTGCAGGTGATGAGGCTGAGCTGACGAGGAATGAGTTTACCGGCGGGAGGCCTTACTTTCTCTTCGTGAGCAACTTCTCTCCCCGCAAGAATATAGAAACGCTTATCAGGGCTTATGATATTTTCCGCAGGGAGAGCGGCACCAATCATGTGCTGCTTCTTGCCGGGAGGAGGCTCTATCTGACAAGAGATCTTGACCGTACACTTAAGTCGTCACCCTATGGGGGTGATATACTTTTCACCGGCACAGTGGGCAGGGAGGTTTTGAGGAGGTTATACGGCGGGGCGGAGGCATTTACGTTTGTGCCGTGGTTTGAAGGATTTGGGATACCGGTGGTAGAGGCAATGCGATGCGGGACGCCATGCATCCTCTCTGATACGTCGTCGTTGCCTGAGGTGAACGGCGGCGCAGCGCTCTGCGCCGGCCCTGCCGGCGCAGGTGCCATAGCCGCGGCTATGGCACGCCTCGTCTCCGATGGCGCGCTGCGCCGCCGCCTTTCACAACAGGGTATCATCAACTCCTCCAGGTATACCTGGGAAAAATCCGCAGAAGAATTGTGGAAAAGCATCATAAAAACTATAGAGACACCCCGCTGATGCTCAGACAGTACCATGACCCTCTGCTCATCGAGGCAGGCTGCGATGAGGCAGGCCGGGGATGCCTGGCAGGACCAGTTTTTGCCGCCGCGGTCATCCTCCCCAAAGACTACGTGAGTCATACCCTCAACGACTCCAAAAAACTTACACCCCGCCAGCGTAACAGTCTCCGCGAAGAGATAACAGCCAACGCAATAGCATGGAGCATAGCTTCATGCAGCAATACGGAGATCGACGCCATGAATATCCTCCGCGCATCTATTACAGCAATGCACAGGGCTATAGCACAACTGTCAGTTACACCGCAGCTGTTACTCATTGACGGCAACAGGTTCTATAAATATGACAAAATCCCCCATCTGACAATCGTCCGCGGCGATGCCACATACCTCTCCATTGCCGCAGCCTCAGTGCTTGCAAAAACGGAACGCGACCGCTTTATGGAGGAGCTTGACGCCAGATACCCCCGGTACGGATGGAACCATAACAAGGGGTATCCCACCCCCGACCACCGCAGGGCAATAATGGAACACGGAGTAACCGAGTGGCATCGCCTCACTTTTCATCTTCGCGAGAGGCGGACTGAAATGAAATTCTTATAAATTGTTAAAGTCATTTCCTCCCTAACTCTAAAAGAATATCTTTGACAATCCGCAAATATCTATTCAAAAAATCATAACATGAAGAAACTATTTACACTTGTGATCATCATCCTGACCCTCTCAGTCTCTGTTGCCAGAGCAGACGAGGGTATGTGGTTACTCCCGCTTCTTGATAAGCTGAACATCGGCACCATAACCGAAATGGGTCTCAAACTCACTGCCGAGGATATTTACAGCATCAATAAAGCCAGCATGAAAGATGCCATTGTCATCTTCGGCGGCGGATGCACCGGCGAGATTGTATCAGCCGAGGGTCTCCTCCTTACCAATCACCACTGCGGTTACGGATCCATTCAGAACCACAGCACCGTTGAGCACGACTATCTTACCAACGGCTTCTGGGCTATGACGCGTGAGGAAGAACTCACGAATCCAGGCCTAAGCGTGACTTTCCTGGTAAGGATCGAAGATGTCACGGCCCGTATGCTTGCAAAAGTGAATCCCGCCATGAGCGAGGCTGAACGCGCCGAGGCCCTTAATACAGAGAGGACTGCAATAACCCTCGAGGCTACAAAAGACAATGGATACAGGGCTCGTGTCTCATCCTTTTACGGTGGAAACCAGTTCTTTCTCCTCATCTATGAAGTTTACAGCGATGTGAGGCTGGTTGGAACTCCTCCTAACTCTATTGGCAAGTACGGTCATGACACCGACAACTGGATGTGGCCACGCCATACAGGAGACTTCAGCGTATTCAGGGTCTATATGAGCCCCGACGGTAAGCCTGCAGAATATTCAAAAGACAATGTCCCCCTCAAACCAAAATATTTCCTGCCTGTTTCTATCAGGAACCTGCAGAAGGATGACTTTGCAATGGTAATGGGTTATCCGGGCGGAACAACACGCTTTATGACCTCATTTGAAGTTGATGAGGCTATGAAGATCACAAACACCAACAGGATCAAAATACGCACCGAGAAGCAGAATATCTGGATGAAGGATATGCTTGCGGACCCGAAAGTAAATATTCAATATGCTTCAAAATACTCTGGTTCATCAAACTACTGGAAGTTCTCAATAGGCCAGAATGAAGGCCTTGAGCGTCTTCGCACTGCAGCTGTAAAAGCCGCGTTTGAGGCCGATTTCATGAAGTGGGTCAATGCCGACCAGGCAAGAGTCGAAAAATTCGGCAACGCCCTTACCCTCATTAAAAATGCAATAGAAGGAAGAGCAGAAAAATATAATGCTCAGCAATATCTTAATGAAGTCTTCAGAAGCTCATGTGAGGTCATCACTTTTTCAGGCCAGTTTGTTGCCCTGGAAGAAGCACTGGCAACTGGAAACAGCGACGGGGTAGCGGATATTACAGGCAGGGCTCTTAAGAACCTTGACGCATTCTATGGAGACTATAACTATCCCACAGACATAAAGACAACAAAGGCCATGCTTAAGCTTTACAAAGCTGACATCGACCCAAAATTCAGGCCTGATATTTATGCTCTCATTGATAAAAAGTTCAAGGGCGACATCGACAGGTTTGTTGATGATCTGTTTGCCAGATCACTGTTTGTAACACCTGAAAGATTACAGGCTTTCCTGGCTAAGCCTGATCTCAAAACATTACAGAAAGATCCGGCCCTGGTCGCTTCAAAATCCATATCAACTGTAGGAAAAACACTTCAGCAGGATCTCGCCGCTTTCAATGCAGATCTCTCAAAAGGCCAGCGCACATATCTTGCCGGCGTTATGGAATATGCTCCCGACAAGACACAATATCCTGATGCAAACTTCACAATGAGACTTACATACGGTAAAGTAATGGATTATTACCCGCAGGATGCGGTTCATTACAACTGGTATACAACACTCGACGGCGTGATGCAGAAATTCAAGCCGGGCGACTATGAATTCGACCTTCCTCAGCGTCTTATTGATCTTTACAATAAGAAAGAATTCGGAAGATATGCCTCGCCTGATGGTTACATGCCCGTATGCTTCATAACCAATAATGACATCACCGGGGGCAACTCAGGCAGTCCTGTCATAAACAGTAACGGTGAGCTCATAGGACTTGCCTTTGACGGTAACTGGGAAGCCATGACTGGTAATATTGCTTTTGAACCGGACCTTCAGAGATGTATCTGCGTGGATATCAGGTATGTTCTCTGGATCATGGATGTTTATGCCGGCGCAGGTCACCTGCTGAAAGAAATGGATATCAGACAATAATAAAAGTCTGCCGTATTAATGAAAAGGGTTGCCGGCGACGGTGACCCTTTTATTTTTACGCATATTGAAGTCTCTGGTTTCCCCTCCTGACTCAGGAGATGGCTGATTTTCAATACTATAAATTTCCCCTCCTTTTTAAGGGGAAACAACTGATCTTGAATGTATTATATTTCTCCTCCTTTTCAAGGAGGAGTACTCCCGCACAGCGGGAGGGAGGAGGTATATTCTGATCAGACCACCCCCTTATCAGCCTGACGGCTGATGAGACCCCTCCTGACTCAGAAGTGGAAATAAAATTATTTCATAATCCCTCTTACTGCAATACTTTGGATCCTAAACCTATAAACCCTTCCTCTCTTCAACTCTTATCTTATCTTTGCAAAAAATTACCCATGCACTTCAGCCTTATTGAGATTTTCGCCTCATTCATGGTCCTCTTTGCTATCATTGACATTCCCGGCTCCATACCAATAATCCTGGATATCAAGGCAAAAACAGGAAACGTCAATGCTGCAAAAGCCACCCTGGTATCACTGGCAATATTCCTTGCCTTCCTTATCTTCGGCGAAAAGCTTCTCAATCTTTTTGGTATTGATGCCAACTCATTTGCCATAGCCGGTTCCTTCATTATTTTTCTTCTGGGTATGGAAATGGTTCTGGGAGCAGAGTTTTTCCACCACGACTCCCCCGGCGGAGGCACCATAGTTCCCATTGCCTTCCCTCTGATTGCCGGTGCCGGATCAATAACCACCGTCCTTTCACTCAGGGCTGAATACAATACTATCAATATTCTCATCGCCCTGCTGATGAATATGGTCATTGTCTATTTCGTGCTCAGGATGACCACCGCAATAGAGAGATTCCTCGGCCCCACCTGGCTGCATATACTGAAGAAATTCTTCGGCATCATCCTCCTTGCCATTGCTGTCAGGCTCTTCATTCACAACACAGGGATAATCCTGCCGCATGCCTGATATGGTCACTGTTTATACCGACGGAGCCTGCAGCGGTAACCCCGGTCCGGGAGGATATGGCGTTGTCCTTATCTCCGGACCCCATCGCAAAGAGATATCTGCAGGATTCCTTCTTACCACCAATAACAGGATGGAACTGCTGGCAGCAATTGTGGGCCTTGAGTCAATGAAAAAGCCGGAGACAGAGGTAACGCTGTGTACAGATTCTCTTTATCTGGTAAATGCAGTGAACAACGGCTGGCTATTTAACTGGGAACAAAAACGTTTCGCGAAAAAGAAAAACCCTGATCTCTGGATCAGGTTCCTGGAGGTCTACAGACGTCATAACGTGAAACTCATCTGGGTAAAGGGACATAATAATAACCTTGAAAATGAGCGCTGTGACACTCTTGCCGTGGAGGCATCCAGAGGCCGGACCCTGTCTGCTGATCCAGGTTATGTATGTGAAGAAACCGGATCTTTACCCGTATGACAGATAAAGATCCGGTTTCTTCACATACATAACCTGGAT
>DATKUS010000079.1:0-2385 GCA_035530535.1 Bacteroidales bacterium
GCCTGCAAACAACAGGCAGACAGCATAAAAAATTGAGAACAGGCCGGTAATGGTTCCGTAATCATTGTTAGTCCAATGAAACTCAGGCGCAATAAAGTCCTTCCATGTAAGAGACAGAACCTGACGGTCCATGTAGTTGATTGCGACAGTAAAAAATAACAGGGAACAGATAACCCACCTGTAGTTTGTCATTTTCCCATTCATTTGGTTTGCAGTGTTCATTTTCCGGCAGTCTTGGTTCTGAGTTTCTTAATTATGTCAATTGTCTTCTTTACACCTTCTGTTAATTTCTTCCAGGCCTTGTTTTTTACCAGGCTGTCGGTAATAAGAGCGGATCCCATTCCCACGCATACCACTCCTGCACCGAACCACTGTTTCAGGTTCTCCTCCGTTGGTTCAACACCACCGGTGGGCATGATGCTGGTCCAGGGGCAGGGTCCCTTTACGGCTTTGACAAATCCGGGTCCGCCCACAGCTGTGCCGGGAAAGATCTTTACTATCTCCGCACCAAGCTCCTCGGCGGCTGATATCTCGGACAGCGTTCCGCAGCCTGGGATCCAGAGCACCTTCCTCCGGTTGCAGACTTTTGCAACATCCGGGTTAAGGAACGGTGAGACAATAAAGCAGGCTCCCATCTGGATGTATATCGATGCTGTGCCGGCATCCGGCACAGAACCTGCACCCAGCATGAGCCCGGGACACTCTTTGACGGCCCATTTGCTTAACTCCGCAAATACCTCGTGGGCAAAGTCGCCCCTGTTGGTGAATTCGAAAACCTTCGATCCGCCTTTATAACAGGCTTTTATAACCTCTTTACAGACAGCCGGATCAGGATGATAGAAGACCGGAACCATACCTGTCTCCGTCATTTTCAGCACAGCCTCTATACGTGTGAATTGAGCCATTTTTTGATTTATTATCCCCGGGATCATCAGAAACCGAAGAAGTTTTTAGCATTGTTATAGGAAATATCTTCAGTCATCCGACCCAGAAAATCAATTTCAGAGGCGGGTATTTTGCCTTTCTCAACGTCGTCACCCAGCATATTGCAAAGTATCCGGCGAAAATATTCATGGCGCGGGTATGATACGAAGCTTCTTGAATCGGTAAGCATGCCGACGAATCTGCTGAGCAGTCCCAGCAATGAGAGAGAGTTTAGCTGATTGGTTATACCGGTCTCCTGGTCGAGGAACCACCATCCCGAGCCGAACTGTACCTTGCCGGGAGCTGTCCCGTCCTGGAAATTGCCAGCCATCGTTGCTATCATCTCATTGTCACTGGGATTAAGATTATACAGGATAGTCTTTGCCAGTTTTCCGTCATTGTCAAGGCTGTCAAGAAACCTTGAAAGCGTTTTGGCCACGGGGAAGTCTCCGATGGAGTCAAACCCGGTATCAGGTCCCAGCTTTCTGAAAAGACGGCTGTTATTGTTACGGATGGCTCCGTAATGGAACTGCTGTGTCCATCCTTTTTCAAAGTCCATCAGTGCGAGTTCATAGAGCATTGCCGACTTGAATTTTGAGATCTCATCCCATGTAAGGTTGCGTCCTGAATTGACCCTTTTGAAGATCTCTCCGATCTCTTTTTTCGTGTAATCATCGGCATGGAAGTGCTCAATACCGTGATCACTGAGGCGGCAGCCAGCATCGGCAAAGAACTGGTGCCTCTTTCTGAGTGCCTCGAGCAGCGTCTCAAAGCTGCTGATCGCAATGTCCGATGCTGCTGACAGTTCGAGGATATAATTCCTGAATTTTTCCGGGTCTTCCACAGCCATGGCTTTGTCGGGGCGCCATGCAGGCAGCACTTTTATTTCAAAGCCCTCATCACGAAGCGCCAGGTGATGCTCCAGGCTGTCGACCGGGTCGTCTGTGGTGCATACAACTTCGACCTTGAATTTCTTCATCAGGCCCCTGGCAGAGTATTCAGGTCTTTGCAGTAGTGCGGTGGCCTCTTCGTAGATCTCTGCTGCGGTGGAGGGGTTAAGTATTTTGCTTATTCCAAATACCCTTTTCAGTTCGAGATGAGTCCATGCGTAAACCGGATTCCTCATGGTATATGGAACAGTCTCAGCCCATTTCTCAAACTTCTCACGGTCTGTCGTCTTTTTACCTGTGCAGTACTTTTCATTTATGCCGTTGGCACGCATGGCCCTCCACTTGTAATGGTCGCCTTCAAGCCATAGCTGACCCAGGTTGTCAAACCGCCTGTCCGTGGCAATGTGCACGGGATTGAGATGGCAGTGGTAATCTATGATGGGCATATTGGCAGAGTGCTCATGATAGAGCTTTCTTGCCGTCTCACCCTGCAGCAGAAAATCTTCATTGATGAACTCTTTCATATTTTAATATAGTTTAATATCCTCATATTCCGAAAAGCCTTACTATA
>DATKUS010000080.1:0-4404 GCA_035530535.1 Bacteroidales bacterium
TGCTGGTCGGCGCGTAATGGTAAGCATGAAACATGTCGGACTTAACGTTGCTGCTGATCCTTTTATTAATTCTTCTATTACTGGTGTCAACGGTGGATTAGTTTTGGTTGTAGCTGATGATCCGTCAATGCATTCATCGCAAAATGAACAGGATTCCAGGTTCTACGGAAAGTTTGCACTGGTGCCGGTTTTTGAACCACGCGACCAGCAGGAGGCATATGATATGGTCTTTGACGCTTATGAAATCTCCGAAAAATTTAAATTGCCGGTGCTTTACCGCATTACCACCCGTCTCGCCCACTCAAGGGCTTCAGTGACAAGGCGCGAACCACGAAGTCAAAACATACTTTCTCTGCCATCTGATCCGAGACAATTCGTGCTTCTGCCTGCTATTGCAAGAAAACAGTACAGGGTTCTGACAGGAACATACGAGACACTAAAGACGGATAAAAAACTGTCAGCCTACAACAGGCTTGTCGCCGGCTCTCACAAGGATACCGGGATCATCACCTGCGGAATAGCCTATAACTATCTGATAGAAAACACCGGTGATACGAAAAAGAAATTCAACGTTCTTTCAGTAGCTACCTACCCGGTGGATAAAAAACTGGTAGAAAAACTGGTCAGTAGTTGTGACAGGGTCCTGGTCCTTGAAGAAGGATTTCCGTTTATGGAAGAGCAGCTCAGGGGTCTGCTTGACAGGGATGTCAGGGTACTGGGCCGTCTTGATGGTACTGTACCGCGTGATGGTGAGCTTAATCCTGCCATAATTGCAAAAGCCCTGGGAATGAAACTGCTAAAGTTAAGAGAGGTTCCGCAACTGGTTCAGCAGAGGCCGCCTTCATTCTGCAAGGGCTGCGGCCATGCAGATGTGTTTGCGGCACTCAGTGAGGCGCTTAAGGAGCATGGCCCGGGAAGGGTCTTCTCAGATATAGGTTGCTATACCCTCGGTGCCCTGCCACCTTATAAGATGGTAAACTCATGTGTTGATATGGGCGCCTCAGTGACTATGGCAATTGGCGCCGCTGATGCAGGCCTTTTTCCTGCATTGGCCGTCATAGGAGACTCAACTTTCACCCATTCCGGAATGACGGGACTACTTGATGCGGTTGTTAAGAACGCATCGGTAACAGTAATAATATCAGACAATTCCACTACCGGCATGACTGGCGGACAGAAGTCACAGGCAACAGGCAGGCTTGAGAACATATGTCTCGGTCTGGGGGTGAGTCGTGATCATCTGAAGATCATCGTTCCCCTCAGAAAGAATCATGATGAGAATATTGCTGTGATGAAGGCGGAACTGGCTTACAAAGGTGTTTCAGTCGTACTTGCACAGAGAAAATGTATTCAGACCGCAACCAGAAACAAGAAAACTGAAGCGGCAGAAAAAAACAAAAACGAAGAATAAAATGAAATGCGATATAATTTTGGCCGGAGTAGGAGGACAGGGCATACTATCAATTGCAGCTACTATTGGCCTTGCCGCAGTTGACCAGGGAGTTTTTCTCAAGCAGTCAGAGGTACATGGCATGAGTCAAAGGGGGGGAGACGTGCAGTCGCATTTACGGCTGTCTGACAGGGAGATACACTCAGACCTGATACCCGCTGGATGTGCTGACCTCATCATTTCTGTGGAGCCTATGGAGTCTTTGAGGTATCTGCCATGGCTTTCGCCGGGAGGGTGGCTTGTTACCAACTCGGTCCCCTATGTAAATATTGAGGGATATCCTGAACAGGAGTCTGTTATTGCAGAGATTAAAAAGATAAAGAACAATATCGTATTTGATGCTGACCTGACTGCAAAAGAGCTGGGATCTTCAAAAGCAGGAAACATGGTGATCCTGGGCGCTGCATCGTCATTCATATCTCTTCCTTTTGAGAGTCTGGAAAATGCCGTCATAAAACTATTCCAACGTAAGGGGGAAGAGATAGTTGAACTGAATCTCAAGGCGTTGAGGAAGGGCAGGGAGAAAGTCGTAAAAGCCTGACAGGCTGCAAGGGAAAATCTGTCCTTTAACATCACTTCAAAATGCTGTAGATTTCAAATTTGAGTTATTTTTATCCACGAAAAATAAGCTCAGATGAGAAATTTAATTGCATTAACGTTAATTGTCACGCTTACGGCAACAGCAGCTGCCCAGAAAGCTGACTTTCAGGCAGCAGAAAAGTTCAGCACCGCCAACCTGACAGCACGTACCGGTGATCTGGCTGTTCAGTCAAACTGGCTTGAAGAAAATGATATTTTCTGGTACTCATACAAGACACCCTCCGGTAAGAACTGGTGGTATGTCGATGCTGCAAAGAGAGTAAAACAGCCTCTTTTTGACAGCCGGTTTATGGCGACCCAGCTTCATCTGGTTACGAAAAAGCCCTATAATGAGCTTGATCTTCCGATAAAGGAACTCAAATTTGAAAAGAAGAGTACCTCGAAGTTCACCTTCCAGATAGACTCTGTTAAATTCAGTTATGATATGGTATCCAAAGCTTTGGCAATCAAGGATACAATTCACAAGAAGGACTGGAAAGAACCAAGATGGGCGGCCTTTTCTCATGACAGCACCTGGTTCGCTTATGTCCTGAACCACAACCTTTTTATTATGAAGAGGCATGACAAGGACAGCGTTGGAGTTCAGCTTACAACAGACGGAGAGCAGTATTTCAGTTATGCCCGTAATGTCAATGACACAGCGAAGACCAAAAAGCAGTACCCGCGGGTGACATGGTTTAAAAACTCGGAAAAGCTGTTTGCCGAAAGATCAGATGTCCGCAAGGTCAGGGACCTTTTTGTGATCGATGTACTTGCTTCTCCCAGACCCAAACTTGAAACATACCGTTATTCCATGCCCGGTGAGGAGTTTGTGCCCCAGGATCATATCTCAGTTTTTGATGTCGCAACACACGGCAGGGTGGACATAAACCTTGATAAATGGAAAGATCAGACTATAGATGTGCGCTGGAGCTCACAGATAAGCGCTGACAAAATCATTGTAATCCGTAAGGATCGTCCGCTTAAAAACCTTGATGTCTGCCTGGTTGATGCTGTGACAGGTGAGGTGAAAGTGATGTTCAGCGAAGAGATATGGCCTTATTTTAATAATGAATATGCCCGGCTTTCCGTACTCAATGAAGGGAAAGATTTGATCTGGTGGTCAGAGAGGACCGGATGGGGACAGTTATACCATTATGACGGGAGCGGCAAACTGTTGAATCAGATAAGCGACGGCTATTTTGTGACAGGCAGAATTCAGCAGATAGATACCCTTAACCGGATGATCTACTATGAAGCTTTCGGCAGGGAAAAGGATATTCATCCTTACTACAGTCTTACATATAAGGCTTCAATTGACAGGGGAGGAATGACCCTGATAACAAAGGAGGATGCCTGCCACTCTCTGAGCATGTCAAAGAGTTCAAAGTTTTATGTTGATAATTTCTCGAGGGTGGACCTGGAGCCCAGGTCGGTACTTAGGGATAACAGCGGCAACATTCTCATGGAGCTTGAAAGACCTGATCTTACAGAGTTGTACCGTACAGGATGGAAGAAGCCTGAGACTTTCAGGATTAAGGCAAAGGACGGTGTCACTGACCTCTTCGGGGTGATGTATAAACCCTTTGATTTTGATTCCACCCGCAATTACCCGGTAATATCTTACGTATATCCGGGACCCCAGACTGAAAGTGTACCGTATACATTCAGCGTATCAGGCCGGTACAATGGGGCTCTTGCCCAGCTGGGGTTCATTGTTGTTAGTTTCGGACACCGCGGAGGAAGCCCCCAGAGAAGCCACTATTATCATTCGTTCGGCTATGATGATCTGCGTGACTATGCCCTGGCTGATGACAAATACGGCATTGAGCAGCTGGCAGATATTCATTCTTACATTGATGTCAACAGGGTAGGGATTTACGGCCACTCGGGAGGTGGATTCATGTCAACCGCCGCATTGCTTTCCTATCCTGACTTTTATGACGTGGCTGTATCCTCGTCCGGGAACCATGACAACAACATCTATAATCAGTGGTGGGGAGAGACCCATGACGGTGTGGAAGAGGTGGAGAAAAAGGTTAAACTTAAAGAGGGTGAAACGGGTGATACGCTAAAGATCTCATTTAAGGCAGGGATAGAGAAGAATCAGGACCTGGCAGGAAAACTGAAGGGGCATCTGCTGCTTGTCACCGGTGATATTGATAACAACGTCCATCCGGGCAATACGATCCGCGTGGCAGATGCACTCATTAAGGCCAACAAGCGTTTTGACCTCATGATCATGCCGGGCCAGCGTCATTCATACGGTAATTATTCAGTTTACTTTGAGCACCTGATGTGGTACTACTTTGCCGAACATCTGCTTGATGACTACCGGACTAATGTTGATCTTTATGATTATATGGGAAAATAAA
>DATKUS010000081.1:0-2317 GCA_035530535.1 Bacteroidales bacterium
CTGTTGGAGAAACGGAATGATATATCGTCACTGAGTGTATAATTGCGCAATAATACCTTTAGGCGCGGATTAACGGCATTGCAGTAGAGGAAGTTAGGCGACTTCCACCCCAGGATATGTTTTGCACCTTCTGTCACCGTGGCTTTATATCCCATCTCCGCCATCCAGCTGCCTATCTCATCAGAGTAGATCAGCTCGGTATTTCTTATTGAGGTAGGATCAACACCAAGGAATTCAATCATTTTCTCACGGTGGATGCTTACCTGTTTCATGAATAAGTCCTTGTTCATGAGCGACGCCAGGGAGTGTGAGTTCGTCTCCCCCAGGAACTCCACATAGCCTGTCTCTGCCAGCTCCCTGAATGAGTCGAGCACCTCAGGAGCATAAAGTCTGAACTGGTCAATCACAACACCTGTAAGAGAAAAGGTGACTTTGAATTTTCCCTTGTGCTTGCGAAGGAGGTCGAGCAGTATTTTGTTTGCCGGCAGATAACAGTGAGCTGCTATCTTTCTCAGGATGGATTCATTCATGAAGTCATCATAATAATAATGCTCATGACCCATCTCAAAAAAGCGATAGCGTCTCAGTCGGAAAGGCTGGTGAACCTCAAAATAGAGGCAGATGGCTTTTTTCTGTGATGTGCTCATATCTTTTATCTTGACTATTTCAATATCTCTGTATAAATATTCTTAACATGTTTTGCCGCTTTCTCCCACTTGAGCTTTTCAACCTCCTCCTTGCCATTCATGATAAACATATTGGAGAGAGCGGGATAAGAGAGAATTCCATAGATGGCATCAGCCATGGCTTCAATATCCCAGAAGTCAACCTTTACGGCATGGGTGAGCACCTCAGCCACCCCGCTCTGCTTGCTGATGATTACCGGAACGTTTGACTGCATAGCCTCCAGCGGTGAAATGCCAAAAGGCTCGGAGACGGAAGGCATGACATAAACGTCACTCATTCCCAGCATGGTGAATACATCATTGCCCCTGAGAAATCCCGTAAAATGAAACCTGTCGGTTATCCGGAGGGCCGCGGCCCGACGGATCATGCGCTCCATCATGTCACCTGAACCGGCCATGACGAACCTGACATCGGGCATCCGCTTAAGCACCATCCTTGCTGCCTCAATAAAGTATTCCGGACCCTTCTGCATGGTAATGCGGCCGAGAAAAGTGACTACCTTGTCATCAAACCCCCGCTCAGGCTTATCAAACTCCGAATGATGGAGCGGTTCAACGGCATTATAAACGGTTTCTACCTTATCAGGATCAATGTTATATTTGCTGATGACGATATCACGCGTGAGGTTGCTTACCGTGATAATCTTGTCGGCCGCCTCCATGCCCTCCTTCTCCATGTTATAGACAACAGGGTTGGCATTGCCTCCGCTGCGGTCAAAGTCAGTGGCATGCACATGTATTACCAGGGGTTTGCCTGACACTGCCTTGGCAGCTATCCCGGCGGGGTATGCAATCCAGTCATGGGCATGGATGATATCGAATTCCTGTTCACCGGCTATCACCTGTGCCACAACTGAATATTTGTGTATCTCCTCCATCAGCGAGGCACCATAGGCTCCGGAGAAATCCACCTTTCCTTCCTTGTTTGTACTCACCAGCACATCGGTCTCAGCCACCTCTCCCCTGGTCATCTTCCAGAAATCTTCAGGGTCAGTATAGGGGACCAGTTTTGAAAACACTTCTATCTTCTCAATATGCTTCTTGAAAAGGTTAAATTTTACTTTTTTAAATTCTACCTGGACAGTATTTGCGCCTATCAGGCGGACGATGCTCTGGTCTTCATCGCTATAAGACTTTGGCACAACAAATATAACCTCCATATCACGCTGTGCGGCGAGACCGCGGGTGAGACCATAACTCGCAGTGCCGAGGCCGCCTGCAATATGAGGCGGGAACTCCCATCCAAACATCAGGACACGCATATCATTGTTTTATTTCTTTATATTTTGTTTCGAGGATGGTGAGTATCCTCAGGATCTCACTCACACTCCATGCCTGAGAGATTGCTCCCCTGGGTGCATGAGGAGGGTCACCGTCATAAATCTCCGAGATTGTAGAGATACCCGCCTCTGTCAGCGTCTCCTCAAAGCCGGTTATCAGTTTTCTTACGCGTGATACACCTCCCTCACCGTATACCTTCAGCCATCCGTCACAGAAAGGACCTACCAGCCAGGGCCATACCGTGCCCTGATGATATGCAGAGTCGCGCTCCTCCTGGGTGCCCACATACTGTCCCTTGTAACCCTCTTCAGCCGGAGAGAGCGTGCGCAGACCCCTGGGCGTCACAAGCA
>DATKUS010000082.1:0-17932 GCA_035530535.1 Bacteroidales bacterium
AAAGTGCCTGTCTGCGCTAAAACAGCCATGGTCACTCATCTCTGTTGATTCAAGACTCGATTTCACCGCAGAGAAAAGAGAAGCTGACTCTTTTAACTGGATGAACGAGGTGATCTACCGAAGCGGATCGCGGATGAGTCATCTCGCAGCCATAGGATACCAGACCTATCTTGCCGATCAGCAGGTGGTCAACCGGTTCAACAGAAGACATTATGACCTGATGCGTATCGGGGAGGTGCGGGCGGCAATTCATGAGACAGAACCGCTCTTCCGAGATGCCTCGGCTGCACTCTTTGATATCGGCTCAGTCAGACAGTCTGATGCTCCCGGTACCGTTCTCCCCTCAGCCAATGGTTTCTATGGCGAGGAGATATGCCTCCTGGCCCGGTACGCTGGACTCTCTGATAATCTCAAGACATTTGGTCTTTTTGAAGTCAACCCAAACACTGACCACCATTTCCAGACCTCTCACCTTGCAGCTCAGATCATCTGGTTCTTCCTCGAAGGCTTTTCCCAGAAACAGTATGAAATTCCTTATCTCAGCGACCAGCAAAGCACCAGATTCACCAGATATCACGTAACCCTCACTGATCTTGAGGAAGAAGCGATTTTCATAAAGAGTAATATCACTGAAAGATGGTGGATCGAGATCCCTGACCCGGACGGGACACCGCATTTCCTGGCCTGCTCGTTTGAAGACTATATGATGGCCAGCAGAGACCAGGTTCCTGACAGATGGACAAAAGCAATGCTGCGGTACGGGCACTAAAAAACACCTTAATTTGGTGTCTTGCATATTTTTTATTTATTTTACTCGTTAATTTTCTAGGTGCAGAGCACTTTTTGAGAATTGAGAATGAAGAAAGTCAGAACAGTCATCCTTGCATTACTTATTTCAGTTGGCATGGTTTCCGGACAACAAGACCCTGTTCTGAGCTATTATATGTTTAATACCCAGACCTTTAACCCCGGTTTTTCAGGCATCAGTGGCCTGATGTGCGCCACTGCCCTCACCCGCCAGCAGTGGGTGGGTTTTCCCGGGGCACCCTCAACAATGGTCTTTGATATTAACACCCCGTTTTCATTATTTGGTTTAAGCAGCGGTGCAGGACTACTTGTTGAGGCAGACAAGTACGGATTCAGCAATGATATAAATCTGAATCTTTCCTATTCATACCTTGCTCAGATGGGCAATGGTACCCTGGGGGCAGGATTCAGCGCAGGCGTACTCAATAAGACCCTGGCTCCTGAATGGTTTATCCCTTCCGGAACATCGCACGTGCCGCCTGGTGGAGACCCTCTTATCCCGGAAAATGACGAGAGCTTTGTGGCTCTTGACCTTTCTGCAGGCCTTTTCTATCAGGGCCTAAATTATTATGCCGGACTTTCGGTAACACATCTTAACCAGCCTAAAATAAAATATGCCGAAACAGCTACATTTGTCAGCAGACAGTATTACCTGACAGCAGGTTATACATTCCAGCTGCCTAATCCTGCACTTGAGCTGACCCCCTCGCTGTTTGTGGTAAATGACGGCGCTGCAACGCAGTATATTGTAACAGGAATGGTCCGGTACAATAAAAAAGTATGGGGCGGCGTTTCTTACAGAGCCGGTGATGCTTTTACAGGTTTTGCAGGCACTGAATTGTACAACGGTCTAAAAATAGGATATGGGTATGATTTCCCATTATCGGAGATCAGGAAGGGAACCAGTGGGTCCCATGAATTCATGGTTTCCTATTGTTTTGACATTGGCCTGGGCAAAAGCTCTGCTAAATATAAAAGTATAAGATTTTTATGATTGTAATAAAAAAATAACTTACTTGCAAGATAAAATTGACCCGTATATGAAAAAGGTAACCTTATTTGGTCTAACTATAGCCTTTCTTTTAGGTGGCTGTGCCTCTTCCGACACTGGTGAGTTGACAGGCGTTCAGGGCAGAAAGAAGTTTTATGAGCCTGAACCGTTTGAGATGGCATTCATTCCGGCAGGCTCTTATACAATGGGCCCCAGCGACCAGGATCCCCTGCACGCATTGAACAGCCTCTCAAAAACCGTAACCGTCGAAGCATTCTGGATGGACCAGACTGAAATCACCAATAATAAATACCGCCAGTTTACATATTGGGTACGTGATTCTATCCTGAGAACCAGGCTCGGCGATGAGGGTATCGAAGGATACGAGTTTTTCAGAACTGATGAGGAAGGAAACGTGCTGGAACCTCATGTCCTGAACTGGGAGGAACAGATAGATTATGAGGACGAAAACGTTCTGCCGGTCCTTGAAACAATGTACTACCCACCTGAAGAGAGATTTAACGGTAACAAGCAGTGGGACACACGGCTCCTGAATTACTCATACTTCTGGGTTGACTACAAACAGGCAGCTAAAGCCAGATATAACTATAAAGACCTTAAATACGAGGGCAACGTTACCAATCTTGACGGTGTAACAACCGCTGTCACAGACAGGTCTTCATTTATCATGCATCATGTAGTCAATATTTTTCCGGACACACTTGCATGGATAAGAGACTTTACTTATTCATTCAATGACCCGTGGGCAACCCTGTATTTCTGGCATCCCGGTTATGATGATTATCCTGTGGTTGGCGTTTCATGGGTTCAGGCAGGCGCTTTCAGTGTCTGGCGTACCAATTACATGAATGAAAGGCTCCGTGCACAGGGCGTTCCTGATGTTCACAGCTACCGTCTGCCTCTGGAGTCAGAATGGGAATATGCAGCACGTGGCGGGCTTGACCTCTCAATGTACCCGTGGGGAGGCCCTTATACCCGCAACTTTAAAGGATGTTTCCTGGCTAACTTCAAACCCCTCCGCGGCAACTATATAGATGACGGAGCCGTTTATACAATCAAGGTTGCTTCCTTTGATCCAAATGAATTCGGACTGTTTGATATGGCGGGCAACGTTTCCGAATGGACTTCCAATGCTTATCACCCATCAGCATACGTCTTCACCCATGACCTTAACCCGGACTATGAGTATAACGCACGTCCCGAAGATCCTCCGGTGCTCAAAAGAAAAGTTATCAGAGGCGGTTCATGGAAAGATATTGCATATTACATGCAGGTATCAACACGTGATTACGAATACCAGGACTCAACCAAGTCATTCGTGGGTTTCCGTAATGTAAGAACTTATATTGGAGTCAATAACTAAAAGATAACACTTAAAACTACAAGCATATGGGCCTTTCAGAATTAGTTCACACAAGTAGGTGGAAAGCTTTCATGGCTAAACTTTACGGCTGGGGCGCTTCAGTTGTAATCATCGGAGCTCTCTTCAAAATACAGCACTATCAGTACGCCGGTCTCTTGCTTGCCATCGGTCTCTGTACTGAGGCAGTCATATTCTTCTTCTCAGCTTTCGAGCCACTGAAGGAAGAGCCGGACTGGAAACTTGTATATCCACAGCTTGACCCGAAATATTCAGGAGAAGAAGTAGGCTTTGCCGGCAATTTCGGCGGCGGCGGTGGCGGTGGCGGCGGCAGTGCAGGCCTGTCACAGTTTGACAAGATGCTTGCCAATGCCGGAATAACACCCGACGTGTTTGACAGACTGAGCCAGGGATTGAAAAAGCTGACTGAGACAACTAATAATTTTAATGCCATGGGCGATCTGGCCGCTACAACAAATGAATATGCGGGCACTATCCGGAAAGCCAATGAATCACTGTCCAGTCTGTCTGATTCAGTCAGACAGACCGCAAGGTCAATGAGTGATACAGGTACTGTTTACCAGGCTATCGGCGAATCATCAAAAAGTATAGAGACAGGCGGCAGATCATACCAGGAACGACTGGAAGCCCTCAATAAAAACCTTTCTGCTCTCAATGCAGCTTATGAACTGCAGCTGCGAGGAGCAAGCGATCATGTCAAGAGTTCAGAGGTAATATACAAGGGCATCGAAGGCCTTATGAAAGACCTTTCAGGATCAGCCGATGACACCAAGAAGTACCGTGAGCAGGTCACTAAACTGAATGATAATCTTTCATCACTTAATAATGTATACGGCAACATGCTCTCTGCCATGAACGTGAAGTAATGTTAAGGCCATATAAATTAATTTGTAACATTTAAACTATCCACAGATGGCTCACGGAAAAGAAACCCCGCGGCAAAAGATGATCGGTATGATGTACCTCATACTGACCGCAATGCTCGCTCTTAACGTATCAAAGGAAGCCGTTGAAGCTTTTAAAAAAGTGGACCAGAGCCTGACGAAAACCACAGCTAACTATATCAAGAAGAATAATATTACCTATGCAGCCTTTGACGCTGCCGCTGCCGAGAATAAGGAGAAAGCAGGCCAGTGGAGGACAAAAGCTTATGACGTAAAACAGCGCGCTGAGGAGATATTTAATTATATACAGGACCTGAAGGTTGAAATAGTACGTACCGCAGAAGGTGAAGACTCTCCGGCTCTTCTCCCGGATAACCAGATCGATATCTTTAAGGTTAAAAAGATAGATGAGCCTAACGTTCCATCAGAGATACTTCTCGGAGCTGATGAACAGGGAAAGGCAAATGACCTGAAGGCCCTCATGGAAGACTATCGCACTTTCCTTGTTGAGACTCTTGATGGCAAAGACCTGACAGCCGAAGAATCAATACTTTCATCGCTAAACACTGATGACCCTAAAAACCTTGAAGGGCAGACAGAACGGTGGGCAAATAATACCTTCCAGACTTTGCCGCTGGTGGCTGTAATAACCATCCTTTCAAAGATGCAGGTTGACGTCAGGAACTCAGAGGCTGATGTTCTTAATTTCTTATTTACCCAGATCGATGCCGGTTCTTTCAAATTCACCAAGATTATCCCCACCGTCATTCCCAACTCAACTTATATTATGCAGGGCAATGAATACGAAGCCCAGGTTTTCGTTGCTGCCACTGACACAACGCAGGATCCGGAAATTCTGATCGGGAGCTACACCACCAAGAGAAATGCCGACGGCACCAACTCTTATGAAATGACCGGTGACTTTTTAAGGCTCCCGATTAATGATGAAGGGATAGGCATCTACAGGGTCAGACCTGGTTCTGTCGGGGACAAATCTTTCGGAGGTGTTATTAAACTGAAATCCCCTGACGGATCCATCCGTGCGTATCCTTTCAACTCAAAATACTCAGTAGGCGCTCCCAATGTGGTTGTATCACCTACAGCGATGAACGTCCTTTACCAGGGTATCCAGAACCCGATTGACATCTCAGTACCGGGCGTCGGGACGGATAAACTCACCGTAAAAATGACCAACGGCGAGCTAAAGAAAGGCAAATACAAAAATTACCGCGGTGAATGGGTTGCCCAGCCGCGCAACATTGGCGAGCCCGCACAGATAATCGTTTCCGCAAATATTAACGGCAAGGTACAGAGCTTCCCACCTGTTGAATTCAGGGTGAGAAGAATTCCTGACCCTGTGGCCAAGTTTGCAGGAATGACTGAAGGCAGTGTCCGGAGAAGTGTCGCAGCCGCCCAGCAGGTTGTAACAGCAGTCCTTGAGAACTTTGAATTTGACCTTACATACACTATTACCGGTTTCACTGTTTCTGTCAATGACAAAGGCTTTGAGATCGCGGCAGAATCAAACAACAACAGAATCACCGACAAACAGAAAAGCCTGATAGGCAACCT
The DNA here is from genome assembly GCA_035530535.1 of Bacteroidales bacterium. Taxonomy (GTDB): domain Bacteria; phylum Bacteroidota; class Bacteroidia; order Bacteroidales; family VadinHA17; genus SR-FBR-E99. The sequence continues at coordinate 5,657 of DATKUS010000082.1, forward strand.
GCGCGCCGGACAAAGGTTGATAATTGAAAAAATCACGGCTATTGGTCCCGATGGCAGAACAAGGGTCCTTCCGCCAATAATTCTGAAAATAGTTTAATCCTAGAATAGAAGACAATATGAAGAGGAGAATAATAGCCGGCTTTGCAGGTTTGCTGATCTTTACAGCCTCAATGGCCCAATCTTTCGGCAACATCTATGAAAAGTCGATGCCAAACAACCAGAAGATAAATTATCCTTTCCTGGGTGAATCAGATGTAGTCTGGTCGCAGAGACTTTACAGGATTATTGACCTTAGAGAGAAGATGAATCTTAATCTTTACTATCCTACTCTGAAATACAATGAGGCCGACAATAAATTCATTTCTGAATTGTCAGACGGCAGGATGAACTTTTCAGGCATTCTCCTGAATGAGATCATCGCCGGCAGAATAGTAGCAACAGACGGTGATGAAATGACCGTTCCCACCACCTACGGCGATATTGCATCAAAAATGAACCGCGATACACTGAGGATTCCTATCATTGATGCCAACGGTAATGAGCGTGACTCCACTGTTATGAATATGGAGAACCCCTCTGATATCAAGCAGCTTATGATCCTTGAAGAGTGGTATTTTGACAAGAAACATTCACGCCTCGATGTTCGCATTATAGGCATATGCCCTATATATATGGGATATGACCAGATCACTTCAAGGCTCGTTAAAAGACGCCTTTTCTGGATCAGGTATGAAGATGTGAGACAGGCACTGGCAAGCCATGAGGCATTCAACTCATTCAACGATGCACAGAGGATATCCTTTGAAGACCTGATGCTGCAGCGGAAGTTTAACGGCTACATAGTTGCCCAATCAAACGTCTATGACGACAGATTTATCAACTCCTACAAGATGGGCCCGATGCAGATTTTTGAGGCTGAAAAGATTAAAAATGACATATTCAATTTTGAACAGGATCTCTGGGAATACTAGATATGTATAAATAAAAAGAAAGCTGCCGGTGGCAGCTTTCTTTTTACAGGTATTTTTCGCCTGTCTTGTTTTTCACCTGCTCCAGGTAAAGCTTAATATTCTGCTCCTGCTCCCTGGCAACAATAAGTAACACATCACCTGTGTCAATAATTATATAGTCATCCAGCCCCTGCACAACAGCTATCTTACCTTCTGGAAGAGTGATGATGTTACCTTCGGAATTAAAGGTAAAGGCAGTGGACTCCAGGATCGCATTATCATTTTTGTCGTGGGCGGACTGCTCGTAGAGCGAGCTCCAGGTGCCAAGATCAGACCAACCCAGGTCAGTGCATATCACAAAAACGTTGTCAGCCTTCTCCATTATCCCGTAGTCAACCGATATGCTGCTGCACTGGGAGTAAGCCTGGTTGATAAACTCCGTCTCCTGAGGTGTGCCATACTGTCCTGCGCCCTGACTGAATATATGATATACATCAGGAAGGTACCGGTCGAATGCTGACAAAATCGTAGAGGCGCGCCACGCAAAAATACCGCTGTTCCAGTAAAAATCGCCGCTCTCCAGAAAAAGTCTGGCCATCTCCAGCTCAGGCTTTTCAGTGAAGGCTTTCACTTTGTGCAAATTATGATATCCGTTAACCTGATGCACCGAGTTAGCCTGGATGTATCCGTACCCTGTTTCAGGCCTGTCGGGTTTTATTCCCAGGGTGAGCAGGGCATCATTCTCAGAGGCAAAGCGGAAGGCTTCGTCCATAACCTCCTCAAAAGCCTGCTCTTTACTGATAAGATGATCAGATGGGGCAACTACTATAACCGCCTCGGGATTTTCAGCCATAATCCTGAAAATACCGTAAGCAATACAGGGAGCAGTATTGCGTCGCATAGGCTCAGCCAAAACAAGCGAACTGTCAATTCCAAGCTGACTGACAACCATCTCACTGTTATCCTCGCTGGTGACAACATAAATATGATTTTCAGGACAAAGCTTAAGAAACCTCTTATAGGTAGTCTGTATAAGTGTCTCTCCCGTGCCGAGGATATCCAGAAACTGCTTGGGCTTTTCCTTCCTGCTCAACGGCCAGAAACGGCTTCCTACACCGCCTGCCATTATAAGTACGTAACGGTTATTCATGGTGTTTTCAACTCTTTTACGGTAATAATGGTAAAGATATAAATTATGACTGACCTATTTCATTAAGGTTACCGTACCAGCGAATAATTGCTAAATTTGACAAAATATTCAACCGGATGTTAAAATTCCTTTCTTCTTTCGGAAGATACTGGCTGCTGCTCGGTAAGGTCTTTTCAAAACCTGAAAAGGCGGAGGTTTTCTATAAGCAGACCGCCAAAGAGCTTATCAGCCTGGGGCTCCGCTCAATAGGCATTACCATGATTATTTCGTTTTTCATGGGGGCTGTCATAACACTCCAGACGGCATATAACACTGAGAACCCGATTTATCCAACCTATCTCATCGGACTTGGATGCCGTGACGCAATCCTCCTCGAGTTCTCTTCTACAATTGTAGCCCTGATTCTTGCAGGCAAGGTGGGCTCCAGCATCGCATCCGAGATAGGAACAATGAAAGTCACAGAGCAAATTGATGCACTTGAGCTCATGGGGGTCAATTCAGCCTCATACCTTATTCTCCCAAAAATCGTTGCTACCTTGATTTTCAATCCTTTCCTTACACTTATCAGCATTATCGTTGGTATCCTCGGAGGCTGGCTGGCAGGAACCTCAGCCGGAGTGATCTCATCACAGGACTTTATCTATGGCATCCAGTATGCCTTTATTCCTTATTATATAACATACGCGCTTATCAAGACGGTCTTATTCGCTTTTATTATAGCCTCAATATCCTCATTCCAGGGTTATTACGTTGAGGGCGGCTCCCTTGAGGTGGGTCGCGCCAGCACCAAGGCTGTTGTCTACAGCAGCGTCATGATACTCCTCTTTAATGTCATTCTTACACAACTTCTGTTATCATGATCAGAGCGGAGAATATTTCAAAAACATTTGGCGACCGTGAGGTGCTGCATAATATTTCAGCAACATTTGAGCCCGGAAAAACTAACCTTATTATTGGCAAAAGCGGATCTGGCAAAACAGTTTTCCTGAAGTGCCTGGTAGGCCTGCTCGACATTAATGAGGGAAACATCTGGTATGGCAACACTCTCTTTTCAAAGCTTGACTTCACCGCCAAAAAAGAGATCCGGAAAGAGATGGGCATGCTCTTCCAGGGAAGTGCTCTCTTTGACTCTATGACAGTTGAAGAGAACGTCAGATTCCCGCTTGATATGTTTACTTCCTTTTCTTATGAAGAGAAACTTGAGAGAGTAAATTTCTGTCTTGAGAGAGTGAATATTATAAACTCCAATCAACTGTTCCCAGCCGAACTTTCAGGAGGGATGAAGAAACGCGTAGCTATCGCCCGTGCAATTGCACTTAAACCCCGCTATCTGTTCTGCGATGAGCCGAACTCAGGCCTCGATCCCAAGACATCAATCGTTATTGATGAACTCATCAAGGAGATCACCGTTGAACTGAATATGACTACCATTGTCAACACGCATGACATGAACTCTGTCATGGAAAACGGCGAGAAGATCATCTTTATTGAAGAAGGAGAGAAATGCTGGGAAGGAAGCAAAAATGAGATACTGAATTCAGACTGCAACATTCTGAATGAGTTTGTATTCGCAAATGCCCTCGCAAAACAGCTCAAACTATCTGCAAAACATTGATTTCTCTCAGTTTAAGGCTTTGTCTTTTGCCTTGTTACCGAACGAAAGGTTCAGCCCTACTCTTGCATGTAATGTGTTCCAGTCCTCAGGCATGGGGAAATTATCATTTCCGTTATTGACAGTGGTCCAACGTACAGGTATGTTGTCAACGATGGCATACAGCTGGAGCCATCCGCCTCTAAATGCAATGCCAGCTCCAAGATTATCATACCGGTGATTGACCGCAGTATAAGAACAGGTAGCAGACAGGGCATTTCCAAGATTCATGTTGGCAGAGACAGTCAGTGATTCCCTAACCTGCCTGCCAATAAATTTTGTGCGCGAAAGAACGCCGAATGTAAAGGCTTTTACCAGACTGTAACTGGCTGCTGCCGTGACACCTGGTGACAGGTATGTGGTGAATGGATCACTGGCCTCATTTGCATACATTGCGGTCTGAAGCGAATCAAGCGTCCAGTTAATCAACTCACCGAAATCCAGTGATTCATTATAAACATCCTGCATTGTCAGGCCATTGAATTCAAACTGTGTTTTGGTGAACAAGTTGATCCTGTCAGTTTTCCAGCGTATAAATCCGAGATCAGTCAAAGCAGCCGATACTGATATCCTGTCAGTTATCCTGTATTCAACCCCTGCATCAAATCCCATACCCGGATTCCCGGTGTTGGTCAGAAATGATATTATACCTTCGGTGGTGTTAAACCTTGATTCATCAATACTCAGACTATCCAGCTGTCCGTCCGGGTTCATATATACATTGACCGGGCCACTTATATTGAAAGACATGTCAGCAAAAAGGGTATGCGTGTAATCATCATTGACCCTTAGTCTAAAATCATTATTGTCAAGATACCCTGCCGTGACACCAAAAAGTAGCTTTCCGCGAACCCCTACTCTAAGCTTGTCAGTTATATTTTTGGACAACCCTACCCCTATCTCATGATAATATTTAAAATCGGTTCTCAGGGATGAGAGGTCAACACTCTGCCCTGTATAAGCTTCGTTCCCTTTGATGCCAAGCTTTATTAAGTCACCGGGAAGCACAAAATTCCCCTCAACCCTTTCAGTAAGATCAAATGCTACCCAGAGATCCTTGCCAATCGAAAACCCGAGACCGAAAAGCTGAACCGCAACCTGGGGCTCAATTGAGTTCTTGTCTTTCAGCCCTGCAAGGAAACTGTCGAGATGAACACCCGGCTTGAGAAAAGTAAGGGTGGAATCTGAAATGACGCCGTCAATGAAAAGATCTGAAAAGTTTAAAAAATTATTGTCCAGATTGACAGTGACACCTGATACTCCCGGCAATCCCACGTATAACCTGTTGGTGGGCCTGAGGGCCGGATTGAGTGAGTTCTTTTGAGGCAGGTTCATGAAATATAGCGACTGACTATACTGACCTGACACATCAGGTAAGATCACGGCCAGAAGCAGCATCATCAAAAAACAGATTCTCTTGTTCATTTAATTTTTATTTTACTCCAATGTCAAGTCGCCAGTTATAAAGGTATCCGTCAGTGCCATCTGCAATCAGGCTCCATCCTCCTGGGGGGGATAATTTGCCGGCAGTAAAGAACTCACCTCCCTTTTTAGGGAAGCCTGGGGAGAGGTCCCCGTTCTTATTGAAAAGATAAATAAGCTGTTCCCCTGTTTCATATACTCCGGCCCTTCTGTCAGACCCGGAAAAACTATACAGGTACGGCCCTTTAATATCTTTAGTTTCAAAACTTCTTGTATACATTTCCGTACCGTCATTCCTGTAAACATACAATATGCCCTGATCAATGATCAGGTATTCATTCATGCCGTCTCCGTCCAGATCTGAGAAATCAGACCTGTGGTTTACCGAGAACTTCCTTATTTCTTTCCTGTTAACACTCCCGTCAAACATAATATTCAATACTTCTCCCACCGGAGAAGTGCACATCACAGCAGGTTCTGGTGCCTGCGCCAGTCTGAGTGCTGACCCCCCTGCGCTGGTGACAGGCTCTTTCAGGTTCACCCTGATATTGCCCGTGCGGTCAAGAAAATAGAGCGACTGCTCATCAGCTGTCACCAGGTAATCTTTCCCCTTAACCCTGAAGAAATCTATCGGATTCCTTACTGCCCCTTTTGTGATAAACATGTTCCACCCCCTGACAGGAGCACCTGACCTGTCATATAAATATATCTTCCGGTCTTCTCCGGCAATGAAAAGCCTGTATTCCCTGGTGCCATCATAGTCATAAAGAGCAAGCGTGTTTGATGCCGGAGACCTTAGCTTCACAGGGAAGCGGTCCACATAGTTTCCGTTACGGTCAATCAGGTGCAGGTAGTCTTTACCGGCAAAAAGAAGCTGGTTTTTGCCGTTCTTATAATAATCAATCATAAATACATCTCCTCTGATCTTCTCCCTGATCATAGCCTTCCACAGTATCTTTCCCCCTGAACTCACCAGGTAGATATTGTTCTGCAGGTCCTGAACAAATATCTCCGTGGCACCGGTATTATGGTTTGTGAAAAAGAACGGTTTTGCACCCAGGTTTGCCTGCAACTTAACCTTCCATTTCATCCCCTGTGACATGTCCGGTGAGGAGGTGGCCTCCTGTCCTTCAGGTGCGGTTGAAGAGACGGTCCTTTCAGGCTGAGAAAGCGAGGGATCGCGGTATCGGCATGAGAGGCTTGTATATATCATGTTATTGCTCGGACTGAGACTCAGACCTAATGCCTGAATACCGGAGAAAGTGCTCTCAGGAAAAGCGGAAGCGGCAGCCGGCATGAGAAACCGGCTCAGGGCATCTTTGATTGCACCTCCTGAAATATATAACAGATACGAGCTTTTCGTAGGGAGTGTCTTTTCCATCTCCCTGAATTCAAGGTCATTAATGAGGGTGTTGTCAGAGTCAGACATATCCTGCATTTCCACGAGCACCTCAGGGTCCGCGGCAAAGATCATATAGGAGCGGCAGAAAAAAACCCAGTTATCTTCAACAGTTCCTGCCGGCTCACCGGAAAGCATTGTAGCAACTCCAGCGAAAGGCATTTTATAAATTACTACCTGCTCTTCCCCTTCTTCCTTTAGAGCCGCAACAAACTGGCTTTCCCGGAGCCCCATAGACCTGTATTTGGAGGTAAGCCTCTCTTTCAGTATTGCCTCTGCGGCCTGGCGGTCATCCATCCTGAACAGGATGACCTTTACCTGACGGTTTTCTGAAGGAATGACAGCTGTAGTTACTTCTGCCCCGGTGAAAGGACTGACTGCCAGTGCAAGGTCTGTGGCATTGATAGAGGCAGGATCAGTGGCGGCCTGACCGGATATTGAAGGCCTCTTCATTATAGTCCTGTAACTCATGGTGCCCTTGGGCAGCACTTCGTGCACACCTGATTCCGCAGGCTTTATGCTATTCAGTTTGTCTGCTCCCTGTCCTCCTCCGGCGGTCGATAGAAACCCGCTGATGAATAAACCGTCATCCTTTGAGGTTACGTCACCACCAGCGGCAATGGCAACAGAAGCCAGGGATGAGATCTCGGCAGGGTTTATGAAAGACTGCGCCAGTCGCGGCAGGTTCCTGAAAAGGATAAAAAGGTTCTCCATCTCCTTTCCGGAAGCATTGACCACCGCTGTGAACCCCTGCTGATGCCTGATATCTGAATTCGTACTCTTATTATTTAACGCATTGGCAACCAGTGTTTCCGAGGGCGAAATAATAATAATACCCGAGGTGAGAGCCATGTACAGTATTCTCCTGGTATTCCCATTCCCGTATGTGGCAGATAAAAACCTCGCACCTGCAAGCTCTTTGGGCACAGAGGCTGTTGCTCCTGACCTGCTTACCATATGGGTAAGATCCCTGAAATTAAATGAAGGACCGGTATTCATGACTGCCATGGGGGTGATACGTCCCTGTCCCCCGGCATGAAAAGAGAGTATGACCTTACGGCCACTCATCATTTCCCTTATCTCGCGCCTGCCGGTAATACTGTCAACTGTTGCCGCCGCCTGCGCAAGGTCTGCCGCCCACTTCATCCCGGCCAGCCTTGCAATAATCCCGTTGCGGTCTGTCACCTTGGTGAGCAGCTCCGGAAAATCAGGAGTCTCAACAATAAAAACGGCATCAGAAGGTACGGCCAGCCAGGGATCTATTACAACCAGCTTCTTATCTTTCTGGATAAGATAACCTGCCGTTGCCAAAACTGCCGCGAAAACTACAACTGATATTATACCGGCTTTTTTAAACACTTATTTACGTTTCAGATTGAATATCAAAAATATAAAATATTACTTTGTCTTTGCTATTTAGTGCCATGTTCATTATTATGAAGACTATGTTGAGAAACATAATCACTCCTGACTTTGTTGGAATGCTTTTTGATCATTTATTTCTCTTATAAATTAATATTAATGAAGTCATTTCTCCTACTGTCATCAATATTTTTCTCCTTCCAGATTTCTGTATCACAGACAGTCACAGTTATTGACGGGGAAGACGGTAAGCCTGTATCCGATGTCGCTGTCTACAATGAGTCACGAACGCAGTTCTGCTATTCAAACCCTTCAGGCAAGGCCAGCATGTCAGTTTTTACCGACAACAAGCCAATATTTTTTCAGCATTTCTCTTATGAAAGAGTCTCCTATACTCTTACTGAGCTGAAGGATGCCGGATGGATCGTTAAACTTTATCCAAAGACATTCGAGGTTGAGGAGTTCATTGTCTCGGCAAACCGTTGGGAGCAGAAATCAGATGAGGTACCTAATCATATCAGCACAATTCCACTGCCATTAGTAAGAATTCAGAATCCGCAGACCGCGGCTGACCTTGTCTCCCTGGGCGGTGATGTCTATGTTCAGAAGAGTCAGTTGGGCGGCGGAAGCCCCATGATAAGAGGCTTTGCCACAAACAGGGTGCTTATCGTCATCGATGGGGTGAGGATGAATAACGCCATATATCGTGAAGGGAACATTCAGAATATTATTTCTCTCGATCCGAATGTGATAGACCGCACTGAAGTCATCTTCGGTCCCGGAGCAACAATGTACGGTAGTGATGCCATAGGCGGTGTAATGGACTTCCATACCAAAAGGGCCCTCTATTCAGCAGGTGATAAAGCCTATTTCAAGGCAGATGCATTGACACGCTACTCATCTGCATCGGAGGAGCAGACTTATCACCTCGATTTTAACGTCGGAGGACGAAAGATCGCTTTCCTCACTTCAGTATCATGGACTGATTATGACGATCTCAGAATGGGCTCCCGGAAACACCCTGAATATCTGCGGAATGAATACCAGACATCAACCCCCGTAGGCGATACCATTGTAATGAATTCTGATCCCGGGATACAGATAGCAACAGGATTCTCTCAGCTTAATACCATGAACAAACTTCGCTTCAAGGCTGGCGAACACCTGGATATTAACATCGTCAACCACTTTTCACGCCTCTCCGATGTACCAAGATATGACAGGCTGATTCAGAAGAAAAACGGTATTCTCAGATACGGCGACTGGTACTACGGTCCGCAGGTATGGATGATGAATAATGCAGTTCTGGATTATACAAGGAAATCATCTTTATTTGATGAAGTTAAAATGACCCTTGCCCGGCAGGATTACCGCGAGAGCAGGCATGACAGGAAACTCTCTGATAATCTTCTTAATGAGCAGACTGAAAAAGTGGCAATCTGGTCGCTGAATCTTGATCTTGATAAAGCTCTTAATGAAAACCGCAGCCTTATATATTATGGTTTTGAATATGTCAGAAATGACATCAAAAGTGTCGCAGAAATTAAGAATACCTCAACGGGAGAAATTACTCCGGCAGGATCACGCTACCCTAACGGAGATAATATTTATAACAGTTTCTCCCTCTACAGCGGGTATAAGAATAACCTCTCTGAAAAGGTAACGCTGAACACCGGTCTGCGGTATAATTTTGTGTCACTCAATTCAGATATTGCAGATAACTCATTCTATAATTTTCCTTTCACCAGCATCAAATCTGCCAACAGCGCGGTAACAGGTGCTCTCGGTCTGGTATACAGGCCTGATGACAAAAGTGAAGTGTCACTGAATTTCTCATCAGGGTTCAGGGCACCCAACCTTGATGATCTGGGCAAAGTGTTTGAATCGGCACCCGGCGTTGTCGTAGTGCCAAACCCCGGACTGCGTCCTGAATATGTTTATAATGTTGATCTCAGTGCTGCAAATGACTTCGGGGAAGTATTGCATGCGGAGGCAACCGGATTCTTCTCATTTCTTGACAACGCGATGGTGCGCAGGGAATTCCTTTTTAATGGCGAGGCTACCATAATGTACCAGGACGAGATGAGTAGTGTTTATGCAATGGTTAATGCAGGATATGCTGTTATTTATGGTGTGCAGCTGAAAGCCGAACTGAAACCGGCGACCATGCTTCGGATCAAGTCTGCCCTGACAGTTACCGGCGGGCATGATGATGAGAAAAAACCATGGCGGCATGTGCCTCCTCTTTTCGGGTCAACCCACATGATCTTTGAGAAATCCCCCTTCAAGGCTGATCTCTATGCCATATATAACGGAAGTAAAACCTACGAAAAGATGGCCCCCAGTGAGACCGACAAAGCTTACATGTATGCCTCTGACGAAAACGGAAATCCATGGTCCCCGGGGTGGTTCACACTGAACTTCAAGGCCAGTTACAATCTTTCAAACAGGGCCGAATTCTCTGCTGGCCTCGAAAACATCCTTGATCTGAGGTACAGACCCTATTCTTCAGGTATCGTTTCCCCCGGAAGGAATTTTATCGTCTCGGTACGAATACTGATCTGATCCGTTTTCGCCCTCCGGTTTTTTTATCCGGAATGATTTATTAAATTACCGCCATTATCGCATAAATACTGTGACAATGGCTGGCAGCTATCACCTTGAGGAGGTCACAACAAAAAAAGAGATAAGGGAATTCCATGATCTTCCCTCAAGGATCAATGAAGGTGACCCGAACTGGATAAAACCTCTTTTCAAAGATATTGAGTCCGTATTCACTCCGTCATCAAATTCCCTCTTCCGCACCGGTGAGGCGATCCGCTGGCTTCTGAAGGATTCTGACGACACAACCGTTGGCCGTGTGGCTGCCTTCTACAGTAAAAAGATCGCAAATGCAGGAAAGGATCCTGTGGGAAGCATGGGATTCTTTGAATGCATTAATGACGATAAAGCTGCTGCTATGCTTTTTGACGCCTGCCGTCAATGGCTGAAAGACCGCGAAATGAAAGTCATGGAGGGCCCGGTGAACTTCGGGGAACGCGACCGCTGGTGGGGACTGCTTACTGACGGATTCCTTCCTCCCAATTACTGCATGCCCTATAACCCTCCCTATTATAAAGCGCTGTTTGAAAATTACGGGTTCAGGAACTATTTCGAACAGTATACCTATCATTCATCCATCACTGACGCCAAAATGGACGAGGTGATAAGGATAAAAGCTGAAAGGATCTTCGCAAACCCGGATTATACCTTCAGGTATATGAAGCGGAGTGAAATGAAGGAGATAGGTCGCAACTTTATGATTGTCTATAACAAGGGCTGGGCACGCTTTCCTGGTGTGAAAACAATAAGTGAGGGTCATGCGCGTCTCCTGCTGAAAAGCCTTAAGCCTGTCCTCGATGAGAAACTCCTGTGGTTCGGTTTCTATAAGGGAGAACCCGTCTGTTTCTTCCTGATGCTTCCAGAGGTAAACCAGATAATCAGGCACCTGAATGGTAAACTGAATACCATCGGTAAGCTTAAATTCCTGTGGCACAGGCATGCCTCCGGAGAACTTACAAAAGCATTCGGTCAGATTTTCGGCATAGTGCCGGACCACCAGCGTAAGGGCGTGGAAGGAGCCCTGATAATGTCATTCGCGAAGCTTGCTTTTTCAAAATCATTCCCTTACAAAGAGCTGGAATTTAACTGGATAGGTGACTTTAACCCGTCAATGATGCACCTTCTTGACCAGATAGGTGCCACGATCATCAAGACCCATATCACTTACAGGTATAACTTTGACAGAGAAGCTCCGTTTGAAAGAGCCCCGCTGGTTAATGCCTGATGTTTACAGGTTTTTAGAACGGCCTGTATCCTATTATCTCCCTGACCTCCCTGATGGTCTTTGATGCGCTGGCACGCGCTTTTTCAGCACCCTGAGATACTACTTTGCCCAGGTACACCGGGTCACTTAATATCTCATTGATACGCGTTCTGATAGGCTCTGTAACTTTAATAATATCCTCGGCAAGCTGCTTCTTCATGTCACCGTACCGGATCTCACACGCCGCATGTTTCTCAAGGAAGTGGCTTACCGTAGACGGATCAGAGACAACCTCCATAATGGTAAAGAGATTCTTCACCGGCTCCGAGGGAGTCATGCCGGGTTTCTCAGGACCGGTGTCGGTGACCGCCCTCATCACTTTCTTGCGTATATCAGCAGGAGTGTCAGCAAGGAAAATGCCGTTGCCCTCACTCTTACCCATTTTACCGCTGCCGTCAAGACCCGGTATCTTGAGCAGCTGCTTCCCGAAATTATAAGCATCAGGCTCAGGAAAATACTCAACACCGTACATGGTAT
>DATKUS010000083.1:0-2825 GCA_035530535.1 Bacteroidales bacterium
TACCACGGTGACGTAGTGCCTTTTGACACAATATCCACAGTAGTTGCACGTCATTTTGCCCTTGCCACAGAGGCAGGTTACAGGCATATAGCCATTTCATGTGTTACTTCTTTCGGTATTTATACTGAGATCCTGGAAACATGGAAACACTTTCCGGAGCTTCTGGCCAAAACTCGTGAGAACCTTTTCAAAGCTACGGGAAGGGAATTTGAGCTGCCGGAAACAATATCGCATGCCAGTGACATTATTTACAAATTCAGGCATGAGATAGCCCGCCTGGCTAAGTATAATCTTGTTGACATCACCACCGGGAAACCGTTGAAAGTTGTTGAGCATATCGGGTGTCATTATTCCAAAATGTTCCCCAAGCATGGCATAGGCGGGGCTGAATTCCCACACGTTCTCATCGGAATGATTGAGGCATGGGGAGGCGATGTTATTGATTATCCTGAGCGCCGTCACTGCTGCGGCTTCGGTTTCAGACAGTATCTTGTCCAGGCAAACCGGGGTTATTCCCTTTTTGCATCACGCAAGAAATTTGAGTCTATGGAGCCTTACAAACCTGATATGATAGTTGCCAATTGTCCGGGTTGTGCTATGTTCATGGACAGGTGGCAATATACAATCAAAGAGATAGATGATGTGACATACGGCGGAAATAATAACGGGATACCAGTACTGACATATGAGGAGATGACCGCCCTGGTCATGGGATATGATCCCTGGGCAACAGGGCTTCAGTACCACAATGTACAGGCTCTTCCACTTCTAAGGAAGATGGGCATCAAGGCTGACCCTGAGAAGAGATTCCTGGCCAGAGATGGCAGTAAACTTCCTGAACCTGCCAACCTTATTAATTCCTGAACAGAATGACAAAGCATGTTATCATTGCCGGCGGTGGTGTTGCTGGAATGGAGGCGGCAGGAGCACTGGCAGATATGGGTCACCTTGTCAGCGTGATCGAAAAAGAAGGAAACGCCGGTGGACACGTTGCAAAGTGGCATGCCCTTTTTCCCAACAGACGGCCCGCCAGTGAAGTAACCAGGTATCTTGAACAACGGGTCAAGAATGGAAATATCAAGTTCATTACCAGGGCAACGGTAGAGAAGATACAAAGCCATCATACCCGCGGTCTTACCGTTGAAGTGTCAGACGGAACCACTATGAATGCCGATGCTGTCATCGTAGCTACAGGCTTTGACCTCTTTGACGCCCGGCGCAAGGAGGAATACGGGTATGGCATCTATGACAATGTCATCACCTCGGCGGATCTCGAACAGATGTTTAAGGAGGAGAGGCTGCTTACTGCCGGTGGCAGGGTGCCTGACAGGATAGGCTTTGTTCATTGCGTTGGTTCCCGTGATGAAAAGGTATGCAACAACCATTGTTCAAAAGTTTGCTGTGTCACAGCTGTAAAGCAGGCCATAGAGGTGAGAGAGAAACTTCCTGAGTGTGAGGTCTTCTGCTTCTATATGGATATGAGGATGTTCGGACCTTTTTATGAAGAGCTCTACCGTGAATCACAGGAGAAATATAATGTTAACTACATCAGGGGAAAGGTTTCAGAAGCCTCATCCACGCTAAATAACAGAGTCACTCTTAAGGTGGAGGATACCCTTGCAGGACGGCCCCTTAAGATGGAGGTTGACCTTCTTGTGCTCATGGTCGGAATGGAAATCTCCATATCGGGAGCCAGGCTTGCTGCAGCATCAGGTCTTGATACAGGCATCAACAGGTTTCTTGAGAGTACGGATCATCATTACGGAAGCAACAAAAGCAAAATGAAGGGTGTATTCTATGCGGGCACCTGCACAGCCCCGATGAATATCACTGACACCATTTCACATGCAAGGGCTGCGGCCATTGAAACCATGAACTACCTCTCCTCTAAATGATCCGTTGGTAATGAACAGATTCGGATTCAGTATTAACAAGACCAGGCTCATTGATTATGACACTTCCGACAGGAAAGTAAGACAGTATATAACTGACAGGGAGCCAAGTTTCAGGCTCTGTTTTGCCTGTGGCGGATGCACTGCGACATGTACTGCCGGGCAGCATGCCACATTCAATCTCAGGAGGATGAACACATTTATTCGCCGTGGAGAGATAGCCCCTTTGCGTGAGGAGGTATCGCGATGTATGCTCTGCGGCAAATGCCAGCTGGTATGCCCACGCGGGGTTAACACCCGCAACGTGGTGGCACTGGCAGCTGAGGCAATAAAAAAATATGACAGGAATGAGCTCTGAACTATTCGTCATACCGTTTAACCTGGGGCTTTACTTTATACTTATCTACAGCGTGGCGAGAAGCGTGGCGTGGTTCCTCGACCTGTCGCGGCCTGACAAGCTGCGTCTGCAGAGGGGATTCTTCGGCAGACCCTTTATGGAGAGCATAAAAGAGATTTTTAATGAGAGCCTCCTCCACAGGAGGATATTTAAGAATAACCCGGTACTGGGGTATATGCATATGAGCCTTGCCTTCGGGTGGTTCCTGCTGATATTTTTCGGGACCATAGAGGCTGACTTATTTAGCGAGAAGCATTTTAACCCTCCGGCACATGCTATCTTTTTCCGTTTTTTCAACCCTGGGCATGGTGAGGCAGGATTCGCAAAAATATACGGTTTCTGGATGGATATCCTCCTTGCCTTTATCCTTTCGGGATTACTCATAGCTGTCATCAAACGGTTCATGCCCGGGACGGTGGGTATGAAGTCAAGGACCAGGCACACCTGGACAGACCGCATTGCGCTTATGAGCCTGTGGCTTATATTTCCCTCGAGGCTTCTGGCTGAGAGTTTCACCTGCGGAGTCTACGGCACCG
>DATKUS010000084.1:0-8128 GCA_035530535.1 Bacteroidales bacterium
CGCCCTGAAGCAACTGGCTTCGGCGGGATTTATTTCGCCAAGGAAATGCTGGCTACAAAGAAAGACTCCTTCAAAGGCAAGACAGTTGCAATATCAGGTTTCGGGAATGTAGCATGGGGTGCAGCCCTTAAAGCCACCGAACTTGGAGCTACAGTTGTTACTATCTCTGGTCCTGATGGTTATATTCACGACCCAAAAGGTATCAAAGGCGAAAAGATAGATTACATGCTTGAACTGAGAGCATCAAACCAGGATGTTGTGGAGCCTTACGCCAAAAAATTCAATGGTTCTGAGTTTGTTAAAGGCAAGAGACCATGGGAAGTTAAGGTTGACATTGCCCTTCCGTGTGCAACACAGAACGAGCTTAACGGTGATGATGCCAAAAAACTGATTGCAAACGGTGTTATCCTTGTTGCGGAGATTTCCAACATGGGATGTACCCCTGAAGCCGTGGAGTTGTTCATTAAGAACAAAATGCTGTTTGCCCCCGGCAAGGCTGTCAATGCAGGCGGTGTTGCTACTTCAGGGATCGAGATGTCTCAGAACTCCATGAAGATGAGCTGGAGCGCTGCAGAGGTAGACCAGAAGCTTCATACCATCATGGTCAATATCCATGAAGCCTGTGTTAAACAGGGCAAAGGCAAAGACGGATATGTTGATTATGTCAAAGGAGCGAATATTGCAGGCTTCCTTAAAGTTGCCAATGCAATGATCGATCAGGGTGTGATCTAATTCCCACGTTAATACTTCTATACTCAGCCGCTCTGCTTTTCGCGGGGCGGCTTTTTTTTTAACCCCTTATCCTGTAGATGCTTCCCGGGCAGGGAGTAATAAGTCCTGCAAGTTCCATCTGGAGCAGTGTGGTGGAGAGGCGGTAAGAGGGTATTCCTAATGACAGTGCTAGCTGGTCCAGTGTCATGTCCCCGTTCTCTTTGAGCGCCTCAAAAACCTTTTTCTCATTTTCTGTCATCTCAGCAAAGATGACCTTCTGTATTGGTGCCGTCAGTGTGGCAGGTTTCCATCCGAGGAGGTATTCGATATCTTCATATTTTTCTACCAGTGAAGCCTTATTGCATTTTATCAATGCATTACATCCGGCAGACCACTGGTCATTTGTGCGGCCCGGGATCGCCATTACATCATGGTTATAAGAAGCTGCTATATCAGCGGTTATTAAGGCACCCCCCTTGATCCCTGATTCAATAATCAGTGTTGCATCTGAAATGCCGGCAATGATGCGGTTGCGCCTGATAAAATTATTTCTTTCAGGAAGTGTTTCGGAAGAAAAATCCGTGACAAGACCTCCGTTTGTCAGCATATTCCTGGCCACACTTCTATGCAGCGACGGGTATATGGTCTTCAGTCCGTGGCCCAGCACGGCAACTGTCGGCAGGCTGTTTGCCATTGCTGCCTTGTGAGCTGTTATGTCTATCCCGTATGCCAGTCCGCTTACCACAACAAGGCCGGGAAAATGAAGAGCCAGGCCTGCAATGATCTTCTGACATATCTCCCGCCCGTGCTGGGTAGCATTTCTGGTGCCCACCACGCTCAGCATCTGCGCCGCATTCAGGTCAGCATTACCTTTGTAATAAAAGGTGACAGGCGAGTCGTCACACTGCCTGAGACGATAGGGATAATCATCATCAAGGTAGAAATAGACTTTGATATTATGTTTTTCAACAAATTCAGCTTCTCTCTTTGCCGTCTCGAGATAAACGTGGCCGGAGATGGCTTTTGCCAGGCTGTCCCCCACCCCGGGTATCCTGGTGAGGGTGCGGTGCGATTCACTGAAGACGGCTTCCACGCTGCCGGCATGTGATACAAGCTTCCGGGCCGTGATGTCACCTACGCCCGGTATCATGCCAAGGGCGATCCTGTGCACAAGAGAAGGTTCTGTCATATGTAAAAGCGTTAGCGAGACCCATAAAGGTATGAAGAAATCAGGGAATAGACAATAGGTGTCTTGAGGTCTGAGGTCTGAAGGTCTGGGGTGTGCTGTACGGGTAATCGGTAATCAGTAATCAGTAATCAGTAATCGGTAAGCGGTATCGGTGATAAGATAAAAGAATTACTTTTGCCACATGAACCTTATCGATACTCATAATCACCTTTACCTTCCGGAGTTTGATGAGGACCGCGATGAGGTTGTAAAGAGGTCAGCCGGCGATGGTGTGAAAACTATATTAATGCCGAATATTGACTCCTCATCGGTAGCTCCCATGCTTGCAATAGAGAAGAAATATCCTGACACCTGCCTGGCGATGATGGGTCTCCATCCCACATCTGTCAGGGATAATTTCAGGGATGAGCTTGAAAGTGTGGAGAGGCAGCTTTGCGAACATAAATATTATGGTATAGGAGAGACAGGCATTGATCTGTACCGGGACAAGACCTGGTACAATGAGCAACTCATCTCTTTCAGACGTCATCTTGAGCTGGCAGAGATGTACACCCTGCCTTTGGTGATACATGCCCGGGAGTCAATAGATGTTATATTTAATGAGCTTAAGTCGTTTGGCCCGGCAAGGGTCACAGGTGTCTTTCATGCTTTTCCGGGAGGCGCACCAGAAGCAAGGACAGCATTGCAGATGGGATTCATGATAGGTGTAGGCGGCGTGGTCACCTTCCGGAACAGCAGGTTGGGTGAAGCAGCTATTGAGGCAGGGATAAACAATATCGTTCTTGAAACAGATGCTCCATACCTGGCACCGATGCCACACAGGGGAAAAAGAAATGAGAGTTCATATCTAACCCTTATAACTGCAAAGCTCTCCGAAATACTTGGTATCTCGCCTGCGGAGGTGGCTTCCAGAACAACAGAGAACGCTATTAAGCTGTTCGGGATCTGAATAATGAATAAAAGCACTTCGATACTTATAATATATACAGGGGGAACCATCGGCATGGTTCACGAGCCGCTGACAGGGACACTGGTACCTATCGACTTCGGTCATATATCAGATCAGGTGCCGGAATTGCAGCGGTTCGACTTCAAGATTGAAACTGTCAGTTTTAGCCCGGTGATCGACTCATCTGATGTCAGTCCTGATGTTTGGAAAAAACTTGCCGGAACAATATCCGAAAGGTATGACGAGTTTGACGGGTTCGTGGTGCTTCATGGCACAGACACAATGGCTTATTCCGCTTCAGCATTAAGTTTCATGCTGAATAACCTGGAGAAGCCTGTTATTTTCACCGGGGCACAGCTGCCTATCGGGATGCTGCGAACCGACGGCAAGGAGAATCTTATAACGGCCATAGAGATAGCCGCTGCCAAAGAGAACGGAATGGCACTTGTCCCCGAGGTCTGCATTTATTTTGAGAACAGGCTGTTGCGCGGTAATCGAACCACAAAGCAGAGCGCCGAGCACTTTAATGCCTTCGCCTCACCCAACCTGCAGCCCCTTGCTGAGGCTGGACTCCAGATAATATATAACCGTAATATAATAAGGTATCCCACGGTCAGAAGGCCACTGGCTCTGACCACAAAGTTTGATACTGGTGTTGCCATCCTGAAACTGTTTCCCGGACTGGGACATGATGTTGTGCATTCGCTGCTTAACATTGAGGGGCTTCACGGTCTTGTTTTAGAGACATATGGCACCGGAAACGGTCCCACGCACGACTGGTTTTTTGAGGAGCTGCAGAGGTTCATCAGCAAAGGTGGCATAGTGATGAATGTGACGCAATGCCAGGCCGGTCAGGTGGAGATGGGATTGTATGAGACTTCTGCCGGGCTTCGTTCTTCGGGGGTTGTAAGCGGAAAGGACATAACCACCGAGGCAGCCATCACGAAGATGATGATTGTTCTTGGCAGCGGATTTAGCAGGGAAAAGAGTGAAAAGATGCTGGCAAGGTCTTTATACGGCGAAATGAGCTGACACTGGATTGTATCATAATATTTTTAGTAAATTGCGCCGTTTTTTGAGCAGCTCATCGGGCTCAGAAGAATATTAAGGAGAGATGCAGGAGTGGTTTAACTGGCACGCCTGGAAAGCGTGTGTACCTCAAAAGGGTACCGGGGGTTCGAATCCCTTTCTCTCCGCAAAGCATGAATAGCCCCGCCATCGGCGGGGCTATTCATTTTACTGACAACGCGTTGAAAGCTTGCTTGCATAAGCGGGGGAGGTAAAATAAATAATAACCGAAGGGTTATTCATGCTTTGCAGGTTCCCCCCCGGGGATCACCGCAGGTAATCCCGTTATTACAGACCACCCCGTCCCGACTTGTCGGGACAACCCCTCCTCTCTCAGGGGAAATAACTGATTTTTAATACTATAAATTCCTCCTCCTTGGCAAGGAGGGGAAATATAGTTTCTTCCTTCCCCATGCCCTCCTGCTGCGCGGGACCCCGTGCAACACCAGCCACGGAAAATAAAGAACTAAAAACAAAAAAACATCACGGGTTGCATGCTTTTCATTTTTTTATATTTTTGTCATAATTTCCAACAACAAAATAAAATGATGAAAAGAGTTTTTGCTTTTATGGCATTTGCAGCATTTCTGCTTTTAGGATCAGCACAGAACCTCAAGGCACAAACAGAACAGACTGCAACAACTACCCAACAACTTACCGAACAGGCTCAGGCTACTACACCGGTTGGTGAAACAGTCCTCCACCAGGAGATCAAACGACTGTTCATCGAAGGCGGTGCAGGCTTTATGGGGACAATTCTCCTCTGCCTCATCTTTGGCCTCGCCATCGCAATTGAAAGAATTATTTATCTCAACCTCGCAACCACAAACACAGAAAGACTTCTGGCCAGGGTTGATGCAGCCCTGAAACAGGACGGTGTTGACGCTGCCAAAGAGATCTGCCGCAACACACGAGGACCTGTGGCAAGCATCTTCTACCAGGGTCTCGACAGAGCTCATGAAGGAGTAGATATAGCCGAAAAATCAGTCGTTGCCTACGGTGGCGTCCAGATGGGCCTTCTTGAGAAAAACCTCTCATGGATATCACTCTTCATTGCAATTGCACCTATGCTCGGGTTCCTTGGAACAGTTATAGGCATGATCGCAGCATTTGATGCTATAGAACAGGCCGGAACTGTATCGGCCACCATCGTTGCAAGCGGTATCAAGGTCGCACTTATCACCACGGTATTCGGTCTTGTAGTTGCTATTATACTCCAGGTTTTCTACAACTACATCCTCTCAAAAATCGATGGCATAACAAACTCAATGGAAGATTCATCTATCGCCCTCATCGATATGCTGGTTAAACACAACCAAAAATAACCTGTCATGTCTACTAATACAAAAAAACTCACAGTATATCTCTCATGGGTGCTGATGGCACTCACAGTGATCTTTGCCATTCTCTTTTATTTCGGCGGCGTGGTCAAAGGAACTGAGGGAACAAGATACGAGCAACCAACGGTTACCAACTCTTTCATCGTTTATGCATATTTTTTACTCGGTTTAACCGCTTTGCTGACATTGTTCTTCAGTATCAGGAACATGATCCTGAATCCCAAAAGCCTTAAAATGGCTCTCATTGCTCTGGGTGCAGCTGCAGTACTGGTCTTTATCGCATCACTGCTGGCTGATAACACGGTCCTTAACCTTCCGCATTATAAGGGAAAAGACAATATACCGAGAACACTCTTCTGGACTGGCACAGGTCTTATTGTTGCCTACTTCCTTGTCGCGATAGCAATATTTGCTATTATCTATTCGGAAATAGCCAAGTTTTTTAAAAAATAAATGAACATGCCGCCTACCGGCGGGTAAAACAAATAATAAAATGGCAAGAAGGCGTGTACCGGAAATAAATGCAGGCTCAATGGCTGACATTGCGTTCCTCCTTCTTATTTTCTTCCTGGCTGCCACCACAATGGACTCGGACACCGGGCTGATGCGTCAGCTTCCGGCCATACCTGACCCCAATGTGCCGCAGGACATAAACCAGATTAATGATAGAAATATCCTCGAGGTGAAGGTTAATAAAGATAACCTGCTACTCGTTGAAGGTGAACTGGCCGACTTTAATCAGCTCCGGGACCTGACCCTCAATTTTATCATTAATGCTGAGAATAGTCCCAACATGCCTGAAAAAGAGATGATGAACCTTCCCTATTTTGGTGATGTAGCTGTTTCAAAGGCAGTTATCTCATTACAGAATGACATTGGAACAAAGTACGGAGTTTATATCGCCGTGCAGAATGAGCTGATAGCTGCCAGGAGTAAGCTGCGTGATGACTTGTCAAAACAGCAGTTCGGCGTTCCTTACGCAAAGCTCAATGAAGATAAGAAAGGTGCTGTGGATGACTACTATAAAGTGCCTATCTCAGAGGCGGAACCAAAAAGAATAGGAGGAAACTAGTATGTCACGGTTTGTTAAAACAGGCAAAAAATCAGTGGGTGCCATCAGTACAGCATCACTTCCTGACATAGTATTCATGCTCCTCTTCTTCTTCATGGCCGTTACAACCATGCGTGAGGTGGATGTCATGGTTACCGTCAGGATCCCGGAAGCAACAGAAGGTAAAGTGCTCGAGAAAAAATCACTGGCAAGCTATATTTATATCGGGGAACCTTATGAGAACCTGCAGGCAGTGTACGGTACTGAACCGAAGATACAGCTCAATGATTCATTCAAGGAGATAAATGACATTCAGGACTTTATTGCACAGGAACGTGAACAGCTCAACGAGGCTGACAAGACAAAAATGCTTGTGGTACTAAAGATCGACAGGGACACCCGAATGGGCATTGTGACAGATGTGAAGCAGGCCTTGAGACGCGCCAGCGCACTAAAGATCATGTACGCCAACATAGACGTTGATAAGCTGAACCTTCAGCGGTGAGCAAAAGTCAATCACTATTAACCAAATATAATCCGGCAGTGAAAAAGGAGTATCTCCTTCTTCCTGCCGGTTTTATGTGGATGGGTGTCGGGATAATGCTCACCATAATGGCCTTCAGATGGCTTGCAACCGCTTCTCATCCCCTGCCATTAGCTGCTACCGGTATTACAGCCGGCGTTTTTGTGTACCGTTTCGGTTTCTTAAAAATCGCACAAAAGAATATTGACCGCATTGAAGCTCTCCCGGGCAAGAGATGTTTCTTCTCCTTTATGACGCTGAAAAGCTACATACTGGTTATTTTCATGATGACACTGGGAATTACACTCCGTCATTCTGCCATCCCCAGGGAATGGCTGTCAATAATATATAATGGTATAGGTCTCGGTCTTGCCTTGTCAGGCATCCGGTACTTCAAATCGTATTTGCGGCTCAGACCGCTCAGATTTTGACTTTCAATAAAAAATGATGCTGTTTTTACAGAGCGCCTCGCTCATTGAATAGGCCTGTTATGTGGCATGTTATGGATGAAAATTCCGGACTTGCTGTTAAATAGTTCATAATTAGGCAAATGTATTATGGACCACTTTTATTCGTATCTTTGCACGATGCAGAATGAACTAACAATACAAGATAATTTTCCTGAATTAAGAGAGGAAAATTTAATATCTTCAATTAGACGTAGAGAGAATTATTCACTTGCCAGAGATTTGCGGGCAAAGGAAGACAATGAAGTCATCGCCAGAAGACTTGAAAAAGACAAGGCAAAGAAAGAGGAAGTTTCAACTATACTAAACGCTTCAAAAAAAGAATAAAGTTGACTTAAACTCGAGGCTGATATAGCTGAATACAAGAGCCCTCAGGCTTTTTATAAGTCTCTTGGTGACCGTGCCTGAAAAGCCAGGGACCCTGACCACATGTCGCCGGAATACATTGACCAGTGGTTCCCTGAGTTAAAATCCTGATATATAAATAAATATAATTTAGACAATCCTACCGGCCGGCTTTGGTCATTATTACCGGCTTTTGCAATTAACAATTAAAACCAAAATCAATGGAACAACAAATTCACTCAATGCTGCCATGGCTCATCCCAATAATAATTGTTCTTGCCGTCTGGGACACTGTCTGGAGATTTATTGCAATGTGGAAAGCCGCAAGAGCTAATCATTTAGCATGGTTCATTTGCATAGCAATTTTTAATACTATAGGTATCTTACCTATCATCTACATATTAACGCATAGGGAAAAGCAATAAATATTCCACTAACAGCATTGGCAAATACCCAGAAGTCAGCGCCTTGGGCTTTTTCTATCT
>DATKUS010000085.1:0-4138 GCA_035530535.1 Bacteroidales bacterium
GTTTATCTCAGCGATCTCTTCGGAATGGATCATATTGGGTTTCTCGATACAGGCTATCACCTTCAGCCTGTCTTTTATCTCATCGGCAAAAATCCGTTCAGGCTGGGTAAAGTGCGACAGAATGCCATGATATCCGGGAAGGTTCAGGGCAAAGACCCTCAGACCTTTGTCGAGGGCCTCGCGTACAGGGGCAAAATGCAGAGTCTTTTCAGCTTCTGTGATCTCCCTCTGTTTCATTGACCAGAGGCTCGGATCAGGGATGACACCCAGAAGTTTCTTTCTGACGTTGAGCAGGGCATACTGCCTGAAGGCTTCATTGTGAGACAGTTCCGGGATCCATTTGATATGAGCCACGCCTTTTATCTCTGCCCTGGTGCCGCCTTCACAGCTGACATTGACATCTTCACGGGCTGCTCCAATGCCTGTACGCACCCTGTCGGTGCTGCGATTCAGAAAGCGTATATATTCGGCTGCCTCTGCCAGTTCATCAGGTGTCAGACAGTCGGGGTATGTGACGGTCTCTATGAGAGGCATCCCAAGGCGGTCTGTCTTGTAAATCCTCTTGTGACCGATGTCAGAGATCTCACGGCAAGAGTCCTCTTCGAGGCTCATCTGTATAAGCCTTACCTTCTTATTCTTCAGCTGCAGCTCACCCTCAACGCTAATGATGGCGGTGCGCTGAAATCCGGTCGGGATGCTTCCGTCAAGATACTGTTTGCGGGTTATGTGAACTTCGCCCACGATATTCATCTTTGCCGCCAGGGCAATGCTGATTGCAATATTCAGCGCCTCACGGTCAACAGGGAAAGGTGGCGTGTCATCAACCTCATAGGTGCATGCCGTGCGGTTATTGATGCGATATGTAATCTCCTTGCGGGTGCGGAACTCCATGAGAGCCGTTCCGTCATAGACACCCATCTCGCTCAGCGTGGGCCTCATATGACGAATGACCTCGGCATTGTAATCATCATCCTTATGATAAATTCCAGCAGGGCAACGGCAGAAAAGCTTGCTTTTTGTCTTCAGCTGTTGATGGACCTCCAGACCCGATTTGAAACCTATTCGCTTATAATCATTAAGTGTGGCCTCTTTACGGGTGACATACCCTGTTTCATCTCGGGTAAAATCATAGTTCTTCCGTGGGTCAAATCTGGTCATCTTGGGATCTCATTACCAATGCAAGTTAATCACAACTTGTGATAATTGTAGTCGCAGAATATAAGAAAGTTAGGGCAACTTTATCCATTGTGTAACTTTGTTAATGCAGCCTTAAAAAATATTCTTTGCAGGCCTAAATGATTAAAAAAATTAAAAACAGTAAGAGTTTTGCAGATTTGCGTTCAGGACTTCTATTTGCACCTAACTTAATAAAATTAAGCCAGTAAGTTACATATAATCAGTCTAATGACATATGAAGACAGTAGAATAAGACAAAAACATGAAAAATTTTCGGGCAGCAAGGAAAAATCAGATTTTACCTTTAATCGTACCTGATGGCTTTTACGGGTGTGATCCTTGCTATGAGCTGCGAGGGAACAAGAAGCATAAGGATGATGGCTGCCATTGTCCCAATATTGAGAAGGATAATATGGGTCAGTTCGAGGTTTACCGGAACGCTTCTCAGGTAGTAGGAACCAGCATCAAGCTTTATCAGTTCGGTCTTCTGCTGGAGCAGTGCAAGTCCTATACCGATAAGATTTCCCCACATCAGGCCTTTGCCTATCAGCCAGGCAGCCTGGTAGAGAAAGATATTCCTTATTATCCTGTCACCTGACCCCATGGCTTTAAGTATACCTATCATATTTGTTTTCTCGAGGATGAGGATCAGCAATCCTGATACCATGTTGAATCCAGCCACAAGGATCATGAGAACCAGGATGATGATAACGTTTGTGTCCTGAAAGCCCAGCCAGTCAAAAATCTGAGGATAACGCGTGCGAATGTTGGTCACCTTCAGCTGTTCCTCCTCCCCGGTAATCCTGTATCCGATGGCATCGCGTATAATATTGGTCATCTCATCAAGCCTGTCAAAGTCATTGATAAATACCTCGAAGCCGCTGACCATATTATTGTCCCAGCCGTTCAGTCTTCTTATCTGGCTGATGTCGCAGAAGAGGTATGTCTTATCGAACTCCTCGAGACTTGTCTGGTATATCCCGGCAATGGTGAACTTGCGCATCCGCGGCGGGTCCTGAACAAAGAACATCGAGAAAGAGTCGCCCAGTTTCAGATCCAGCATGTCAGATATTTTTTTCGATATAAGTACCTTGTCGCTTCGAAGGGTGTCGGTGACAGTTATCACTTCTCCCTCAACAAGGTTACTTTCAAAGAAGCTCCAGTCGTAGTCGCTGCCAATACCCTTGAGCACCACTCCCTGCATATTGTCATCGGTCTTTATGATGCCGGCCTTGGTGGCAAAAACCTGTATGTTTTTTATGCCGGGGTTGCCTGATACATTGGTAATGAAAGGCTGGTCAGCGCTGATGGGGACGGTCTCATATGACATGTTAGAATCAAAGTTAACCACCTGTATGTGAGCTCCGAATCCCGCCACCTTGTCACGTATCTGTTGTTTGAATCCGGTAAGGATAGAGACTGCGAGGATCATCACTGCCAGTCCGAGGGCAATGCCGGTAATGGCGATGACATTTATTGGGCGCGAGAAGGCAGCACCGTGACGGCGTTCCTTTATCAGCCGCTTTGCTATGAATGCACCGATAGACATGGAGGCAAAATTAGGAATTAAGAATTAAGAATTAAGAATTATTTGTTGATAGGAGATGAACCGGGTCTGGCGTATGTCTCCTACACGCATTATTTTCTGCCTGTGACCTTCAGACAATGTGCGGGTATCATCATTTTTTTATCTTTACGGGAAACATTAAAGAAATGAGACCAATCTTGATTTTTCTCGGCTTGATGCTCTTCTCTGTCAGCCGGTGCGCCACAGAAAAGGCAGAACCGAAAGTGATCACGGGTGCTGAACGTATGTCTGAATACCTTCCCCTGATACAGGACAAGACAGTAGCCCTCGTCGCCAACCAGACATCGATGGTTGGCGCGACACACCTTGTTGATACACTGCGTTCACTGGGGGTCAGCATAAAGGTGATTTTCGCTCCGGAACATGGGTTTCGCGATCTGGCAGACGACGGACAGACAATACAGAGCGGGACAGAACCCCTGACAGGTATTAACATAGTCAGTCTCTATACCAGCAAGCGTAAACCCGGACCTGAGGATCTTCAGGGTGTTGATTATGTGATCTTTGACATACAGGATGTGGGAACCAGGTTTTACACTTACCTTACCACCATGAGCTATGTGATGGAGGCATGTGCTGAAAATAAGATACCCATGATCATTCTTGACCGGCCCAACCCTAATGGATATTATTTTGATGGCACCATCCTTGACATGGCATTCAGCTCTTTTGTTGGCATACATCCCATTCCCGTGGTGCACGGCATGACTTTCGGGGAATATTCCTCAATGGTTAACGGTGAGGGATGGCTGGCAAATGGCGTAAAATGTGATGTGACAGTGGTAAGATGCCTGAATTATAGCCATGATACACTTTATCAGCTGCCCATCAAGCCTTCGCCAAACCTGCCAAACATGAATTCCGTCTATCTCTATCCATCAGTATGTTTTTCGGAAGGCACTATCCTTTCGTGCGGCAGGGGTACACCGTTTGCTTTCCAGGTGCTTGGTGCGCCAAAAATGCCAGACAATGGTTTCAGCTTCATTCCTGAACCGATGCCCGGAGCCACAAAACCGAGGCACAATGGTTTGGTATGTTACGGACTGGATCTGCGCAATGCAACAGTTGACGGGATAGTACCGGCTCCGGGAATAAACCTTGAATGGATCATCAAGGCATACAATGATTACCCTGAGAAAGATAAGTTCTTCAACAGTTATTTTGACATCCTCGCCGGAGGCCCCTCCCTCAGGGAGCAGATAATGCAGGGCAAATCCCCGGAAGAGATCAAAGCTTCATGGAAAGAAGGACTGGCAGAATTCGGAAAAATCAGGGCCAAATACCTGATGTATAATTAAGAATTAAGAATTGGGGATGAGTGATGATTAAGGAGGGCTCAGGAATTGGGGTGGAGTTGCTGGGTCATGGTCTTTT
>DATKUS010000086.1:0-5015 GCA_035530535.1 Bacteroidales bacterium
GGAAATCCCTGGTGAATCCTTTAACCTTAAGACTTCTGCGCTTTATGTTAAGTCTGCCGCCGGCCTTCACCCCGGATGACTCACCGGTGATCAGGATCGGAATGGCTATCATAACAGGCTTATCATCAGACACCTGTATAAAATCAATATGGAGCAGTTTGTCTGAGACAGGATGAAACTGAAGGTCTTTAAGAACTGCCTTATAGCTGTTTCCGCCTACCTGCAGATGAATAAGATGAACATCGGGGGTATAAATCATACTACGGAATTCATTTTCGTGAGCATAGAAATGGAGATTCTCCTTGCCGCCGTACATCACACACGGTACATTATCCTTTACTCGCAGGCTTTTCGTATCCTTCTTACCAAACTTTTCTCTGGGGAAGGCTTTGATCTCAATAGTTTTCATTGTCTTTAATTTGCTGTGCTACTCAAGGTTACATGCCAGGCAACCTCCCATTACACGTTGGACATTTTTTAAAAATTGGCCTGCAAATATAGTGAAAATACTTAAAACAAAAAACCGGTGCTGATGGAACTGTTTGTATAAACGGCTTTTATAGCTTCCGCGAAGATGTCGCCGACAGGTAGTATCTTTATTTTGGGTGAGCTATGGACAATGGGAATACTGTCAGTGACCACCAGCTCCTCAAGAGGAGAACTGTCTATCTTTTCAATGGCGTCACCCGAAAGGATCGGGTGAGTGGCAATCGCCCTTACACTAATGGCTCCCCGGTCTTTCATCACCGTAGCTGCAAAGGTCAGGGTGCCGGCTGTGTCAACCATGTCATCAATAATGACAACATTACGCCCTTCAACCTCCCCGATGATGGATATTTCTTCAACCACATTCGGTTTCTTTCTAAGCTTGTAGCATAGCACCATTTCACTCTGCAGGAATCTGGCATATGCATTTGCTCTTTTGGATCCGCCCATGTCAGGGGCAGAGATGGTAAGATTAGGAAGGCCAAGACTCCTGATATAAGGAGCAAAGAGAGCTGATCCGAAGAGATGGTCAACGGGTACATCAAAGAAACCCTGTATCTGGTCAGCATGAAGATCCATGGTAATGATACGGTCAACACCTGCCTTGGTAAGCATGTCTGCCGTCAGCTTGGCACCCAGTGATACCCTTGGTCTGTCTTTCCGGTCCTGCCTGGCATACCCGTAATATGGTATCACCGCATTGACCTTATATGCCGATGCCCTCTTTGCGGCATCAATCATCAGAAGCAGTTCCATCAGGTTCTCTGCCGGCGGATTGGTGGATTGAACAATAAAAACATGACAGCCTCTCACTGACTCATCAAAGCAGGGCTGAAATTCACCGTCACTGAAGCTGGTAAGTGAACTTTTGCCTAGTTCAATCCCAAGATGTTTTACAATGGTCTCTGCTATGCCTATTGAAGAGCGGCATGAAAAAATCTTGAAGGGAGCTCTACCGATCATAATGGAGGGGTTAATGGGTTATAAAACGCTGGTGCTGCAAAAATAGCATTTAAGGTTCAATCATTTTCCCTTGTTGAAAAAAATCATCGTCTCTGCTATATAGTCAAGCAGCTCATCCCTTCCCTTGCCCTTTGTGGCTGAGGTGACAAAGGTTACAGGAAGGCTCTCCCATGTTTCAAGCATGATCTTATTATGCAGGGCCAGGTTTTTATCCGTCGCCCTCTGGCCGGCCTTGTCAGCCTTTGTGAATACCCTGGCAAAAGGCACGCCGCTCAATGCCAGCTTCTCCATGAACTCCAGGTCGGATGCAAGAGGCTCATGACGGGCATCAATAAGTACAAAGAGCGATATAAGATTCTCGCGTTTTGTCACATACGTCGTGATAAGCCTGCTCCATTCCTCCCTCAGCTTCTGTGATGCCCGGGCATATCCGTAACCCGGCAGGTCAACAAGGTACCAGCTGTCATTGATAATAAAATGATTGATGGTACGGGTCTTGCCCGGGGTACCCGATATCTTTGCCAGCCCCTTTTTCGTTACAATCATATTAATGAGTGAGGACTTGCCAACATTGGAGCGGCCGATAAATGCATACTCCGGCATATCAGGAGGGGGGCACTGACTTATTTTGGCACTGCTGGTTACGTAGGTAGCGCTTTTTATTATCATGCTCCGTTCATTTTCTTATCCGGCAACACCGGCATCAGTTTAAGTCCTTATATGGAAGCGGAATTGCAATTCTGTAATAAAGCCTGTTGCCGAATCCTGTAAGGTATCCTGCAATAACTGTTACAGAGTCTGCAGCCGCACCATCGGTCTTTTTCATGTCGAGATAACCCGTGGTTGCGGTCTGAAGCAGCGACTTGCATACTGAGAGGTCCACCAGGCCATTGACATAATCACCCCTGTAGTACTTTACATTTTCAGCGAGATCTGACATCTCAATGAAGATCTTGTAAATACCCCTTTCCCTGTAATTATCGGTCACTCTGTAGGTAACTTCGGGGTAATCAGTGATCCTGACCCCTGACATACCATATTCTTCAAGCTTTGGAGACCTGATGCCGTTAATATAATTTATCCTTGCCTTGACTTTTCCGTTCTTGTAATACTGTATCTGAGAGCCGTTGATGGTATCATTTTCGTAAGGAGTCACCCTGAAGAGTTTGCTGTCCGGATAATACCATTTTGCCTCTCCGTTGCGGGCACCATTGCTGTACATTATCTCCTTCTCGGTGACGCCACCCCGGTAGAAGGTTCTTGTGAGTCCTTCCCTGACACCGTTGGTAAAGTGCACCTCCTTGACCTTCACCCCATCTCTCATGTAGTTTTTCATGCCTGTGTAACCGGTATCAGCTGCATGTTTTTCTTTTCGCCCTCCTCCGTCACCGGGAGTGCCACCTGTGCATGAGAATGCAACAACGATCATTATTGTCAGGGAAAATGTGATTAAAGGTTTCATATCGTTTTGATTTTAAGGGATAAATACTTCAAGAAGGGTTGCCGTGCCTGCCGGAATAAGCGTCACACTGTCTGCCGATGCCGGAATAAGAATTGTTTCACCGGCATTAAGTTTCTCCGTGTTGCCGAAGCATTCAACAAGCACCATACTTTCGGTGCATATGTAAATGACAAACGAGTCTGTCAGGCTGTAGTCTTTTATCACCGGTGTGTCAATACGAATCAGGTTCGTATGGAAATATCTGCATTCTGCAATTTTAAGAGGATGATTGGTCTCAGGAATCTCCCTGATAAGGCCCGTCTTGTCAAGATCAAAATTGATGGCATCAAGGGCCAGTTCAGTATGCATCTCCCTCCGTTTCCCCGAGGCATCAACCCTGTCCCAGTCATAGATGCGATATGTTATGTCAGAAGTCTGCTGTATCTCAGTGAGGATGACCCCGGCACCTATGGAATGTACCATTCCTGCAGGAATAAAAAAGGCATCTCCGGACCTTACCGGGGTTGAATTGATGAGTTTGTCAAGACTCTTATTGTCAAGATGTTTCAGGTATTCTTCCTTTGAAGTCTTATGTCTGAAACCGGTATATATCACTGAATCTTTTGCGGCATCAAGAACATACCACATTTCGGTCTTGCCCCAGGCATGGTGTCGTTCAAAGGCAAGCTGATCTCCCGGATGGACCTGTATTGAAAGCGTATCACGGGCATCGATAAATTTTATAAGCAGGGGAAACTCTGTGCCAAACCTCTCAAATGGCCCGTCGCCGGTCATGTCACCCATATATATTTCTATGATCTCTTCCAGTGTGTTGCCCTTAAGAAAACCATTGGCAACTACAGAGCTCTCTCCGGTCATACCCGTTATCTCCCAGCTTTCGCCTATAGTTTTTCCGGGTTTGCTTTCCTTGCCAAAGCGTTCATGAAGAGCGCTGCCTCCCCAGACAGTCTCCCTGAGAAAAGGCCTGAATTTAATGGGATAGAGTGTGTTCATGCTTTAAACAGCATAGTCAACTATGAGCTTTGTCTTATCATGTATATATTTTGCTACATTTGATACAAAAATAATCATTTTATGCTTATCGTAGGAATAGCCGGAGGCACGGGCTCAGGAAAGACGACGGTGGTACGTAAACTGATAGAGATGCTTCCTCCCGGTGAGGTGGTCATTCTTCCGCAGGACAGCTATTACAAGGACAACCAGGGCATATCTATCGAGGAGCGTCAGAAGATCAATTTTGACCATCCCGATTCTGTGGAGTGGTCCCTGCTGATGTCGCACCTTGCCGAACTGAAGGCTGGCAGACCGATTGCAATGCCGATATATTCATACCTCTCATGTCTTCGCTCCAAGGAGACCGTCCCTGTCTCTCCGGCCCATGTGGTTGTTGTAGAGGGCATCCTGGTACTTACCGACCCCGGCCTGCGGTCAATGCTCGATATAAAGGTGTTTGTGGATGCTGACGCCGATGACAGGCTGGGAAGAGTCATTCAGCGTGATATCATTGAGCGCGGCAGGTCAGTGCTGCAGGTACTTGCACGTTACAATGAGACAGTTAAACCTTCGCACCTCCAGTTTATAGAACCGTCAAAGCGTTATGCTGACATCATTATTCCCGGAGGAGGAGATAATCTGGTAGGCATTGAGGTGCTGAAGACCATCGTGGAAAAGCACCTGAAATAATCAGATATTGTTCTTCAGCTCCCTGAGGTACATCTGGATGGTATTCTCCAGACCAAAGTAAAGGGCATCGGCTATCAGCGCGTGGCCTATAGATACCTCCATAAGATATGGAATATGCTTATGCAGCCAGCGCAGGTTGTTAAGATCAAGATCATGTCCGGCATTCAGCCCCATTCCCAGCTCACGGGCTCTCTCCGCGGCCCTCACAAAGGGAGCCACTGCCACCTCCCTGTCTGCAGGGAACATAGTGGCATACGGTTCGGTGTAAAGTTCAACACGGTCAGTGCCGGTCTTCGCAGCATATTCAATCATCTCAGCATCGGTCCCGACGAATATAGAAGTGCGGATGCCCTTCTCCCTGAAACCGGCAATTACATCATGAAGAAATGAGAGGTTGGTCTTCGTATCCCATCCGGCATTT
>DATKUS010000087.1:0-5314 GCA_035530535.1 Bacteroidales bacterium
TTCCATACCCTGTTTTTCCATTCAGGAGTCGGTAGCGAATCAGTCAGCACCTTTTTATAGCCGTACAAGGTAGCAAGCTGACAGGTCTTTTCATTAACTGTCATCTGTTTCAGCAGGTCTTCAACGCGCACATCAATATCCAGCGCAGGATTTTCATAGGCATCCATCCTGCCGTTCTTATTGAAATCAATCCATCCCTTTTTATAGATCTCATTTTTAGCATATGGTGTATACTTTTTCTTATCCTGCGAAATGCCGGACGGTACATAAATCACCATTATGATTGAAAACAGAAGAATCGCTTTAACTGATAATCTCATGATAGCTTTCTATTAAATATTATCGATTAAATGAATTTTGAAATATTCAATCAATCCGGAGGGTAAGTTAATTAAAAAAAAACCGCCGCGGCATGTCTGCTTTGGCGGTCCTTTATTCGATCTTGATCAGGATTTATCTGACACTGAACCTGTATGTGGTGCTTGACAGGAAAGGCTCGTCAGGTGTCAGCACCACTGACGGGAATGAAGCCTTGTTGGGACTGTTAGGAAAATGCTGCGTCTCAAGACAGAAACCTGAACGGTACTGGTATACCCTACCCCCGCGGCCCGTCTGTGTACCGTCAAGGAAGTTGCCGGTATAAAGCTGCACGCCGGGTTGGTCAGTGAGCACCTCAATAACCCTGCCTGTAGAAGGATCATAAACCATTGCATCAACCTCCTCGGCATTGTCAAGCACGAAGTTATGGTCATAACCGCCACCAAGTTTTAACTGCTCTTCATCCATACCAATCCTCTCACCAATCAGATGAGGAGTGCGGAAGTCAAAGGGAGTACCCTCAACCGGACGAATCTCACCCGTGGGTATAAGTGTTGAGTCAACGGGAGTGAAAGCTGATGCCCTTATAATAGCCTCATGGTCAAGAATATCGCCTTTGCCGGTTCCGTGAAGGTTGAAATAGGCATGGTTGGTGATATTGATAACCGTTCTTTTATCAGTCGACACTTTATAGTCCATTATGATCTCGTCATTGTCAGTCCAGCTGTAGACAACCTCTGCGACAATATTGCCCGGGTAGCATTCTTCCATGTCAGGCTTGTTGTATGTGAACCTTACGGCCGGGAAATCGGTGTTCTTCAGCACCTGTGCATCCCAGACACGGCTATGCCAGCCTGTGGTGCCGCCATGCAAGGAATTGGGAACATTATTCAGATCGAGTGTGTATTCCACACTGTCAAGAGTGAATTTTCCCTTTGCAATTCGATTGGCATACTGACCCACAACCTTTCCGAAGTAAGGATCACCGTTAATATATCCTTCAAGATTATCATACCCGAAGGTTACATTCTCGCGGACGCCGTTGCGGTCCGGAACAGAAATCTCAACGATAGCTGCCCCGTAATTTGTCAGTTTAATAACGTCACCCTTCTTGTTCGTAAGAGTGTAAAGAAATACCTCTTTGCCATTGTGGTTGCCAAAAACTTCACTTGTTACCATCTCTTGTTTTTTAGTACCCTTGCAGGCAATCATTCCGGCTATCAGAAACGGAACCATTGCCAGTGTTAATAATTTGAAACTTTTCATCATATTTTATTTACTTAGAGTGTCTTTCTGCGAAAATAGTGGATTTTTTTTTGCCCTTCGCCGTCAATACAATGTTTCTGAACATTATTAAAAGTTTATTAACTAAAAATGGTTGGACAATGCTCGGTAACTGCTTAATTTAACGCACTGCTCAAACATGTAACCAAAATTTAAGCTGATAAAATCATGTTACGTTTAAAATCACTTTTTACATGTATTATAACAATAGTCCTTTTTTTCAATCCATCATTTACAAGGGCTCAGAAAATCACAGTAAACGGGAAGCCGGGAAAACTTGAGATACGAGAGGCTGAAAAGAATTCAGTGCGCATTACCTTAAAACCGCTGGACTTCGCCGCTGACCTGCCATTCACTCCCGCCCTTGCAGACAGGAAATTTGCCGGACCTGCAATAACTCTTGAGGAGATCTCACAGCCTGTCACCAAACGTATCGCAGGTCTGAATGTCGAAGTCACCCCTGACCCGCTCACGATAAGAATAACTAACGCTGCAGGCAAGGCAGTGCAGGATATTGTTTTTAATGACGAAGGGGGCTTTTCCTTTGCGAAAAGCAGTGATCCTGTGCTGGGTATGGGCGAGGGCGGACCGCGCCCCGAACGCGGCACCGACTGGCGGACATCAGAAATACAGTTTGACCGCAACGGCAGCTACCATGCCATGGTGCCGCGCTGGCAGAGCGATGCCTACGGCTCGCGAAACCCGGTGGCGCTTATGATAGGCACCGACGGCTGGGCCCTCTTCGTGGCCACTCCCTGGGGAGAGATAGATCTCCGGCAGGAAGGAAAAGGACTCTTTATTCCCCTTGACCGCGAGCCGCAGACATCAGTGCAGAATGTGGCCAACCAGGGCCTCAACCAGGGAAAGGGGCTGCCACCGGCAGAAGATTATGTAAAGGGTCTCCTTGATATCTTCGTCTTTGATGCACATGACCCTGCCGTTTTCATGAAGGAACTGAGTGCCGTCAGCGGCCCGGCAGTGATGCCTCCTCTGTATTCACTGGGTTATATGCAGTCGCATCGCACCATTGAAGATGAAGGCCAGATAATAGGAATAGTTGACACCTTCAGGGAAAAGCAAATTCCTATTGATGCTGTCATCTACCTCGGTACCGGTTTCTGTCCGCGCGGATGGAACACCCGGCAGCCGTCGTTCGACTTCAACCCGGATGTCTTTAAAAGAGCGCCTGAGGAAGTCCTCTCCGACCTGCATGCCCGTAATGTGAAGGTGGTTGTGCACATGGTGCCATGGGACCGCGACAGGCTCCCAACGCTTCACGGCACCATCCCGGCACTGCCGGGCGAAGTGCTGGATTCTTCACATATTCAGAACTACTGGCAACAGCATGTCGGGCTTATGGATAAAGGCATTGACGCCTTCTGGCCTGACGAGGGCGACTGGTTCAATCTCTTTGAACGTATCAAGAGACACCAGATGTACTACCAGGGTCCTCTCAGCACCATGCCTGACACGCGGCCGTGGAGCCTGCACCGCAACGGCCACCTGGGAATAGCACAGTGGGGCGGATGGGTATGGTCAGGTGATACTGAGTCGTCATGGAAGACACTCGAGGGACAAATAGCTGTTGGCATAAACCACTCCCTGAGCATCGGCCCCTACTGGGGTTCCGACATTGGGGGGTTCTACCCTAACAATGAGAAGACCGGCGAACTCTATGCCCGCTGGTTCCAGTTCGGAGCCTTCTGCGGATCATTCAGGTCGCACGGCAGGACATGGTTCACAGCTCTGCCATGGGGATGGGGACTCTCGGACATGGGACCCAGGGAAGACAATAACCGTAACACCCCGGCCAGGGATACCGACAAACGCAATCCACTCGTGTCGGAAATGAATAACCCGTTAATTGAGCCGGTGGTAAAAAAATACGCTGAGCTTCGTTACATGCTGCTCCCTTATACTTATACACTTGCCTGGGAAGCTCATGCCACAGGGATGCCCCTGATGCGTGCCATGTGGCTTCAGTATCCTGAAGATGAGAAGGCTGCCAGTCTGGGTAACCAGTTTATGTGGGGCGCCGACCTGCTAATCGCCCCGGTCTTTGAGAAGGGAGCAAAAACACGCACCGTTTATCTGCCTGAAGGACTGTGGTACGACTGGTGGAACAATGCGGAGTATTCAGGCGGGAAGAATGTCACCAGGGAGGTGAGTCTGTCTGTAATGCCCATATTTGTCAGGGCCGGAGCCATAATACCGCTTGACCCCGTTAGGCAGTATACCGGAGAAAAAGTGACTGGACCGACTACCATAAAGATCTTTCCAGGCGCTGACGGGAACTTCACCCTGTACGAAGATGACGGCATAAGTCAGAAGTACCTTGAAGGTATAGGCAGATGGACGACATTCAGCTGGAACGACAAAAGCAGGAAGCTGACAATATTCCCTGATGCTCCTGAAGGTTCCGTCAACCTGCCTGTAAAACGTGAGCTGGTGATAGAGCTTGTATCAGGTACGGTAACAAAAAATGTGAAATACACCGGCAAAAAGCTGACAGTGAAGCTTTAAAAAAAACCTTAAAGATAACCTCATCTACAGCTCTGAGTCCACATCTTCTGCTTCCTGACTGTAATATTCAGATCAGGATTCATGTCTTTTGCTCCTGATCTGTAATCCGGAAGGCCACACCTTCTGATTTTGCTTTTAACCTATAGTCTTAGATCACAATCTCCAGCTTTTGGTCATTGCCGGTAATCTTCAGTACATAACTGGTGAATCCGGCAGCAGACGATCTGGCAGGAGGTACCACTTTGCCGTCAAGCTTAAGAGTGACAGAGAGGCCGGTGTGATTTTCAATTGTAACAGATGCATCATGATCATTGCCTACCCTGTTTTCAAGGTACATCGCCATGGACTTCAGGTTTTTGGAGACGCTAATCTCTCTTTTATCAGAGAAACCGTCCCTGTCAAGTGTCACGGTGAGCCTGTGGTCACCGGCCACCAGTGAGAACCTGTTCCTGACGCCATCTTTCGGGATAATGAAAAAGCCCGTTTTTGTCTCTCTCAATGTTCCGCCATAGGCTATCCACCCGAAGAGCGGGTCATTTGAGAGCACCGTCTGCGCCATCCTGAAGATGGCTCCGTTGCCGAGGTCAGCTTCGCCGTCATAATACCATGCACCTCTGTCAACCTCTTTCCTCATCCATGCCATGCCATGCTTATTATTCATAAAGGCCCATCCCATAGCACCGTCATTCTTCTTTCCCGGGAACCAGAAGCCGTAGTTACTCTCAGCCGTTCCGGTGTTCATCAGTGCAAATGAACTGAGGTACGATGCATAGCCCAGTTGCAGCCAGTCGGAGGGTTTCTCAGCGAAGTTAATGCCGTAATCAAGTATTGACCACCCTCCCATTTTAGCCATGTAGCTCATGCTGTTGTCAGCCCCAAGCTGATAGTAGCTTGTCTCCAGCCATCCCTTCACTGTAAGTCCTGAGTGATGCTGACGCTCCATGAATTCCCTGGCATCCTGCTGTCTGACGACGGGATGCGACAGCCATTTGCCGGCATTCTTGTCATACCACAGGTTGGTGTCAGAAGACATTTTATTGAGCACCCCATACTTAGCCAGAGCATATGATGACTCAAAAGCAGTGCGGTCAAAAGAGTACTCCGAACCGTAAGGATACCTGTTGTCATAGATAAAGAACTTGGCCTTCTTTTCATACTCACCCCTGAGCAACCGGGCCTCATTCATTCT
>DATKUS010000088.1:0-28235 GCA_035530535.1 Bacteroidales bacterium
GGAGACTATGATCCTTTTGCTTCGACACATATCAGGATTATTGCAGGAGTCCTGGGATATTCATTTATAATTACGGTTCTGGGCCGGTGGGGCGTTGTCAGAAATGCTATGAAGAATATTGCAGCCATGAAGTCGCTGACACTCGGTGCCGTTTTCGGGCCTTTCCTGGGGATATCATTTTCCCTGGTTGCAGTAAAGTATACGGAAGCAGGTATTGCGTCCACAATAATGGCCATTGTACCCATACTCATAATAATCCCTTCAGTGATTATATACAAGGAAAAGCTCACCAGGGCTGAGGTCATTGGTGCGATTATAAGTGTGTGTGGTGTGGCTCTCTTTTTTATGTGACCCACGATACCGGAAGGCAAAATAGCCTACAGTGAAACTATTTTCATAACAATGCCGTTTAAGTGGCTGGCTCATTGCCTGACTGCAGAAAAAATGATTGAAAAAAATTTGAAAATATTGTCTGAAAAATATCCATATATCAGATTTTGATTTAAGTTTGCGCCTCATTGGCGGGACTTTATGTTGAGACAGTAAAAAAAGGCGGTGAATAACTGCAAAATAAATGTCTTAACATAATGATTATCAGATATAAGCATATGATGTTTATGTGTTAATATCTTTTACAGGTGAGGGAAATCAAAGTATATGCATTTAATACCTTAGTCGAAAATTTTGATGATTTTATAGTAACTAAAAACGTACAATTAACAAACAAGAAGAAAGGTAAGTTTTATTTACCAAAGTATGAACGCTAACAGGAAAGAGGTGACGACTACTCAAATTGAGAGTTCCCTCATGGGTTGTTCTTCTGACGAAGAACCTGGCGCGGGTACCATGATCTTCCCGCAGATCGGATCCCAAGATCATTTAGTTAGCAACCGAAGTTCGGAATTCATATGCCGTTACTTCCCCCTAACAAATGTCGAATTATGGAATGACTGGCGATGGCAGTTGCGTAACTCCTTTACCACTCTTGAAGCATTATCGCGTATTATGATGCTGACAGATGATGAGGTGTATGCTATCAACAAGCTGAAAAACAGGCTGCCCCTACGGATATCTCCTTACTTTGCTTCGCTCATATATGATTCGGAGCCCGGGTCTCCGCTGCGCAGGACTATAATTCCTTCCGGTGATGAGATGATCATAACTGAAGCTGAGAAAGCCGACCCACTTGATGAAATGGGCAGCAGTCCCGTTCCGGGAATTGTTCATCGTTATCCCGACAGGGCATTATTTACTGTGACACAGTTCTGTTCTTCTTACTGCAGGTACTGCACCAGGTCGCATTCTGTCGGCAAACTCGGACATCTGACAAAGGGTGAATGGGACCGTGCGTTCAAATATCTTGCGGAGCATGATGAAATCCGTGATGTGATCATCAGCGGAGGCGACCCTCTCACGATGAATGATGACAAGATAGAGTATATCCTCTCAAACCTGAGAGCTATAAAACATATTGAAATACTGAGGATTGGCACCAAAGTACCAGTTGTTCTCCCACAGAGGATAACACCTGCACTTGTGGCAATGCTCCGCAAATATCACCCGCTTTTCTTCAGCCTGCATTTCACCCATCCGGCTGAAATCACTGAGGAAACAACCAGGGCATGCAATATGCTTTCAGATGCTGGCATTCCTCTCGGAAGCCAGACAGTGCTTCTCAAAGGTATTAATGACAACCCGGCAGTGATGAAGAGTCTCATGCAGAAGCTCCTTGCCATCAGGGTAAGACCTTATTACCTGTACCAGTGCGACCTGATTCCCGGCTCAAGCCATTTCAGGACGACAATTGAGAAAGGTATTGAGATCATAGAGAACCTAAGAGGCCATACCAGCGGATATGCAGTGCCACAGTTTGTTGTGGACGCCCCCGGCGGTGGCGGCAAGATCCCGATCCTTCCAGCCTACGTCGTTGAAAGCGGACCGGAAAAATGGGTGCTGAGAAATTACAAGAGGAAGCAATACACTTACCCGAATAAAAAGTAATCGAGGGATGAGGATCGGACTTACGTATGACTTGCGCTCATGGTACCTTGAGCGCAGTTACACTATGGATGAAACAGCTGAGTTTGACAAGGAGGAAACCGTTGTTGCCCTGGAGAGCGTCCTGACCCGTCTGGGTTATGACACCGAGCGGATTGGCAATGTGTTTGAACTGGTGGAGAAACTGGCCTCAGGAAGGCGCTGGGACATGGTCTTTAACATCACAGAGGGACTGTACGGCGACGGACGTGAGTCAGTGGTCCCCGCATTACTTGACCAATACAGGATCCCCTATGTCTTCAGTGGCCCGGTAGTAATGGGCATCTCTTTGAATAAGTATTTTGCCAGGCTGGTTGTCAGTGCTGCAGGTGTTCCCGTTAGTCCGGGTATAATCGCATCATCACCTGATGACACCCAAAATGCCGCATCCCTCACCTACCCGCTTTTCGTTAAGCCGGTTGCTGAAGGGACGGGCAAGGGAATAACAACAAGAAGCATAGTAAAGAACAGC
Organism: Bacteroidales bacterium; assembly: GCA_035530535.1. Classification (GTDB taxonomy): domain Bacteria; phylum Bacteroidota; class Bacteroidia; order Bacteroidales; family VadinHA17; genus SR-FBR-E99. Next base: position 2,510 of record DATKUS010000088.1, read on the forward strand.
GATGACCTTAATAAGCTTGTTAATGAGTTGCTTGAACAGTATAGACAACCAGTGCTTATTGAGGAGTACCTTCCGGGCCGTGAATTTACCATAGGTGTTGCAGGCAACGGAACCGGTTCAAGTATTACCGGAGGGATGGAGGTCATTTGCAAAGATAATCTCCCCTACTCTGTTGAGGTAAAGGAAAACTACCAGGGTATAGTTGACTATAAGCTTATAGATGACACATACAGGGATGAATGCAGCCGTGTAGCCCTTTCAGCCTGGCGTGCTCTTGGTGCTGTGGATGCCGGCCGTGTTGACCTGAAGGCCGACAGAAACGGGAGGATATGCTTCATTGAAGCCAATCCTCTTGCAGGACTAAACCCGATACATTCGGATCTTCCTATTCTGTCACGCATGTGCGGCACAGATTACGATGCTCTCATGAAAATGATAATGGACTCCGCAAAAGGGCGCTACGGACTGAAATAAGCATGAAAAAGTGCCTGATTATATATAATGAACCAGGACCTGATGCATTAGCCGATGAGCTGGATGTTCTCGATCAGGTTAATTTTATACGGGATACCCTGGTTAATCTGGGGCATAACGTTTCGCAGAGGGGAATAACCGACAACTTCTTCAGGGAGCTGTCAGTGATTGCTGATGAGGGATTTGATTATGTATTTAATCTTGTGGAGTCTGTAGGGAAGAAAGCCGAGATCCTCTATTTCATCCCGGCCCTTCTGAATATGCATCATATCCCTTATACGGGCTGTCCCATTGAAGCTACTTTTGTAACTGCCAGCAAGGTACTCGCCAGAAAGATCATGGAGAGTAACGGCATCCCTGTTGCAGGTGGTTTCAGGGTTTCTGAAGCAGACAAGCTGGTAATGGGTAAGAAGTATATTCTGAAACCAATATGGGAAGACGGTTCACTGGGCATTACAGAGGAGTCGGTCTTTACCTTTAACGGAACCATCCCTCAAATCCTTGAAGGAAAAAATGACGAGCACTGGTTTATTGAGGAGTTCATTGACGGCAGGGAGTTCAATGTAAGCGTGCTTGGAGGTCCTGAAGGACCAGAGGTACTGCCGCCGGCGGAAATGTTGTTCCACAACTATTCTGAGGATATCCCTAAGATCGTCAGTTATAAGGCCAAATGGGTGGAGGGCTCATTCCAGTATAAAAACAGCAAGAGGAATTTTCCTCCTGACCTTAGCGAAAAGCTGATGGCTAACATAAGGAGTGCTGCACTCGGTTGCTGGCATACTTTCGGACTGAAAGGTTATGCCCGGGTTGACATGCGCACCGACAGTGATGAAAATGTTTATGTCCTGGAAATAAATGCCAACCCCTGCATATCTCCTGACAGTGGATTCATCTCTGCCGGCGTTCATGCCGGATATGAGCATTCTTACCTGGTGGAACGAATAGTTGAGGACCTTAACAGTAACTTCTGATGGCTGAGATATCTTATGAAATTACTCCTGAGGACAGGCCGGCGCTGGAGGCGATACTGGCTTCTTCAGGTTATTTTTATGACTTTGAGATTGAGGTAGCATTGTCACTGGCTGATGAGACCTTTGAAAATGGACAGCAGAAGAGCGGGTATTACTGGATACGCCTTCTTGAAGAAGGAAAAGTAATAGGATTTGCCAATTTTGGTCCAAATCCTTCATCAGTGCACTCTTATGATCTTTACTGGATAGCAGTGCTTGAAGAATACAGGCAGAATCATTATGGTTCTTTAATGCTTAAGAAATCGGAAGAGCGGATCAAGGAGCTTGGAGGCAGGATAGTCTGGATCGAGACATCGGGCAGACCCCTTTATGAGCCGACAAGGTATTTTTACATCAAAAACGGGTATGAGCTGGAAGCGACACTTCGGGATTATTATGGTCCTGGTGATGCCAAGCTGGTTTACAGGAAGGAAGTCTGAAAGACAAAAGATAAAAGTCACAAGACAAAAGGTTGACCATTGACTACTGCCTGCTGCCTGATAAATTAATCCATATTCTCAAAATACCTGCATACCTTTTCGGTATCAGCATCACTTATGTCAAGGTGGGTGACCATTCTGACTGAAGTGTTACTAACTTTAAGAGCAAGAATTCCATTTTCTTTCATCTTCTGCAGAAAGGCAGATGCTGTTAATCCTTCTGTCACCTTGAATATCACAATATTGGTACCTCCGTAGTGCACTTTTTCAACACTGCTGCAGTTTTCCAGGGCCGCAGCAATTGAAGCAGCGTTTCGGTGATCCTCCTCCAGGCGTTGCAGGTTGTTTTTAAGGGCATAAATCCCGGCGGCGGCAATAAATCCTGCCTGCCTCATAGCTCCACCGAAAACCTTCCTGACTCTTGCGCCCTGCTTGATAAAATCCTTTTTACCAAGGAGAAGAGAGCCCACAGGCGCACCCAGACCCTTTGAAAGACAAATTGATATTGAATCAAACAGGGTTCCGTATTCCTCAGGCTTCCTGCCGTCAACGGTCATGGCGTTGAAAAGGCGGGCACCATCAAGGTGCAGAGCGAGATTATTTTTATTGCACACTTCCCGAATCTTTTTCAGCTCTTCAAAATCCCAACAGCTTCCTGCTCCTCTGTTCACGGTGTTTTCAACCTCTACAAGACTGGTAAAAGCCTTGTGCGGGTCCTCATGATTGTTTATATATGCCGCAACGGCAGCAGCTGTGAAAGTGCCTGTCTCTGAGTCTATCAGCGCTACAGAAGCGGAAGAGTTAAAAGCGATGCCTCCCCCCTCAAACTGGTACACATGAGCAAGCCGACTGCATATAACCTCATCACCGGGTCGGGTGTGTGCTTTGATCGCAACCTGGTTTGTCATTGTCCCCGAAGGACAAAAAAGGGCAGCCTCAGTACCAAACATCGAAGCTGCCAGTGCTTCAAGCTCATTCACGGATGGGTCTTCACCAAAGACCATGTCTCCCACTTCTGCAGACATCATTGCCTTCAGCATACCGGGTGTCGGCTTTGTAACTGTATCACTTCTCAGATCAATCATTTTATGCAATGGTTTATGGATTTTCAAAGTTAGAACTTAGAAGGTCAATGCAAACACTGGATTGGAGTTTTAGTGCCTCCGGAGCCAACTTTATGAATTGCGGTGCCGTCTTATTGGCTTAAAGTGATTATTTTTATCTTCCAATAACAATTCAATCCGCGGCCGCTGATGGATGTCAGAATCGAGAAAAGCTGGAAGGAAAAACTGGGAAGAGAATTTGAAAAGGAGTACTTTCAGAATCTGACTGCTTTTGTAAGAGGGGAATACATGTCAAGACAGATATTTCCTCCAGGCAACAGGATATTCAATGCCTTTAACCTGTGTCCTTTTGACCAGGTGAAGGTTGTCATTATAGGCCAGGATCCATATCATAATGTCGGGCAGGCACATGGGCTTTGCTTCTCAGTCATGGACGGGACTGAGTTCCCTCCCAGCCTTGTTAATATTTTCAAGGAGCTTAACCGTGATCTTGGCATACCCGTTCCACAGTCGGGGAATCTTGAACGGTGGGCAAACCAGGGGGTGCTTCTGCTTAATGCTATCCTGACAGTACGCGCTCATGAGGCTCTCTCACACCAGAACAAGGGTTGGGAGATTTTTACTGATTCAGTGATAAGTCTTATTAACAGGGACAGGGAGAATGTAGTATTTCTGCTTTGGGGTTCTTATGCTCAGAAAAAGGGTGAAGCAATAGATCCGGGCAGACACCTCGTACTGAAAACAGTGCATCCTTCACCGCTCTCGGCCTCCAGGGGTTTCTTCGGGTGCTCTCATTTCAGCAGGTGCAATGAGTGGCTCAGGGCAAAAGGCCTGGAGCAGATTGCATGGTGATCAGGATTGCAGTCCTCGTACGATCACACTTTCAATCTCCTCCCACTGTTCAAATCCAAGTGACATTCTTATCATTCCCGGCTCGGGATATTTGGAGCCCCAGACTGCCTCAACAGGCATCAGGATGGTATGAAAATCACCCAGCGTCGGTATAAGCCTTATCTCAGGGTAAACACCTGCAATAAATCGGTCGCGCCGTGACCTCTTCTCCTCAGCTGTTTTTCCTGCCATGTCAAATGTTATCATAGCACCGTAGCCTTTGCCTCCCAGAATGTCGAGTGCTGTCTTATGAGTCTCATGGGTTTCGAGCCCGGGGTAAAGAACCCCGTCAATATATGGTGATTTCTTAAGCAGGTCAGCCAGTCTGGCAGCGTTCCCGCACTGTTGTGAAAAACGCAGTTCGAATGATGCAAGCTGCGTTTGCAGCCTGTAAGCATCATCAGGAGATAACATATGGCCTACAAATTTCCGGTATTCAATTGCTTTCTGCATTAGTGAACGGTCATTACCGCATATTACTCCGGCAGTAAGGTTTCCATGTCCGGAGAGATACTTTGTGGCGCTGTGAATGACCAGGTCGGCTCCATCGTCGAGAGGTTTCCAGAGCATAGAAGTGGCAAAAGTATTGTCAATTATTACCTTAGCTCCCTGCTTTTGGGCTTCTTTGATAATTCTTTTTCCGTCAGCGACAATCAGCAGAGGGTTTGAAATAGTCTCAAAATATACCAGGTCAGGCTGTGTCTCCGCAATGGTCTTTGCCAGCAGGTCGTAATCATAGACGGTGCCATCCGGCCTGAAGAAATCGGCATGAATTCCTCTCCTTTTCTCCAGGACACTACCGATATATGACAGTGTTCCTCCGTATATCTCGGAGAAGAAGAGCCATCTGGATTCCTTTCCGGCCTCCTGGAATATCGAGAGAGCAATGTCAATAGCGGCCATGCCTGACTGGGCAAGCAATGCCCACTGTGAGCCCTCTGTTTTCATGATAGCTTCTTCGGCAGCCACCACAGTAGGATTGCGGTACCGCGAATAAATATACTGGTCAGGTTCACGTTCATGGTCAATCTCGGCAGCGAAAGCAGCTGAAGTCATGTCAGCAGATGGCAGTTCAAACCCGGCATCACGATATACCGGCGTCCTGGCGCTGTTTATCTCTCTCTTTTTCATACTCGTTATAAAAGTGTTCTGTTATTTTATCCTTAATATTTTCAGGTTTAAAATCGTCATAGTACAGAGCCCTGTCAGCCGCGAGTCCTGCAATGAAAAGAACCCCGGCAGCCAATGTTGCCCACTCGCCTGTGAAGTACATAAGCATCAGTACCAGAGGCAGGGCTATGGCACGGTAATAATACAAATTACTCACCAGGGGACCCCTGACTGAAGATCTGTATCGCATAACCACTGAGCCAGCGGCCAGAAGGGTAAAGAGGATAAAGGCATTTACCGACCCGGAGAAATATGAAACTGTAAACAAACCTGAAAAGAATGCCTGTCCGCTGTGCAGCATCATCCCCCTCGAATGGTCAGCGGACAGATAGACCATGTCCACAGAGATAAGGGTCAGCAATGCCATCACTGGTGTCAGGAACGGAGGAAGGAGTCCCGGTTTTAGAAAATCTGCAATAGCCATCACGAAAAGAAGCAAGAGCGCGGCAATCTCCCGGCTGAGGGGTGATGAAAGGATATTCAGGAGGGCTCGCCAGGCTTTTCTCTTTACCCCAAGGTGAAGAAATGAGACACCCATTGCAAGGGCAGCACTCAGGGCAGAGAATCCGCTCAGAAGCGTATTGTCAGCCAGGTATGATAATATTGCAGCTGCAGCGCCTGCAATAACAAGAAGTGAAAAGAGTAGCAGGCTCCATTCCCTTCGGATATTATCAGCCTCCCGCGGAACCATAAGTTCCGGTTCATCATCGTCCGGCGGGGATATCAGGGGCCGGTCACGGTTTTCCGCTCCCGAGATTTTTACTGAAGGCACAATTCCTGTCTCGGGAAACCATTCAAGGTTGCGGTCAGGGTACTCCTCATCATAAACAATTCTCAAAGCTCCTGTTGGGCATGCCGTCACGCAGGCGGGGTCTACACCTTCAGCAGCTCTCTCATGACAGAAGTGGCATTTTTCGATATACCCCTTTGCTTTATTGATCTTAGGAGCGTCATACGGGCATTTTAAGGTGCAGTAACGGCAGCCCATACACCTTTCAGCATAATGGATCACGGCGCCGCTCTCGTCGATTGTATAAGCTTTTGCCGGACATCCACTCAGGCATGCCGGATCAGCACAGTGATTGCAGGCAAGTGACAGGTTAATGACACTGAAGGGCGTCACGGCCATTTCATTCCATGAAAAGATCGTCCGCGTTCCCTCCTGCAGCCCATTTTCAAGGATGCAGGCAGCACTGCAGCTTCTGCAGCTAACACATAATGCAGCATCATATGCAAATCCCCGTCTCATATCTCTGCCTTTTCAACATTAACACCAGTATTATGGAAGGCAGCGCCATAGCCCATATCTGTCTCTGCAGGCGCAATGAGTGTGTTGACTCCACCACCTTCTTCAAGCCATATTCCGTTTGGAAATACAATACTCCCTCTTTTTACACGGTTTGTCACTCTTGCTGTTCCTGTAACCGCTCCCCTGCCGTTCGATATTAATATCTTATCTCCGCTTTTTATTCCAAGCCCCCTTGCATCGGTCGGAGATATCTCCCAGGCCTGGGACTCCGTCACACTCTTTATCACCTCCAGATTGCCAAACTGAGAGTGAATCCTTGATCCGATGTTGGGCGACATAAGTCTGAAAGGCAGTTTATTATCATCATCAATATCAAGTGATACATAAGATGGCAGAGGGTTTACTTTCCATTTTTGGGCGGCAACTTCAGAGTAAAGCTCGATCTTACCTGACGGCGTAGGGAACCTCAGGTCATTATATGCTATCTCCTCAATTTGGAAAGGCATAACCGGTCCTTTCCGGAGATCATCAAGGGTAATCTGTTCATTTGAACTTATCCTGTCAGTCAGCCATTTTTCAAAATTATCATTTCCCGGCGGGGGTATAGGATTCTTTTCTGTGCCGCACAGGTTCATCCTTTCTGCCAGACGGAAGTAAATTTCACTCTCAGGCATCACATCTCCCGGAGGGTCAGTCACTTTAGGCTTGAACTGAATATAGGGGTTCCAATAAGAGCTAATAACATCAGACTGCTCAAAGATCCCTTTTGCAGGAAGAATGATGTCTGCCATTCGTGCAGTGTCTGTAAGGAACTGATCAACAACTACTTTGAAAGGAACAGATTCGAAAGCCTTTCTTACCCCTGAGCTGTCGGGAAGCTGTGTAAGAGGGTTTCCGCGCTCAATCCAGGCCACTTTAACAGCCGGCGGGTCGAGGTTAAAGAATCCTTCCGCAAATTTGGCCATGGATATCTTACGACGGAAAGGCATATCATTAACTGCATCAGGATAATAACTTAACGGTTCCTTTTCATTGTCATAGATATAACCCTGAAGGTTGGAGAAGTTAAATCCGCAACCGCTGCGGCCTATTTTGCCAGTAATGACAGGTATTGAGAGTATGGACCGTATTGTCTGTCCTCCGTTGGTATATCTCTGCAGTCCGTAACCAGCAACTACAGTTACCTTATCTGTCCGTCCGATCATCAGTGCAAGCTCTTCTATCTTCTGTGCCGGCACGCCCGTTATCTCCTCTGCCCTTGCAGGAGTAATATCCAGTGATTGAACAAACCTGTCATATCCTGTGACTTTTTTCCTGATGAAGCTTTCATCTGTAAGTTTCCTGTCAACCAGCACCCTGGCCAGGGCAAGAGCAAGAGCACCATCGGTTCCCGGCAGGGGCCTTATCAGCAGGTCTGCCTTATCAGCCGTAAGCGTGCGCCGGGGATCTATAACCACCAGCCTCGCTCCTTTCTTCAGGGCCCTGTCAATGTGGATCATCTCCTGGACGTTCGTCTCAGCCGGGTTCTTTCCCCACATAATGATGAGCTGTGCTTCGGTGAGGTCCCAGGGAACATTATGTTTCACTTCCCCGAGTGTAAGTCTTACGGCCTCGAGGCCTGCCGGCCAGCAAAGATTCCCATATGTTGTAGTGGCGCCGCCGAAGAGCTTCCAGAAAATTGTCGCAATATCATTACTGAGTCCGGAGTTGCCGCTTCCCTGATAAAAAAACACGGATAAAGGCCCATGCTGCTCCCTGGCTTCAAGCAGTTTATGAGCAGTTATCTCAAGCGCTTCTTCAATTGAGATAGTGTCAAAACCTCCCGTGCTGTTACGTTTCAGGGGATGTATGATGCGTTTCGGAGAAAACTCGCGCTCGAGGTATGAGAATCCTTTAATACATGGGCCTTCCGGAGTAGCCAGGTTCCCTTCGTAAGATAGTATGCGCTCCACCTTTCCGTCTTTGACAAAGACCCGGAATGAGCAGGTGCTGTAACAATTTCTCGGGCAGACAGTCAGGAACTCATTTATCATCCAGGGAGACTATTATAAAATATTACCATTAGAACGACAAATGTACTTTGGATGCTGAAAAAAAACAGTCTTCAACAGGAAAATTGAACAAATAAATTTTTCCCTAATCCGGATATTTCCCAGATGTCTGATGGAAATTACATTATTACGGGTTTTCAATCGGACCTTCAAGGGTTGTCTTAATCTTCAGGACGTGGTTAACCTCATCCTGGATGGTTATCTCATATGTAACCATATCCTGTCCAATATATGTCAGATACCTGAATTCAGGTATAACTGTCGAGTAAGAGACAGCTCCGATTGTTAGAGTTATAATGGCTTCAGGATATGCAATATCAAAGCGGTGATAATTTGTATAAGAGCCCGATGTAACGGATCCGTAAGTAAATGCTCTTTCTTCATATGCCGGATCATCGGTAGTAGTTACGGTGATACTCTCGAATGTCTGATCGGTCTTATTTTGAATACGGATGTCAGTAGGGCCTTCTGGTGAAAATTTAGTCTTTTTACAGGCCACCAGCAGTGCAGCCATTATGACAATAATAACAATTCTTTTCATAGGACGGATTATATTCAATCAGACTGAAAAGATACAAAAATAGTTGCAACTGGCTATATCTTCTCTATGCAATCTCCCTTAACCCAGCCCTTGTTACCGTCAGGTAGTCTTATTTCGGAATACTCACCGATTGATTCTTCAACAAATACCGTGGTTCCTGAATGAATGACAAAGAGCTCACTGCCTCCCTCTCCGGGGGCACTTTTGCCTGTCAGGATACTGCACATGACTACCGCTCTGTCATCATGGTTTACAAGCGAGTTATTGCGCAGAGCCAGCGTAACGGCAATCAGCGTCAGAATAAGGGCAGCAACCGAAAGCCAGAAGGTCAGGAGCCTTCCCCCGGCTCTCGCTTTGGTCATAAAAATTATGCCGGCAGCAAGGCATAAAATAAAAAGGGTTATTGCAATGACCGCCCACCTGTTTGTGGTGGTGAGCAAAGAGACAAAATCAAACCAGCGAACAAAAAAGAGAGGGGGGATCTCATCAAACTTATCAGAAATCCTGCTGCGGGCTATCTGAAGGTTATAGCTTATATCCTCATCAGCAGGAGAGATAAGCCTGGCTCTCTCAAAGAAGAGGATGGCAGAAGCAATATCGCCTGACTTGAAATAAGCATTTCCTGCATTATAGAGCAGGCTCTCAGACCTCAGGCCCTCTTCATAAAGCTTCATGTACTGTGCTGCTGCTCCTGAATAGTCTCCCGAGGTGTAGAGATCATTGGCTTCACTGAACCTTACCTCAGTAGTCTGAGCTGTTGCCGTTGTCAGCATCATGGCCATCACTACCGCTACTACCTGTAATCTCCTTTTCATCCGTACATCTTTTTTCATGAGAGCAGGTTTTCCAGTTTTTTTATAAGATCAACTGTCCTTTTAAAGAGGCTGGCAGGACTTTCGCTTTCGCCTGACTGTGAATACCGTGAGTATTCGCAGGCCGTCAGTATCCCGTCAAGCTCTGAAAGTACTTTTTCATCAATAGTCCTGCTGCGTAATGCATTATAGCAGTTCTCCCTTGTAAGATCGGCAAGGGGGATTGATAGTTTATCGCCCAGGTAACCCCAGAGAGCCCTGGCCAGCTCCTCATGAACCATCTCTGGTTTGTTGCCGCTGAGGTAGGTATTTGCCTTTGACAGCCTGTTTCGAGCCACCCTGGCAGCTTTCCTGTTGCGGACTCCCTGGAGATCTGCGTTGCGTCTTATATGCTCCCTGCGTACAAGCAGCACCGCCGCAGCGGCCAGGAGGGCAAACAGGAACCATAACCAGTATGCCATCGATTCTACCAGGGGCGTTGCATCTGTTGTCAGACTAAGCTCATCGCCACGGATAAATCTTATGTCCTGACCCAGGTACTTTACATCATCACCGGGGACAAAGGCAGGCGTATTGACTGCCTCGCCATTGCCACTACTGCCGGTGACATTTATTTTGTATCCTTCGGTTCTGAAGGTTACATATTTTTGCTGCCTGATGTCGAATACAGTATAAGAAAGGGGCGGCAGCTCGAAAGTGCCGGTATTCCTTGGGATAAGCAGATATTCATATGTCTTGGTGTCTGTCCCGGGACCAGCACTTTTTATATTTATTTTGGGATCGTATTTTTCTATCCCCTGGGGAAAAGAAATGACCGGTGTACCTGCAAGGCTCAGGTTCCCTGATCCTTTCAGTGTCACTGTATATGTCAGGGCATCATTTACTTCGATGTCTGTTTTGTTCAGCGATGATGAGACCTCGAAGGAGCCAACGGCACCATAAAAGTCTGACGGCTGCGGTGACGGCAACGGCTTCACATTTACCGTTACAGCGCCTGATGAAACAGTGCGCGGAACGGTGGTCACATTACTGAAAAAATTATCAAAAAATGGATCGCCCCCTGAGGAACGCTGCTGAATCATGGCTGTTATCATGACCGGATCAATCTTAATCTCGCCGGGCACCTGTGGAAAAAGGATGAACTTCTGAAGAACGCCTGTTCCGTACTCAACCCCGCCTATCATTTCCTGCTGCAGCGACTTCAGCGGTGGTGTCTCAATATCTTCACGCAGAAAGCCCTTGAAATCAGGATACTTAAGGTCATTGATACCTGACAGGTTGATTCTTGTTAAGAGTTTTAACGTAACTGTCACAGGCTGTCCCACATATACTGTGTTGTCGCTCATTATCATTCGCAGTGAGACTTCCGCACCTCCCGCCGGGGAGGGTTGCTGCCCCTGCCCCTGCCCCTGGCCTGCTGTGGCTGCAGAAGGAGTGACTGCTGTGCCTTCTGATACTACTTCAATCTCAAGGGGTGATGACGTTACTGTCACCTTCTTAGTGACATACTGTGCAGGAGGAACAGTGAATCTTCCGGTTTCAGAGGCCACAACATAATAAATAAATGCGGTTGTTGAAACGGCTGATACCTCTCCGTTTATCCATTGTACATTACGGCTGCTTGATGTCTGCGGACCGGATATTGTAAAGGAACGGTCAAAGACAGGAGGCTGAAAACGTCCATCAGTGGAATTGACAGAATAGACTATCCTGAAGCCCTGACCGGCAACTGCCGTTGAGGGAGCATCAACAGATATGGCAATATCCTGAGCCATAATGCTCATGGAGAGTATTAAGAATCCTGTTATCAGCAATATCTTTCTCATACCTCCCGGATTACCAGTTTTTAATTACCCTCACTTTCGCACTCTGAGACTTCTCCTTTCGGACTTTTTCCTGGGTCTTTTTCTCTGCAGCCGAAAGGGCCTCGAGCAGGCGTTTGGCATCATCACGACTCATGGTACCCTGCTGCTGGTCAGGATTTTTCTGATCCTGCTGTTTATCCTGCTTGTCATTCTTTTTATCCAGATTCTCACCAGGTTTATCCTTATTCTGGTCCTTTCCCTTATCCTGTTGTTGCTGTTGCTGCTGCTGTTCCTGTTCCTGTTGTTTCTTCAGCTGATCCTGCGCATATGCCAGATTATACTTGGCCTCCATGTTATCGGGCTTATTCTTAAGAGAATTTATATAAGCCACAATGCTTTCCTTGTATTTATTATCCTTTAGGAAGGCATTACCAAGGTTATAAAAGCTTTCAGCCTGACGCGCTGTATCTTCATAATCTGCTGAAGCCCTGTCAAATTCACCGGCTGCCTCACTGAACCTGCCCTGTTTGTAGAGAGCATCGCCCAGGTTGAATCCTGCATTAGGTGTAGAAGCTTCCTGGTTCTGCGCCCTGCGGTACATTGCTTCGCTGCCTGAGAACTCGCCCTTATTGTATAGCCTGTTCCCTTTCCTGATATAATCTCCTTCATCCTGTCCCATCAGGAGCACGGGGGTTATCAATAAAACGAAACCGATCAGCAGTATTTTTCCAGAATATTCTCTTTTCATTGCTTTACACTATTGTTTTCCCGGCTCACTATTCCCAACCTGCGTAGGAGGTGGTTCTTACGGTCCATTATCAGGATGTCTGCTACCAGTAATAAAAGCATCACGACTGCAGGGACCAGGAACTGGTCATTATATTCGGTGTACATGACTCCTGCCGTCTCCGATTTCTTCATTTTCCCGATGTCATTGTAAATTTCATTCAGTCCCAGGCTGGTGTTATTTGCCCTTACATACCTTCCTCCCGTAACCGAAGCTATCTTTTGCAGACCTTCTTCATCCAGTTTTGTGATGACGGTGTTGCCATCACTGTCCTTAAGGTAGTCTCTTTTGCCGTTAACGGTCACGGGCACTGGTGATCCGGCAGGTGAACCGATGCCTATTGTATGTATTATCACGCCTTTTTCAGCAGCGCTCTCTGCCATAGCTATGGCATCATCCTCATGGTTTTCACCGTCGGTGATGATTATCAGGGCCCTGCTTTTATCGCTTGAGGGTGAGAATGATCTCATACCCAGATCTATGGCGGAGCCTATTGAAGTGCCCTGTTTTGAAACAGCATCCGGGCCGGCTGATTCCAGGAACATTTTTGCCGACAGGTAGTCATTGGTAATCGGTATCTGAGTGTAGGCATCGCCGGCAAAAAGTATAAGTCCGATTTTGTCATCCCGCAGCTGATCAACAAGCTGTACAATAGCCTGTTTTGCTCTTTCAAGCCTGCTGGGCGAGATATCCTCGGCGAGCATTGAGTTGCTCACATCGAGGGCAATAATAACCTCTACTCCTTCCCTTTTCACCTCCTCAAGCTTTGAACCGAACTGAGGTCTGGCAATGAGCAGGGCTGCAAAGATGAATGCTGTAAGACGAATAAAGAACTTCAGTATCATCCGGCCAATCGAATAATCAGGCGAGAGCCTGTTTAACAGATCACGGTCGCTGAATAGCTCTCTCGCTTTCCTTCTTCTGCGGTTACCGATGATCCATACAATTATTAGAACCGGTACCAGCAAAAGCAGGTAAAGCATATCAGGCTGTGCAAATCTGAATGTATTCATCTCTTCCGCGTTCTACGACAAATTTTTCATCAAGAGATACCTGAGAAGCAACTCCACTGTCAGCAGGATGGCTGCAGCCAGCGCCCAGGGCATAAACACCTCTTCTCGTTTGCTATGCTCTCTTGTCTCTATCTTCGATTTCTCAAGTTTATCTATCTCACCGTAAACCTGTTGCAGGCTGTTATTATCAGTAGCCCTGAAGTACGTCCCACCTGTCATCCCGGCAATCTTCTCCAGGAGAGCCTCATCTATCTCAACCTGCATCTTCTGGTATTGGATGCCGAAGGCTGTCTGCACCGGGTAGTCAGCGTATCCCATACTCCCCACGCCTATAGTATAAACTCTTATCCCAAAGGCCTTTGCTATCTCTGCAGCTGTAAGAGGATCAATGGCACCGCGATTGTTTATTCCATCAGTAAGGAGGATAATTACCTTGCTGATTGCATCTGAGTCTTTTATCCTGTTTATTGCAGTTGATAGACCCACTCCTATGGCCGTTCCGTCTTCTATGATTCCGCTTTTTATCTCCCTGAGGAGGTTTATAAGAACCGCATGGTCAGAGGTCAGAGGACACTGTGTGAAGCTTTCACCGCTGAAGACCGTCAGCCCTATGCGGTCATAGGGTCTGCCGGCGATGAACTCAGTAGCTACATTCTTTGAAGCCTCGAGGCGGTCAGGAGTGAAATCGCGGGCAAGCATACTGCCAGAGATATCAAGCGCCAGGATTATATCAATCCCCTCGGTGGTGGAACTCTGCCATTTGTCAACATTCTGAGGCCGTGCGATGACAATTATTACGAGGCCAATGACAAAAAGCCTCAAAGCAAACAATATATGTCTCAGGTAATGACGGAATGTCTTCTGCTGCCTATCAAAAAATCCGGCTGTGGAAAGCTGCACTGAAGCATGTGTCCTTCCCCGCCGCCAGATATAATATGCCACCAGGAGCGGAATGAGCAGCTCAAACCAGAGGAACCAGCCATTCTCGAAAACTATGTTATGCATGGCCCTCTCCTTTCTTCCCATCACCGGTTGTCACAGGAGCTGCCTCAGGCTGTTTCGTCTGTTCCACAAACTTCACCGAGCTCACGAAGGAGTTTTCATGAATCTCCTCCTGAGGCAGATATTTGGCAAATTTAACCATATCCGAAAGCGATAGTATCTCTTTTATCATCGTCATCTCAGACTGCTGCAGAACAACTGCACGTTGAAGCATCCTGACAGTCTCATCGGTTGTAAGCTCCGGAGATGAGATGCCATAGCGGCCGTCGATATATCTTCTTAGTATCTCAGAAAGACGGGAGTAGTATTCCTTTATCTCGCCCTTTTGCCAGAGTTGTTCATCCTTGAGCTTACCGAGCTCACGGAGGGCTATGAGATGTGAGGGTTCGGCGGGAGGTGCCTGTTTCATCATCCTCCTTATCGGATTCCTGGGCAGGTACCTGGCGAGCAGCCATACAATGAGGATCATCAATCCAGCAAGAATAATATAGGGAACGATGTCCCTGAATGTCAGAGGAGCCTTGCGGGGCGCAATAATATCAAATATCACATCTGTTGTGTCGGAAGGCGTTATCTCCGGCCTCTTCACGAGGAGGTCAGAATAATCAGAATAAAACCTCCGGATGCTGTCACCGGAGGCAACCTCAGCGTAAAACGGAGGTATAGCATAAGTGCCCGCCTCAAATGACGTAATAACATAATCGTCAATAATTGCCCTGTTGCCGTCAGGCATGGACAACGTATCTCTTACAGGTTTGCCGAGTATTAATATCTTTTCTGAAAGAGTATCAGCCGCAGTAAAAAGGTTGACAGCAATATTCTCCGGCAGAGAAGCAGTTACCTTAAAGTGAATCTGGTCTCCTATATAAATGACAGATGTATCAGGCTGGGAAGTGACAGTTATATCCTGTCCTTTCGACAGAAAGAAGAACGATAAAAATACTGCCAGGACTATTGTTCTCTTCATTGTACTACCTGTGTTTGAAAAGAGATATCAACGGCTTGATATAATCGTCACCGGTACAAAGTGTGGCCATATCGATACCACAGTTCCTGAAACTGCTGACAACCATATCATCATGTCTTTTCCAGTCGTTGGAATAATCTTTTCTGATCCTTTCTGAAGATGTGTCTATCCACTTTTCATATCCGGTCTCAGGGTCAGATATCCTGATAAATCCAACATCAGGTATTTCTTTCTCACGTCTGTCTGAAATATTAAGAGCCACGAGGTCATGCTTTCCTGATGCAATCCTCAGTGCCTCTTCAAAAGCCGGCGACATAAAATCTGAAAGAATGAATGCAGTGCACCTTTTTCTAATAACATTGGTTAGGAACCGGAGGGGTTCTCCAAGTGATGTTTTTGAGGATGCCGGAGTAAATGTCAGAAGTTCTCTTATTATTCTGAGCATGTGAGCCCGTCCTTTTTTTGGCGGTATATATTTCTCAACCCTGTCAGAGAAAAGTATCAGTCCCACCTTGTCATTATTGGCAATTACAGAGTATGCCAGGACGGCGGCAATCTCTGTCATCATTTCACGTTTGGTCCCTGAGACGGTTCCGAAGTCTCCTGAGGCGCTGGCATCAACCACAAGCATCACCGTCAGCTCCCGTTCCTCCTCGAATATTTTCACATAGGGATGACCGAACCTGGCAGTTACATTCCAGTCGATGATCCTTATATCATCTCCGAACTGATACTCACGCACCTCGCTGAAGGCCATCCCGCGTCCTCTGAAGGCACTGTGATATTCGCCCGCGAATATCTGCCTCGTCAGCCCTCGCGATCTTATCTCAATCTTCCTGACCTTTTTAAGAAGCTCTGTTGTCTCCACTTCTGACTCTTTTATCTGCCCGCCTGTAGGTTATAGTAAAAAAATAAGTCTCATTTTTAAGGTCGACACTTATTTCATCACCTCTGCTCCGGTAGTTCCATCGGTTATTCCCTGCAGCATTATACAGCCTCCCGAGATCCCTTATTTTTCCGGCAATGATGGTGCTGTCGCATGTTATCCTTACACCATTGCATTTGCCGTTTTCACCGATGAAGATCAGCCACGTCTCATTTCCACCCTCCGAAACATATTTCAGGTAGCGGAAATCCTCGTTCTTATAATTCTGATCCAGCTGCATACCAGGATTCTCTGCTGACATAAGATCTTTTATCTTCATATCAGTGAGACCAATAAATTCCTGGGCCCCGGCTACGGTAAAAGAGACCATGGAAAGCAGAATAAATATATATCTGTACATTCGGTTACGGTACTTCAACGGTATTCAGTATCTCAGTAATTATCTGATCCTGTGTTATATTCTCAGCCTCAGCCTCATATGTAAGTCCTATACGGTGTCTTAGCACATCGGCACATAATGCCCTTACATCCTCCGGTACCACAAATCCTCTTCTTCGTATGAAGGCATATGCTTTTGAAGCGATGGCCAGGCTAATGCCGGCCCTTGGTGAAGCGCCATAGGATATCAGCGGCGAAAACTTCGCCAGCCCGAATTTCTCAGGTTCACGTGTGGCGAAGACGATGTCTAGAATATAGTTTTCAATCTTTTCATCAAGGTATACTTCCTTGACTACGCTGCGTGCCCTTAGTATGTCTTCCGGTTTAATGACAGAGGAGGCCGCAGGGAATACACTTGCAAGGTTTTCGCGAATGATAAGCCGCTCCTCCTCCTTTTCGGGGTAGGTTATTACTACCTTGAGCATAAACCTGTCTACCTGTGCCTCCGGCAATGGATAAGTACCCTCCTGTTCAATGGGGTTCTGAGTAGCCAGCACCATGAAAGGCTCATCCAGTTTGTAGGTGTGTTCGCCAATGGTCACCTGTTTCTCCTGCATGGCTTCCAGCAGCGCGCTCTGAACCTTTGCCGGAGAGCGATTGATCTCATCGGCAAGGATAAAGTTGGCAAAGAGAGGGCCTTTTCGAACCACAAACTCCTCTTTCTTCTGGCTGTAGATCATGGTCCCCAGCAGGTCAGCGGGAAGAAGGTCAGGCGTGAACTGTATCCTGCTGAACTTTGTATCAATGATAGATGCAAGGGTCTTTATGGCAAGTGTCTTTGCCAGACCCGGCACTCCTTCAAGGAGGATATGCCCGTTCGACAGCAGCCCAATGAGCAGGGAATCGGTAAGATGTCTCTGCCCGATAATGACTTTGTTCATCTCCTGCTTTATGAGATCTACAAAGGCACTTTCCTTTTCGATCTTCTCATTCAGCATCCGGATATCGGTAGTATGTTCCATGGTAAAAAAGTATGTTGTTTTTCGTTTTACAAAAACATCCGCAAATATCACCAGTGATATTAAAAATTAGTGTTAAAGGATGTTAAAGAAGTGTTAAAGGCTCTTCCCGAACTCGCAGTGTTTGAAGAGGCGCACCATAAGTATCAGTAACAAAGGTACAATTGCCGCGTTTATTCCCTGTCCGGCAATTAATGCAGCCGGGAAAAAGAGAAGAGCAAGAGTCAGGGCTATACGGCTCATGGTGACCGCTTTTTTCCATATCAGGATATAGACCAGAAGCACCGGAATAATTGGATTTATCGCCAGGATTACAAGGTTATAATGCATTGCGTCATGATCTGAGAAAAAGTTGGAAAAGATCATGAGAAGTGCAAGGACGGAGAAAAGGGTATAAATAATGATGTCAGTGATCAGCCCTAGATACCTCGAGCCAAATACAAATGTAACAAGGACAACGAACAGCAGCACAGCATAAAAGACCGCCTGGGGAATCCACGGACGGCTATCCTCAGAGGCAGCGCCAGTGAAATCTATTACCGTTTCCCGGGTTCCGAGGAGTGCTTCGGGATTACCGTTACGTATGATCCTGCCCGATGTTAAATTTTCCATAAGGTACATCGGAAGGAACATTTCCTCAGAGGCTGATGCCTTACGGTCAGCCTGCAGTCCCAGCAGGAAATCCGCACCGAAGTCGAGCCACGGGAGCACCTTCTGATTGGGATCTATCAGTTGTCTGAATGTACTACGCTTTTTCTTTTCACTATATATAATAGTGTCACTGGCGGCCTTCTCAATTATATCTCGGATGC
This sequence comes from Bacteroidales bacterium, assembly GCA_035530535.1. Lineage (GTDB taxonomy): Bacteria > Bacteroidota > Bacteroidia > Bacteroidales > VadinHA17 > SR-FBR-E99. The sequence continues at coordinate 20,881 of DATKUS010000088.1, forward strand.
GTGTGGCACAGTTGTCGTAGAAAAAGTCATAACGGTATTTAACATTCTCAGGCTTCAGGTTTTCATTTATGAGTTCAAAGAGCTTTTCTTTTTCCGCGGTTGTAAAGTTGATTTTCTGCGACCATACTGATCTGCCCTCCGACTGATATTCATTCAGGAAGTCGTTATATCCATATGCTCCAACCATATAGTCAAGTTTACCTTTAGCAAAACGGAAGGCGAAGTTGGGTGTCGAAAAGTCGAATAATCCCCAGTTGTAGACCCTGTCAAAACTCTGGCCCCTGATGACAATTCTGATGGCTGTATGACCGTATATTGAGTAACTTTCAGTTCCGGGTGCGCAGGTAAGAAGGTAGACGTCAGTGCTGTCGGCAATTCCTGCCTTTGCTGAAGATCCTGAAATCAGGGCAATGACAGCGAGTATTATTACAATCCTTTTCATGTCACGGTTTTGATACGCAAACGTACCTAAAATTTTGACATGTCAGTCAGACTACAAAGCCTGAATGATATGTTCGCCTGTGACCTTAAGACATCGGACTTTCAGACCTCATCAGACAAGGTCACATGCATCGGCCGGCATCCAGTGAGCATCTTTACCGTCCCATTTAATATTGCATCCGATAGGATTTGTCAACTGTACAGACACAGGCTGTCCTGATGTTAATTCTGTCAGAGCTCTGTCAAGATCGTTCACAGTGGCTTTGGAGGTGTCTCTCGGATAGTCTACTCCTCTTCCGGTGTAAACCAGTTTCCGGTCTTCGTCAAAAACATAAAAGTGAGGTGTGCGCAGTGCTCCGTACGCCCTGGCTATGTTCTGATCCCGGTCGTACAGGTAGAGCCATGGGAACTTTTGTTCCTCCATCCTTTTCACCATATTAGGAAAGCTGTCTTCAGGATAAGTGTTTTCGCTGTTCGAATTGATGCCAACGAACCGCACGCCTTTCGGTGCGAATTTTTCGGCCGTAGCCCTTGTAACCTCATCTGAGCCGATCACATAAGGACAGTGGTTGCATGTGAAGAATAACACGAGAAACCTGCTCTCTGCAAAATCAGAAAGAGAATAGTTTTTGCCGTCTGTAGCCGGCAGAGTGAAGTCACGGGCCTTGTCTCCAATCTTTAAGGTAAATGCCATAGTATTCTTTTTAATCGGTTATATTTAAGCTAAACACATTAGTCCGGGTTATTGTTGAGAATCGGTATGGGGCGATATAGAATTAAGAGTTAAAAATTAAGAATTAAGAATTACTGACAAAATATGGACTGCAGGACAAGGTCAGCATAGCATATCAGGGTTTAAAAGATACTCATCATCTTTTTTCAGCTATCACAAGCATCTCAAAATCCTCAGTGGTAAGGATATCCTTTCTGGAGTATGCTCCGAGCTTAGCGCCGAAAATCTCAATTTTACCGAAGCTGAGCGATTTCAGAAGCCAGGTGATCTCGCTGGGCACGTAGTACCTCTCGTTGCATTCAAGACTTTTTTTATTGCCCAGGTCATCCTCCACCTCGGTTACATTTTTATCTCTGAACGTCATCAGGTCAAAGGTGTTACTCCTGTAAGTCGCATTTCCTTCCTCTGATTCTGAGGCACAGAATTCCTCCACTGAATGATACAGGGGGAATAGTCCATTTAAGGTAGTGAAAATGAATTTGCCGTTCTGTCTCAGGGCCCTGGCGACATTCTTCAGTATCTCGTAGTTCATCTCGTCAGTTTCCATAAGTGGAAATCCACCCTCGCAGAGCATGATCGCAGCATCAAATTCCCTGTCAAAAGGCAGATTCCTGGCATCATGCCTTAAAAAATCGATTTTAAGGTTGAGTTTCGCAGCCTTTTCACTTGCCAGGGCAAGTTGGGATTCAGAGAGGTCAATACCGGTAACAGAATATCCTCTTTTTACCAGCTCAATTGAGTGCCGGCCGGTTCCGCATCCCACATCGAGGATTTTCAGAGACTTATTAAAAGCCAATTCATTTTCAATAAAATCACATTCGCCCTGCGTACCCTGTGTGAAGACCTCAGTGTCATATTTTTTCGCATAGTCCTCGAAAAGAGCTACATACCATTGTTTCTTCCTCATATACTTATGTATCTTTTGTAAACCCGACAGAAAGTTAGGTCAAAAATCTTAAAGTAAAGCTGGTACCGGCCAACAACATTGCCACCTGATATGTTATACTGGTGCTAAAGATCCGATTAAGTCTGATTTATTAAAACGAAGACAGTGTTTAGAACTGGCTGTGGAAAAGATTCTTTTCCTTCATTTTTATTACCTTCGCGCTCTGAAATGAAAACAAGGATATCAATTTATTGCCCTATTTCTCCGCCATGACCTCCCTGATGCGGAGAGGACGTGCATCTTCCCTACCCTGAGTTGAGGTCAGGATCCCGATCAAATACAAATTAAAGTTACGTACAAAAAGGATACTCAGAGCGTATCCGTCAAGAATCATATTTATGGATTTAAATAGTGAAATTAAACGAAGAAGGACTTTCGCAATTATTTCGCACCCCGATGCCGGAAAGACAACTCTTACTGAGAAACTGCTTTTGTTTGGTGGGGCAATTCAGGTAGCCGGGGCCGTAAAAAGCAATAAGATCAGAAAAACGGCAACGTCAGATTTTCTCGAGATAGAAAAACAACGCGGTATTTCCGTATCCACTTCAGTAATGACCCTTGATTTCAAAGGGAAAAGAATTAATATTCTGGATACACCTGGTCATAAGGATTTTGCTGAGGATACCTACCGCACCCTCACAGCAGTTGACAGCGTAATACTGGTTATTGACAGCGTAAAGGGCGTTGAGGAACAGACAAGAAAACTTATGGAAGTGTGCCGCATGAGGGCAACCCCTGTCATGATTTTCATCAATAAGATGGACAGGGAAGGGAAAGATCCTTTTGACCTGCTCCAGGAGCTGGAAGATGAACTTATGATAGCGGCCTGTCCTTTTACCTGGCCGATTGGTAAAGGCAGCCGCTTTAAGGGGGTTTTTAATCTTACCACTGAGAGCTTGCAGCTTTACAGTCCCCAAAAATCGACAAAATCTGAAATCTTACTCAATACAAGTGATATTCAGGACCCGCAGATTAAAGAGTTTGTGGGAGAGAGTAATCTTAAAAAGCTCCGGGAGGAGATCGGTCTTGCCAGGGATTTTTTTGAATCTTTCCAGATGAATCTCTACAGGGAAGGTTATCTCGCTCCCGTATTTTTCGGCAGCGCCCTGAATAATTTTGGTGTGCCTGAACTCTTCGAATCTTTCATTGAAATTGCGCCCAGTCCGTCAAAAGCCAAAACACTGGAACGGGTTGTTCTGCCTGAAGAACCAAAGCTGACCGGTTTTGTGTTTAAAATACATGCCAATCTTGACCCTAAGCACCGCAACAGGCTGGCTTTCCTGAGAGTCTGTTCCGGAAAGTTTGAGCGAAATAAACTCTACTACCATACAAGGCTGAACAAGAAAATGCGTTTTGCCGCCCCCGCATCGTTTATGGCCAACATTAAAAGCACAATTGAAGAGGCATTTCCCGGCGATGTAATAGGATTGTATGACAATGGCAACCTGAAAATAGGTGATTCACTCACAGAAGGTGAGATGCTTCATTTTACAGGCATACCCAGTTTCTCACCTGAAATTTTAAAGGAAGTGATAAATCTGGATCCTATGAAGACCAAGCAGCTTGAGAAGGGTGTGAGACAGCTGACAGAAGAAGGACTGGCACAATTATTCATTCAACAGCCGGGAAACAAAAAAATTATTGGTACGGTAGGAAATCTGCAGTTTGATGTGATAAAATTCAGGCTTGAAAACGAGTATGGGGCGAAATGCGATTTTCGTCCACTACCCTATGTGAAAGCTTGCTGGATTACTTCTGATAATAAGACTGAATTTGACCAGATGCTATTGAGGAAAGCATGGTTTATTGCATATGACAAGGAAATGAAACCGGTATTTCTTGCTGAAAACGATTGGATGTTAAAAATTACACGGGAGAATTACCCTTCTGTTCAGTTTCTCCTCACTTCTGAGCATAACCCGGCATTAAAGGAAACCTGAACAGAGCGTTAGATTTTATAAACGCGAGTTGCCTTTTCTTTGTTTTTATAGCATTTTGGCACGCAGAGAACGATCTTTGGGACGCAGAGTAAAGTCGGTTATCAAGAGAAGGTCGAACTTGACATCAGCTTTTTGCTGTTGTAGTTTTGATTAATAAATAAATAAGCTCATTATGAGAATTTTAGCCAAATTATTCTTCACATTCAGTTTTTTACTGATTGCCAATTTTACACGCTGTCAAGTACCGGAGTATCAAAAAATCCAACTCAAAGATTTTTTTGCTTCTGCTGATGAAAAGGCAAACAATGCAGTGTGGAGGACTGACTATTATATCTGCACGGGGATTGCATATGCTAAATCTATTGGGAAAACACCTTCTGATTTCGCAGTATTCGTAGGGAACCATCATTCTTGGGAGGGAATAAAAGGGCAAGGGTTAGAACCAGCAGTGCAAATACTTAATGCCGTGATAAAGCTCTACGAGAATAGCACGTTCGAAATCACATCTGAATCAGATTCGTTGGTAACCATGCTATCAAACAGACCTTACAAAGTATACTTCGAGAATGATCAAATGCTCGGTGTATCAGTTGGCGAGTTTGAATCTTGCTTGTGGGGACACATTAAAATCTTAGCAGAACGAATAGGGCTTAATTTCAATTACAAAATAGAAGGCAATCAGATAGTATCGTCTCTTGCAATAAAAAAGTGAAATAGTGTTAGCGTAAAGAAACTATGAGGCACATATCCATTAGGAACTATGTGCTTATTAGAATATTTGTGTTATTTACTGCTCAGCTAATACCAACCCTCGGATCCCGGGGGCTTTTTCTTTCACAATGCAGCGCAAAGAACCCTGGAGAGATCCGGGGGCTTTTTATAATAAACTTGACTTCAGCTTTTTAAAGGTGTAATTTTGTATTACCAGTTGATTGATAAATTATCAGGGGTATTTATATTGTATTGATTATTAATTACTTACTAAAACCTTATTGCTATGAAACAGACTTATCTGTTGTTTTTTGCATTAGTCCTGAGCTTTACTTACGGATGTAAAAACGACCAGGTTAACACAAAATTACAGAAAAACAAAGAAATTGCCACCAGGTACCATGATCTAAATCCAAATGATATTGATACCATCCTTGCGGCTGATTTCATTGGACGAAACGAGAAAAGCCGTTTTACATGGAACGTGGAAGACCATCGAAAGTACCTTACCAATGGTGACTACAAAGTGGATGCTATTTTGCAGCAGGTTGCTGAAGGTAACTGGGTGGCAACAAGGTTTGTCAGAACAGGGATACGGGAAGGAGATACATTGCAATATGAGATGATGCACTTTAAAAGATTTGAGAACGGTAAGATAGCAGAGATATGGGAATACGGCGATTCCAGACAGGTTGAAACAGTGATAGAGTAATTCAATATCTGATATTAAGCTCTGGATTTTTATTTCCATTATTTGACACGGCAGCATTTCCTTTCTTCTTATTGGTGAAAATTTCTACCACACAGCGAGACATCAGGGAGTGCTGCTTTCCCTTTTCAATCTACCTTGTTCCTTACCAGGCATAATAAACTTGACTTCCGGTATCTTTTGGAGTAACTTTGAATATAACCATAAAACAACCAGACTATGAAAAAGTATTTATTATTGCTTACTGCTTTTCTTTTGATAGGGACCTCCTGCCAGAAAAGAATTAATGTTGAAAAAGAAAAGGAAGCCATAATGGCTGTCATCAAAGCAGAATCTGAAGCTGCCCGTATAGGGAATGTTGATGGCTTAATGTCCTGTTATATACAAGATGAGTACAATACACGTTTAAATCTTGGGAAGGACAGTTACAAGATCATCACCGGGTGGGATCAGCTGTCTCCTTTATTTAAAGGGTATACTCCAAATATGGAGATCGATACAACCAAAATTTCGTTCACTAAAGAGAATCCAGTGATCAAAGTAATGGGGAATACAGCATGGCTGATCTGTGATAATAAATGGATATATGAAGCTCCTGAGGGTGAGACCAAATGGGGAAATATCCAGGTAACTTTTCTTGAAAAGGTGGATGGTAAATGGAAGTTTTCCTTTGCAGCATGGATAACCAAACCCGAACCTGCTGTTGTTCCAGAGGAGCCTGAAGCTTCAAAATAACCGCCCGGCTACTGAGTAAGGATCAAGATGTAATTAGCCAAAAGTAAATTCTTATGTCAGCCCTCGGATCCCGGGGGCTTTTTATTCTTATTAAACAGGGCTGCCTTCTCTTCGCAGCGAAACGATTTTTTACTTAGCGGAAACAGACTCAACGGCTTCACTAAGGTCTTTCCCAGCCATTCCCATCACTTCCGAGATGGTTCCCCCGAACATTTTGCCTAAGAGTCCAACATTAAGCTGAGAAACAAAAACCTGACCTTTTTTATCTTCGTAGACTCCAAGCTCCAAGGGCATGAAGGCTGTAACATGGCGATTCTTGTCGTCAGTAAGAATCTTCGCAACGTAACGTGGATTGCAGATGGTAACGCTACCGACTCGTTCAAGGGCGACGAATGCTTCAGTCCTCTTTTGATAGTCGTTCACAGTCAGCACTTGCCAATCCTGTTTCTTCGTCAGGGTCTCACTCAGGGCATTAACAGTCTCGTCATATCTCAGTTTACTCCTGTGCTTTATCAACATTAATAAAGGCATTGTAAACCACACTATTAGACCCATAAGAACCATGCCAACCAACACCCAGCATACCACTTCTATTACGCTCGCATTCATAACTACCTCCTATTTTTGTTTGAACAATAAAATAAAAATCTGATTCCCGCTATTTCAAATTTACTGTATTCAATACCAGAAGTCAAATATATCTATTCAGACCTCAATCAGTTGACTTCCGGTTATCTCTATATTATTGACATCTTAAACAGGTCATAATAAACTTGACTTCGGCTTTCTGCTGGTGTAACTTTGATAACCACTAACTCATTTTAAATTAATCCCTGAAACCTGTAAATATGAAAAGAACAATTCTTCTATGCTTGATCGTTTCTTTATCAATCATGGGTTATGCTCAGAAAAAGAAATTACCTATTGAAGGTGCTTGGCAACTTGTACAAATGCAAAAGGTATCTGGGGATACAAAAGTTACAATATTCCCAGGAGAATATACTGGAAGTGATATAGTGCTTGTCTCAAATCACCACTTTCTTTCTGTTGGTCTGTTTAAAAAAGATACAATAACTATAAATAATTATGTTGGAGTATCTTATACAATTGAGGGTAATCACTTAGAAGAAACCATATTGT
>DATKUS010000089.1:0-10507 GCA_035530535.1 Bacteroidales bacterium
TATTTTGTGCAAGTATTACTGTTTCGCTTTTAATGCTTTTCGTGGTTAACAGGTACTCTTTGAAGTCTTCACAAAACTGTTCGTTCAAGTCGGCAAACCTTAATTTGCCTCCGGTGAACCTATTTATAAAATTAAGTGTGTTAATCCAATTATCATGACTTGTGCCTTTACGCTTATCAGCCATCCTTTTGAAGTAGTCAACAAAATCCTTTTCGCTCAGCGCCTTCATCTTCAGCTGCTGCCTTTCAAAGTCCATATATATTTCAGGCTTGTTAAGCTGGTTCTCCCATTTTGCCTTTATCTGTTCAGCTATTTGCACTATCTCTTTATTGTGCTGCTTGTCAAGGGGGTTCTTTGGGTTATCAAACAGGTATAACCCCAAAAAGTCCCTTCGGGTAGGTTCCCCGGTTTCAGGGTGTGGTATAGGCGGGTAAAAATCCAGGTATAGGCTTTGCCTGTTCCCTGAAATTGCCTTTCTTCTTAACTTAACTTTTGTAGTCATTTCCCTTGTACCTTTTTGTACCTCGGACGTTGAGGTACAGCAAAGGTACAAAACAAACCTTAATAAACATATAATAACACAAAACAAGTTATTAACATAATAAAGTAAGAAGCTCCTATAAATGCGGGGCTATGTGTGTTTGTTAGTATTTTCTATTGTGTTATTATTGTGCCGGTATATATGTTTGTAAACGTTTTTTTGTATATTTATCAAAACATTACGCTGTGGAACGTGTGTGTCTCGACTGCGGGGAAAAACTTCTCGGACGGTCTGATAAGAAATTCTGCTCCGACCAGTGCCGCAACAATTACAATAACCGGCTTAACCGTGATTCAAATAACTATGTCCGTAATGTTCACGGTTTGCTGCGCCGAAACCGCAAGATACTGTCTGATCTCTATGAAGACGGTCACAGGCGGTTGCACCGTGACGCCCTAATAGCACTGGGGTACAACTTTACCTTTTTTACACATCTTGTTGAAACTGCTGAAGGAGTAAAATGGTCTTTCTGTTTTGAATTTGGTTTCAGGGATGACGGAAGCGGCTATCTGGAGCTGACACAGAATAGTACTTACCTGGAGCCGTATGACGGACCAGAAGAGGAAAGGCAATAATGAGGGTTGAAGATTAAGTAAAAAAAGCTAATTTTGGATCAGGATTAAATATCGTTGGGGAATGAAGATAAAATCATTATTACTTGTGGCAGTTGCGATTATCTCAATGTCATGCAACGCGCAGGAGAAAAAAGTGTTTGAAAACCAGTATTTAGTCAGAACAGGCGATACAGCACCTGATTTCACAATTGTTGAAGCGGGAGGGAAAACCTACAAACTTTCAGATCTCAGAGGAAAGGTTGTAATGCTTCAGTTCACTGCAAGCTGGTGCAGCGTATGCCGTAAAGAGATGCCATTCATTGAAAGCGAGATATGGCTGACAGGTAAAAATGAGGGATTGGTGATTGTGGGCATTGACCGTGATGAGCCCGTGGGAACGGTACTTAAATTTAAAAAGGATATCGCAGTAACATATCCACTGGCACTTGATCCCGGAGCAGCTATTTTCTCTCTTTTTGCCAAAAAAGAGGCTGGAGTGACACGTAATGTAATAATTGACCGTAACGGCAAAATTATATTCCTTACCCGCCTTTTTGAACGTGAAGAGTTTGACAAAATGAAGGAATTAATCTTTGCCGAACTGAAAAAAATGAAATAAAAGTGAACGATTTTGACATAGAGTGCAACCTTTAGGAATAAAAATCGTTCTATATAACAGTAAGTCAAATTAACTTAAATATGACAACAATGAAAAAGATCTTTGTACTACTGTTTGCACTTCTGCTTGCAGCTCCGATGTTTTCCCAGGTTAAATTTGGCCTTAAAGCCGGTGTTAGCACTGACTTTACGTTTACCAATCTGGACCTTTCACAAGCTAATGTCGATGTTGTCCTTGAAAAAGCCAAATCTGCTGAATGGGGATTCCAGGGCGGAGCTTTTCTCAGGGCTTCTTTTGCCGGCATATATATTCAGCCTGAAATTCTTCTTGCAACAGCCACCAACTCCCTGACATACAGCGGTTTGGTTGACGGTGCTCCTGTTGATGAACTTCTTGAACAAAAGTTTACCAAGGTTAACATTCCTGTTTTGGTTGGCATAAAGGTAGCCTTCTTCAGGGTAAATGCCGGTCCCGCTGCCTCTTTCCTCATTACTGATACAAAGGAACTGGCGGAAGGAGCAACCTATAAGAAAGCAACTTTCGGTTACCAGGCTGGCGTGGGGGTGGACCTTCTGAAGAAAATGACGATTGATGTCCGCTATGAAGGTAGCCTTAACCAGTTCGGAGATGAGATAACAATCGAGGGAGTGACTTTCCCACTTGATGACAGAACAGGTGCTCTGTTAATACATGTCGGCCTGATATTTTAAAAGCTTCAGGTAATAAAACAGGACTCTCCCGCTGTAAAACGGGAGAGTTTTTTTATTTTTACCGGTGGAGGCATTAAAAACCGTAAATGATAATGTCAGGTAACAGCATTACTGTGATACTGGGGATATTGGCAATCCTTTACCTGGTTACTGTTTTAACCATCTGCCTCATGATCGTTTTTGAGAACAGAAACCCTCTGAAGACGCACTCATGGCTTTTGGTTATAATTCTGGTTCCTATTGCCGGCATCCTCCTTTATGTTTTCTTTGGCCGGAATTACCGCAAACAGAAGATTTATAGCCGGAAAAGCATTGCCGACAGCGAAATGCTTTCTGATTTTGTAGCCCGTCAGATGGTCTCACTACCTTCCGTTATAGCAGGGGAGAGCAGTGAAATTCAGTCAAAGGACCATCTTATGCGGTTGCTGCTTAACAATAACAGGTCTGTACTTACTCTTGACAACACGGTTATGCTGCTCAAAAACGGGTATGAGACCTTCCCCGTAATGAAGGACGCAATAGCCGGGGCAAAGAGCTATATTCATCTTGAGTTCTACCGTATTGAACCGGATATACTGGGAACGGAGTTTAAGGATCTGCTGAAGCAGAAAGCTTCGGAAGGAGTTCAGGTAAAGGTTATCTATGACGATGTGGGCAGCTGGAATATCGGTAAGTCTTACCTGAAAGAAATGCGTGCCTCAAACGTCAGCATCTATCCCTTCATGCCTGTTCGTTTTCCGAGCTTCTCAAGCAAGGTAAATTACAGAAATCACCGCAAGATACTTGTGGTTGACGGGAATGTAGGTTTTGTGGGCGGACTGAACATAGCAGATAAATATCTGCACGGACTCCCGGGTCTTGGTCCATGGAAAGACACACACCTGGAGCTAAAGGGCGAGTCAGTAGCAGCCCTGAACAGTATTTTTCTTGCAGACTGGGACTTTGTCAGCGGCAAACCAGTTTCGGAAATGGAGTCTTACCTTAAATATGAGAAGACCGGCAACAGGTGCCTGGTTCAGGTTGCTTCAAGCGGACCTGATACCGACTGGGCAACAATAATGCAGGTATACTTTGCAGCTATTGCTACTGCAAAAACATCAATCTACCTGACCTCCCCGTATTTCAGTCCTGATGAAAGTCTCCTGACTGCACTTAAAACAGCGGCACTTAGCGGTGTTGACATCAGGATCATATTCCCCAGAACATCCGACTCCATTATTGCAAATTGGAACACAAGATCTTATATCGGTGAGCTTCTTGAGGCAGGGGTCAGGATCTATCTTTTCAACAACGGCTTCATCCACTCAAAATACCTGCTTGTCGACAGTGTTTTTGCCTCAGTAGGTTCGCCAAATGTCGATATAAGAAGTTTTGATCTCGACTTTGAAGTCACAGCCCTCATTTATGACTGGAAGTTTGCCACTGAACTGAATAATCTCTTTTTTGAAGATCTCAAGGGTTGCAGCGAGGTTGTGGCATCCGAATGGGAAAAGAGAAACAGAAAAGAGAGATATAAAGAATCCCTGGCGCGCATTTTCGGGCCTCTTTACTGACACATGGATTTATGAAGCTCGAAGAGGGAAAGAGATACATGTTCAATGCCTTAAAGACAATTGAAATGCCTGGAGGAAGCATTAACCTGATGCTTACCGGTCCTGATGGAAAAAAATATCTTTTGCCGCTTGAGTATTACCAGGGTTATAACCTCAAAGTTTCTGGCATTATAAAGTGCAAAGTAGATAAAATAAACTGCAGCGGGAAAGTGTTCCTTGAGCCTGAACACCCCTTCTACAGGGAAGGAGAAAGCTACGATTTCGAAGTGGGACAAATATCAGAATATACTGATGAGAAAGGAGTTAGTTGTAAGAAGATTGCCATCTCTGACTCATTTGGTAACCTTGCCAGTATACCGGTGGAGTTTCTCCCTTCAATACCAGGAGAAAGGGAAAAAGTCCATCTTCGGATTGATCGGATTTCAAAAGGGAAATTATGTTTCAGAAGCAGAACGGATGAAGACGAACTTAATAAACTTATTGAGGGGAAAAGTTATGAGTTCACGATTGTAAAGATTGTTCAGGGTCCGGATGAAGAACAATTTTATTCTGCAGCTGATCTGTACGGTGATGTGCACCTTTTGCAAGTCAGGTACTATTCCCACTACGGGTTTGAAATAGGAACCATCTTCAGGGGGAAGATCGTGAGGTACAGCAGTGGCCACCGCAAGACAATTGAGCCTGAAAACCCGTGGTTTAAGCCCGGAGATAAAATGAGGGTCACAGTGGCTTCCTGTAACCCCTTGGAGACAGGTGACGGTTTTATTTGTGAAGGCTTTGATAATAATGGATTCAGTCACACCTTGGTTCTGCCTGAAAAACCTGAAGGTGACAATCTGATTTGCAGGATCATTAAGATTCGCAAGGGGAGGCCTGTGCTTGAAAGAGCAGAAGAATAAGATCAAATTTGTATTTTTGCAACGGCAATGAAAAAGACACTCCTGATATCACTGGTTATTATTGTCCTCGGGTTTGTGACTGCTGCGGTCATGGTCCGCAACATTGTTTTTAAACCTAATGCCGGAAGTGAAGTCCCTTACAGGATTTTTGTGCCGGCCGGTTCCACTGTTAAAGATGTGACAGATTCCCTTTTTTCTGAAGGAGCGCTGAATAACACAAAGAGCTTCATGATCACTGCCAGTCTGAAAAATTTTTCAGGACCGGTAAAACCTGGCTTTTACAGGATAGAGAAGGGAATGAGCAATAATAATATTATTAATATGTTCAGAGCAGGAAAACAGGCTCCGGTGGACGTCACTTTCAACAATATCAGGACACTGAATGATCTGGCAGGCAAGGTGGGAGGGCGGATAGAAGCCGACTCTGCTGCAATAATGGCTTTTCTCTCGGACCCGTCAAATTATTCTGAGGATGGATTTACTTATCAAACAGTGATCTCTGTATTTGTCCCTGATACTTACCAGTTATACTGGATCACCGATGCTGAAGGATTTTATAAAAGAATGCTCAGGGAATATAAGTCGTTCTGGAATGAAGAACGTCTGGCAGCTGCAGGCGCAGAGGGACTTAAACCTGTTGAAGTGTCAACACTGGCTTCAATTATTGATGACGAGGTTTCAAAGGATGATGAGAAGCCACGGATTGCAGGTGTTTATCTTAACAGGCTGCGTCTTGGTATACCGCTACAATCAGACCCGACAATAAAATTCGCCCTTAACGATTTCACTATCCGGAGAGTTTTAAAACCGCATCTTAAAGTTATTTCACCCTACAACACTTATGCTCACCGGGGACTTCCACCCGGTCCTGTCAGGTGTCCGTCCAAAACCGCAATAGATGCTGTTCTGAATGCCGAAAAGCATGACTTCATCTATTTCGTGGCAAAATCGGATTTCTCGGGTTATCATCATTTCTCACGGACTCTTGCAGAGCATAACCGTTATGCCAGCGCATATCAGCGTGAACTGAATAAGAGAAAGATTTACGAATAGGTCAGGATTATTTATTAAGGGTGTACATTGTAGCTATTGATAGACTCAATGATCTTTATTGCATTGGACTGGTTGTCAGCTACTTCACGAAGCAGAATGTCTCTTTTGCGAATAATGTCATCAGTAAAATCGATCTCCATGAGTCTCGCGGCAAGTTCTGTCCATTGGTCTCTCTTGTAGGCAATATGCACAAGGCTGTCAAGATTTGTACCGGAAACAACTGGTTCTGATGCTATGATATGTCTTCCAAAGCAAAGAGCATTGATGAGCTTCAGCTTCATGCCGGAAGGTTGAGAGGCGTGCAGGAGATTAATTTGAGCATTAAGAATCAGTTCGGTCATCTTCGACTGCGAGGGATTTGGAATCATCCGGATATTCTTATGAAAAGCTGCGGCGCGTAAAAGTTCTGCAGAGGGTCTCTTGCCGGCAAATACCGTTCGGTAATCCCACTTCGATGCCACTTCGCGTATGATAAACAATGCCGAAGCATTGTTTTCAGGCGTGGAAAAGTCGCCGTGCATAAGAATATAGTTACCCTTTCCGGGAGATGAAACACACTTGTCAGACTGATGGAACGGTCCTATAAACAGCGCCCTGCCGTATTTATTCCTGAAATATTCAGTATCACCGGGGGATATGGGTAAAAGGAGTGAGGCCTCTGACAGCCGGGTTTCGTATCTCTCAAGTTTTTGCGCTTCTGCTTTGAAGAAAATCTTTCTGAAAGGATTCTTTTCTGACTGTGCAAGGTTCTTATAATAAAGATGCTCAATATTATGAGTGCGGACCATTGTCATCCGACCATTAAGCTGCGGATGGCCAAGCCAGGCCGTAGAATGAATGCCTTCAAATATTATCGGATGATTATCTGCTTTAAGTGCAGCAAGGAGTTTTTCATTCTCGCGTGAAATAACAATGAAGGGTTGCTTCCTAAATAAAAGAAAAAGATTAAGGTTCCGCTGGTAATAGTGCACTTTAAGGCACTCGCGCTCAAGTGTTTTTGACATTGACCTGCCATAGCTGAAGCAATGCAGGATTACTCCGACACCCTGTTTTTTAAGTGATGTGATCTTGTAAAAAACATCCATAACACCGCCATAGTCCGGAGGATAAGGAATGTTAAAGCTTACAATATGAACAATGGTGGGGGCTGTATGATCCATTTGAAAATAGTAACATTTAAAAGCAAACAAAGTTAAAATAATTCTTTTGTATCTTTCACCACCATTATCCGGAGAATTCAACCTGATCAAAGCTTCAGTTGTCTGATGAGAAATGCTGTAATAACGGTTATAAGTGATATCTCAACTGACCAGAGAGTGTTGAAGCATGCCTCCCTTCTAAAGGAAACCGGTTTCGATGTGACCGTTATCGGGAGGAGAATAGGCGGATCAGAAGAACTGCCGGGTAGCCCTATACGGACATTGAGACTCAGAATTCCCTTTAAAAAAGGGGTGCTGATGTATTCTTTGTTCAACCTGAGACTTTTTTTTTCACTGATTGTAAGGAAGGCAGATCTTTATGTCGCCAATGACCTTGACACCCTTCTTCCGTCATTCCTGATTTCAAGGCTGTATCGTAAGCCGCTTATTTATGATTCGCACGAGTACTTTACCGGCCAGCATGGACTTGAGGAGAGAAGGTTAAAGTATCATGTCTGGAAGTGGATTGAAAAGAGACTGTTACCCCACATTAAGTGGATGATCACGGTAAGTGCCTCCATTGCTGATATTTATAAAAAAGAATATGGAATCACTCCTGTAGTAGTCCGGAATATATCTTCCTCGCCCGCTGGAATTTCCTCCCGCAGCCGTAGTGAAGCGGGAGCAGATGAAGGTGATCTGCTCGCTGTATTCCAGGGATCAGGTATTAATCCCGGACGTGGTGCTGAAGAGCTTATTGAAGCAATGATTTTAACGGAAGGAGTTAAACTCCTGATAATAGGTACCGGAGACGTTTATGAAAACATAAAGAGGCTGGCGATGTTCAGGGGGGTCTCCAGAAAAGTGAAATTTCTTCAACGAATGCCGTGGGAGGAGATGATGAGCTATACAATGTGCTGTGATGTCGGCCTTTCATTAGACAAGGACACATGTATCAATCAGCGCTACAGCCTCCCCAATAAACTCTTTGATTATATCTCTGCCCGTATACCTGTCATCGCCTCGCCGTTGCCTGAGATTTCATCTGTTGTGACTGAATACGGATGTGGCATAATGCTCGGCAAAGTCACACCAGAAGAGATTGCTGAAAAGCTGATGATTCTGAAAGAAGACACTGCACTTCTTGATTCACTAAAGAAGAGAGCAGTAGAGGCTTCATCAGAGCTGACATGGGAAAAAGAAAAAATAACAGAACAAGACCTTCTAAGACTTGTTATCAGATAAAAGTAACAGAGACACTTAGGTTTTTTTTTTGATCATTTGAGCGTAATCCGGAAGTTAGTATATTGCACTCACGATGCAATTTATTAAACTAAACTGATTATTATGAAGACAAACCGCAGGGATTTTCTCCGCACTGCTGCTGTTGCCGGAGCCGGAGCTGTGGCTGCCGGAGCTGTTGTTTCATGTGCTTCCGGCAAGGAAGCTGAAGGCGTCATGCCTGAAATAAAAAAGGCAGTACTGGCAAAGCATTCTCAGAAATTTAATATGAGCGGTTATTCGGCACCCCCAATAGATAAGGTTCGGATTGGAATTATCGGTCTTGGGCAGCGAGGCCCGGGAGCAGTGGAACGGATGACTCATATTGAAGGAGTTGAGGTGGCTGCCCTGTGTGATAAATATAGTGACAGGGTTGACAAAATGCAGGCCTTGCTCACCAGGTTCGGTTTACCGCAGGCAAAATCTTTCGGCGGCAATGAAGATGCATGGAAGGGACTGTGCGAGGATCCTGATATTGACCTGGTTTATATATGTACACCATGGGCATGGCACACTCCAATGGCCATATATGCCATGGAATGCGGTAAACATGTTGCGACTGAAGTGCCGGCAGCAATGACACTCGACCAGTGCTGGCAGCTTGTTGAGACGTCGGAGCGGACTCAGAAGCATTGCATGCAGCTTGAAAACTGTTGTTATGATTTCTTCGAACTTCTGACATTGAATATGGCACGACAGGGTTTCTTTGGTGAGATTGTACATTGTGAGGGAGCTTACATACATGATCTTCGCTTTCTGAACTTTGACAAGAACGGGTATGCAGACATGTGGAGGCTGAAAGAGAACCTGCGTAACGGGAACCTTTATCCCACTCATGGTCTGGGTCCTGTGTGCCAGATCATGAATATTAACAGGGGAGATAAAATGGAATATCTCACATCCATGTCTACCCGGGACTTCCAGATGGCTGCCGAACTTGATGTTCTGGCAAAGGAAGACCCGTTCTTTGAACCTTTTACGGGTAAGAATTACCGGGGTAACATGAATACCTCTGTTGTGAAAACGTCAGCAGGAAGAACAATAATGATCCAACATGATGTGACGAGCCCGAGGCCTTACTCACGTATTCATCTGATAAGCGGTACAAAGGCTATGGCCCGCAAGTTTCCTGTTGAAAGAATTGCCATAGGAGATTCATGGGTCAGTACGGAAGAATTCTCAAAGCTGCAGGAGCAGTACACTCCGGAGATTGTCAAAAGGGTGGGGGAAATGGCAAAGACGGTAGGAGGCCACGGAGGCATGGATTTCATTATGGACTGGAGGCTCATTGACTGTCTTCGCAACGGACTGCCTCTTGACGAGGATGTTTATGACGCCGCTCTGTGGAGTTCAATTACCCCGCTTAGCGAATGGTCTGTTGCCAACAGGTCCACTTCAATTGATGTGCCTGATTTTACTTGCGGATCGTATATGGTAAACAAGCCTGTTGACCCGAATCTTCTGCAGGGTGGAAATACAAAAGTTCTGAGCGTGGAAGGAAGTTCCAATCAACTCGAAGTTTAGGTATAGCGATTTAATTAAAAAATGTATACTTTCGCTGCTGGAATTCCAGAAAAGCAGGATGTACTATTTCCTTAATTATCTGCTTGTTACATTTTTAGTTCGATTAGGTTTCAACTAGGCCCACAATAATAGCGGCGGTGAAACAGCACACTTGATTAACCTTAAGAACCTACATTATTACGATTGATGATGAACTCTTTTTTCTTTATGATTATTTTATCCCTGTCATTTCTTGTATTTTTTGTCCCTAAATCAGCAAAATATTATTTTTCCCTGTTCTTGCTTGCTTCTGGCGTGGTTTTAACTTCTGCATGGTGTTTCAGATTATTTGCCGGAAGTGACCAAATACTTGATATACAGGTATATCTTCCGGTATTAATAAATGGGTTTACTTTAACAATCGACAGGTTATCGGCATTTTTTATAGTTGTTATTAATATAACCGTTTTTACAGGCCTCCTATATGCCAGGGGATACCTTCAACCATATTATCAAAGCAAAAATGCCTTGCGTTTTTCCATACATTTCTTCTCATATCTCTGGCTATACTTTTCAATGCTTCTGGTAGTGATGATCCGTGACGGGTTATCATTTCTGATTGTCTGGGAAATAATGGCATTGTCATCATTCTTCC
>DATKUS010000090.1:0-26997 GCA_035530535.1 Bacteroidales bacterium
GTATTTTTATAACCAGGCTGCCCTCACCTTCGGACGTACGGAATTCCGACGCCGGTGGGGTGAGAGAAGGCTTGAAGATAACTGGAGGCGCGCCAACAGGACAAGGATGACATTTGTCACCCAGGGAAGTGAGACCGGTGAAGCAGTAACTATGTCCGACAGTGCGATTATGGCCGCTGAACGCACAAAAGAATTTTACCTGATGAATCTTCCGCTGACAGATTCACTCATGGATGTTTCACAGCGCAAAAGTGCGGCTGCTCTTCTTGGTGAAGGGAAGGTTCTGGCATCACGACTGAATGATACCATCCTTGCGGTATCCTCACTGGAGGAGGCCTCCAAACCCGGCGACAGTGAAACAGTAAGGGCCGAAGCCCTCTGGGAGCTCTATCGCCTTCTGCATAAAAGAGATCCGGCACGGGCAGAACGCCGCCGCTCTGAATTACTGTCGCTCTTCCCCGGATCAGAGTATGCACAGATACTCACTGACCCGGACTATGTCAGGAAACAGATGGAAGTCTCAAAAACAACAGGCATACTGTACGAGTCGGCATATTCAGCCTTTGCTGCCGGTAATTTTGAAGAGACATTTACCCTTTGTGAAAATGCCCTGAAAATCTACAGTCAGGATCAGCTTTCTCCTAAATTCATGCTCCTGCAGGCTATGGCCGCCGGAGCTTCCCACGGAGAAATGGCCTACAAGGAAAAACTGGATACACTGGTGGCAAGATACCCTGCCACAGAAGAAGGTAAAAGAGCCGCGGAGATAATAGAGATACTCCGGAGAGAGATACCGGAGATAAGGATAGCCGATGATATTAAAATCGCGGAGACAATATACGTGACGGACACACTGCAGCCACATTATGTGTTGCTGGTTGCCGCCAATATTAAGGCAAATCTCAACCAGATGGTTTTTGATGTCATCAACTTCAACCTGGATAATTTCAGTGATAAAAACTACAGCAGTGAAGGCACCGCAGCAGAAAATGATTTACTGATGATAACCGTCGGCACCTTTGCCTCTCCTTCAGAAGCCATGAAGTATCTCAAAGCCTTTGACCCGCTGAAGGAGATCAGGGGCGCGGCCGAAGCACAGGTATCTCTCTTCATTATAAGCCGTGACAACCTGCCAATATTCCGGGATGACAGGAATATTGAACGTTACCGGATCTTCTCGGACAAAACATATGCACCGCTCAGGTGATTCATTCCGCTGACATGCGACAGATAAGGATATTATGGGTAGATGATGAGGTCGGGGTTCTCAGGTCACATATATTGTTCCTGCAGGAGAAGGGTTACGAAACCGACACTTGTCCGGGAGGGACTGATGCAATAACCATGGTCCAGGAAAAACCCTATGACATCATATTTCTTGATGAGTATATGCCGGGCCTCAGCGGGATAGAGACCCTGCGCCGCATTAAGGAGTTAAAACCCTCCATCCCTGTGGTTATGATAACCAAGAGTGAGGAGGAAGAGATCATGGATGCCGCAATAGGCTCGCAGATAGCTGATTACCTAATAAAACCGGTCAAACCACAGCAGATACTACTTTCGCTTAAGAAGATTCTCGACCTTGACAGTATTGTGTCAAGGCAGACGACCTCTGTTTTCAGAGGCGAATTCGGCTCAATAACCGGAATGATATCAGAAGCCCGTAATTTTGAACAGTGGAGTGAGCTTTACAGGAAGCTTGTATTCTGGCAGAGTGAGCTTATCAGGTCGTCCGATACCGGCATGAGGGAGGTACTCCGGATGCAGGAGTCAGATGCAAACAGGGCATTCGGTCGCTTTATAGAGAAGAATTATATTAAATGGCTCTCCCCCTCTGCAACAGAGAAACCGTTGCTTTCGCCCGCCGTAATGTCAAAGAAGGTATTCCCGCTCATCCGGAAAGAGTCTCCTCTCTTTTGTATTATTATTGACAACATGCGGCTCGATCAGTGGCAGTCCATGGCCGGCGACCTTGCTTCCGTGCTGCGTACTGTTACGGAAGAGCTGTACATGAGTATCCTGCCCACAGCCACCCAATATTCAAGGAATGCACTCTTTGCGGGACTGATGCCTGCAGCCATCAGCGATTCCACACCTGAATACTGGATCAGCGATCATGAAGATGAGGGCAAGAACCTTTTTGAGGACAAACTGCTTGCCAGACAGTTACAGCGCGCAGGTATAAACGGCAGGTGGTCATACCATAAGATCAGAACGGAGGCTGAAGGCAGGGCGGTGAACAAAAAGATGCAGTACCTCATGTCAAATGATCTTAACATCCTGGTTTATAATTTCGTTGATATGTTAAGCCATGCCCGCACTGAGGTGGACCTTATCCGTGACATGACCGGTGATGAGGCTTCCTGGCTTACTCTTACCCATACATGGTTTGTCCACTCACCTCTTATTGAATTGCTGAAACATGTGGCCTCAAAGGGTGCCCGTGTGATTTTTACCACCGACCATGGGTCAATACGCGTAAACAGGCCTGTAAAAGTCATAGGCGACAGGCTCACATCGATGAACCTGCGCTATAAGACAGGTAAAAACCTGGATTATAATTCAAAAGAAGTTTTTGAGATCACTGATCCAGCCAGGGTCGGTCTCCCGATGACAAACATTTCGTCAAAGTATATATTCGCACGGGAAAATGACTTCCTGGTATATCCGAATAATTTTAACCAGGTAGTGACATATTACAAAGACTCCTTGCAGCACGGTGGGATATCTATGCAGGAGATGATGCTGCCTCTTGTGTATCTTGAGCCGGTATAATGAATATTTTTGCAGCATGAAGATCGTTGTGCCAGACAAAAGCCGGCTAAGGGATGCTGCCAGGCACTTCCTGTCAGAAACTGAAGGACACCATATCTTTGCCTTCTACGGGCAGATGGGCTCGGGAAAGACCACATTCATTAAGGCGATCTGCAAAGAGCTGGGTGTGACGGATACAGTTACCAGCCCGACATTCACGCTGATAAATGAATATAACCGTCCGGATGATCTGCCAGTGTTCCATTTCGATTTCTACAGGATCAGAATGATGACTGAGGTTATGGACTTCGGCATAGAGGAATATTTTGACACTCTCTCACCGTGTTTCATGGAGTGGCCTGAAAAGATAGAACCCCTGCTTCCACCAGAGACATTAAGGATATATATTTCTGTTCTGCCTGACGGCACCAGGGTCATTGATACCCGTTGAAACCACTCAGTATTGCTCAGAAAACATAATCCTGGTCAACTCTTTCTTTACTCTGCGATTAATATCTTAAATTTGGTGGAGTGATTGATCTAGTTATTACTAACAGTTATAACCAAACAGATGGGTGAGGCGGCAAAAAGTGCATTCATGCCACGGGAAGAGCAGCTTGAAAAGACTGTCAGCAGGCGTCAGATGTCAATAGGAATGCCCCGTGATGTGCGTGACAATGAAAAACGTATATCACTGACACCGGAGGCGGTAAAGATACTGACCGATGCAGGCCATGAGGTCTTCATTGAACGTAACGCAGGACAGGGTGCCTGTTACAGTGATAGCAAGTATAGTGAGAACGGGGCTGTGATCTCTGACTCTCAGCAGAAGGTCTATGAATGTGACCTTATAATCAAGACCGCTCCTTTCAATGAAAATGAGGTTGACCTTCTCAGGGGCAACCAGGTTGTGATCTCATTCATGAATGTGGCTATGATGGATGAGGGGACCCTCTCATCAATGATGCGGAAGCGTGTCACAGCACTGGCAAGTGAAAAGATAAAAGACAGTGACGGTGTCCTTCCGGTTGTTGAGTCAATGAGCGAGATAAGCGGTATAACCTCGGTGTTGCTGGCTTCTGAATTCCTGAGCAGCACCTCCGGAGGGAAGGGTGTCATGCTCGGCGGTGTGACCGGGGTGACTCCCACGGAAGTAGTTATTATAGGAGCCAATACAGCAGGGGAGAATGCTGCCCGTGCCGCACTGGGACTGGGTTCAATTGTAAGGGTCTTTGACAATTCGGTGCATCGGCTGCGAGGCTTCCAGAATCTTCTCGGGCAGAGGCTTTACACTTCCACATTCCATCCACAGGTGCTCAAAAAAGCGCTTAAATCTGCTGACGTGCTAATAGGAGCCCTGGGAGCAGAGGATCTCAGACCGTGGTTTTATGTGACAGAGGATATGGTGCAGGGAATGAAACGGGGATCAGTGATAATTGACCTGAGCGTCGACAGCGGCGGATGCGTGGAAACCACTGAGTGCCGTGCACTCAAAGACCCGCTGTATGAGAAACACGGAGTGATCCATTATTCGGCATGGAACCTGCCTTCACGGGTACCACGCACGGCATCCATAGCACTCAGCAATGTGTTCAGACCCTTGATACAGGATATTGCAGATGCCGGTGGCATAACTCCGATGCTGAAGTTCAATAACGGACTCAGAACCGGGGTATATATATACAACGGGATCCTGACCAATGAACTCCTGGGACAGAAATTCGGTATTTTATCGAAAGATATTAACCTGCTCCTTGCTGCCTTCTGATCCTTTTAAACAAAAGTCAGCGCAGCCTCAAGCCCTTTCTGTGTTATAACAGCTTCGCGCCCCATATAGACAGCCCTGTTGTCACTTATGTGCCCGGCAGGAAAATTGAAGATAATAGGGTAACTGTAATGGCCTGCAATATCCAGGATGATCTCCTCAGCGCTTTTGTTATATATGACATTCCCCTGCTCCATCTTTTCCATCCCTCCGACTATCATGGCCGCAAGGTTATCAAGCTTTCCCGTAAGTCGTAGTGATGTCATCATCCTGTCAAGATGATAGTAATATTCGCCTACCTCTTCGATGAAGAGAACCGCCCCGTCAGTATCCGGTTCCGCCGGGGTCCCTGTGAGGCTGTAGATAAGAGACAGGTTACCTCCTGTCAGAGGCCCGCGAACACTCACCGTAGCCATATGTGAACCCCTCCACCTGATCGTCGCTGGCTCACCCTTCAGGGCACTTATCATTGAGGTGTAACTCTCCGGTGTCTTTTTATGATTTGAATAGTTAAGGGGCATCTCCGCATGCAGTGAGACAAGCCCGCATATCCTGTTGAGCCACAGATGCAATACTGTGATATCACTGAATCCCACATACCATTTTGGATGTTTCCTGAGAGAAGTAAAATCAACCCTGTCAATAATACGTGAGATGCCGTATCCGCCGCGGGAGCATAAAACTGCCTTTATTTGGGGGTCATCTGTGGCATGCTGAAGATCAGACAGTCTCTCCCTGTCACTGCCGGCAAAACAGCCATTCTTCCGGAAGACGTTTTCCCCCATTACAACATTGAAACCTGAATTGTTAATAATTGCCACTGCTTTAAGTATCACATCCCTGTCAACTACTCCTGAGGGAGAAATGACAGCAACAGTGTCACCCTCTTTCAGATAGGGAGGAATAATAAGAGTTTTCATGGGCGCGGTTCTAAGAAAGAATAAACCAAAAATACTATTTTTTGCATGAAGTCAGGCAAGGAATCTGGCTGCGGTGTTGAAAAGTCTGTCAAAGGTACTGTCTACAGTACCGGCGTACTCAGCGGTGAATAGCGGGAATGGATTTTCATGGGTGCATGGATATGCAGGGATCCAGGTTTCAATATCAGCTCCTCTCATAGTTTCTTTGACTCCCGCCGCAGGTATAACCCTGTCAGAAGACACTGTGACGGCTTTCACGCGGCCATCAAGATCACGGAAGGGGTCTCCGAAAACTTTTTTCAGTCTCCCCGCGGAGCTCATTGCATAATATCCTTCACCCACGGCTGTTTCATCAACTATTTTTGTAAGCCAGTCGCCTCCCTGCTTCTGCTTCTCCTCTATTTCATTGATGTAGAAACTGATGAGCCTGTCAAAAGCTTTGCTGTCCATTATCAGCTTTGAAGTTCCGTTCATCATATTAAGAGCGCTGCCCCCACAGAAGAAAAATAGCCTGCTCTCCGGCGGTAGTGGTCTTTCTCTTGAGAGCATGAGTACCTGAGCAATCATTACCCCTATTGAATAGGCAAAAATATCAGGGGTGCCCTCTTTTCCGATGAACGGATGCAACCCGCTTTTTATCTGTTCCATCAGGCTGATAATGTCATTGACGGACTGGTAGCCTGAGAGGAAGAAAAGGTGCGGCGACATTGACATGCGGGTGCTGAGTGCCACATTTGCAAAAGTGGTAAGCCTGGCACCGGGCTCCGACAGCATACGTGCTGCAACTGCCGGCATCATTGCATGACGGTCAAACCAGGTGCGGGGAGAACGGTTCATATGATAAGCAATAGGAAAGAGCACTACAGGTTTGTGAGTATCAGATGCCAGCCTCAGTGCCCACAGCATGTACTTGTCCCAGGTGCGCTCATTAAGCCCGTGCAAAAGAATAATAAATCCTTTTTCAGGTTTCGCAGGAAGAAAAATATTATACGAAAAATTATTGTTCACCTCTGATATGTCAACGGGAGAGAAAAATCCCCTGAATATTCCCGGCAGACGGGGTACTGCCGGCAGGGTATATCCATTCTGCGAATGAAACGTTTCCTTCACTATCCTTATATCTGTTCCCGGAAATAACCGGTCATCACCCTCGCTTCTGAAGAAACTGCTTAATTCCCTTTGCTGATAGCTATATCCCATCTTTTTTCAGACAAACAAACAAAATGTTCCGTTTCCCCGAAAAAAAAAGGTATTTACAAGTCCTGTTTGGGTCTAAACCCTCAAATCCGGGGTGAAAAAAGCTGTAACGGGGTGAAATACATGACACCCGGATCTCCTAAGCAGGCCCTCTGAATGAAAAATGCTAATTTTGCAGACAAATGGTTAACCCTCCGCTGTGGATCTGAATAAAAAACTTCCGAAATATCTTACTGACAAGCAGAATATTGTCAGGCTTATTTTCTTTACTGCAGCATTTGCCCTTCTTTTCATCAACCTCTATTCTCCCTTTGGCGTTGAGGCATGGTTCAATATTTCCACACTCAGGCTCTTTGTTTACTCAAGCGGAGTCATACTGACCGGGGTTCTTGTTGTTGCCGTAAGCCGTATCATAATGTTCCAGGCCGTGCGACGCGGCATGGAACTGAGAATCTATCAATACCTTATCTGGGTTGCGGCTGAGATTATCAGCATGGCCTTCTTTTATACCTTTTATGAACTTGTCATACTTGAAGATGCCAGACCTTTCAATGATATATTCCGTGTATCCATTCTGAACACCTCTCTGACGCTCCTCCTTCCCTATTCTGTTCTGTGGCTTTATTTTTCCTGGCGTGACAAGCAGCGTCAGCTGATGGAGATGAGAGAACAGCCTGATGCTCCTTCACAGAAAACAATGATACCGCTCCGCGACGAAAAAGGGACTCTGCGACTCTCGCTGAAGAGATCTGATATCCTCTATCTCCAGGGAACCGATAATTATGTTACCGTCTGGTACCTTTCTAAAGAGCGTCTCTTAAAGTATCTCCTCAGGAACACTCTGAAGAAGATGGAAGATGAATTGCTGCCCGAATCAATTATCCGCTGCCACCGGTCTTACATGGTGAACATGGACAGGATAAAGCTCATCCGCAGGGAAAAAGAGGGACTTATGCTTGAGCTTGACACTCCGCTGACAGTCCTGATACCTGTTTCACGTACATACATGAACCAGGTACTCCTGGCTTTCGGCCAGGGAGAATAGCCTTTTTCGGCTCCTTCTGATAAAGTGTTATCTTTGCCGGGTTAATAAAAAATCACCACGGGTCATTCAGATGAAAAAGTTCAGTCGTCACCTTATCACTTCCGCACTGCCTTATGCCAACGGACCGATACACATAGGCCATCTTGCCGGAGTATATGTTCCTTCGGATATTTACACACGTTACCTCAGACTTCGGGGAGCTGATGTCATTTCTATCTGCGGTTCCGATGAACATGGGGTGCCTATAACCCTCAAGGCCCGCAAGGAAGGGATAACCCCCCAGGAAGTTGTTGACCGCTATCATAAACTGAATAAAAAAGCTTTTGAAGACTTCGGCATTGCTTTCGATATCTATTCACGCACCTCAAACAAGGTGCATTATGACACCGCCACTGAGTTCTTCCGCACGTTGTATGACAAGGGCGAATTCACTGAAAAGACTACAAACCAGTATTATGACGAGGAAGCCGGATGTTTCCTCGCTGACCGTTATATAACAGGAACCTGTCCTTTTTGCGGAAATGAGAATGCCTACGGCGACCAGTGTGAGAAGTGCGGCACCTCACTCAGCCCCACTGATTTGATAAACCCGTGCTCAACCATCAGCGGAAGTGCTCCGGTAATGCGTGAGACCCTGCACTGGTACCTTCCCCTTGACAAGTATGAGCCATGGCTAAGGAAATGGATCCTTGAAGAACATACCGAATGGAAATCAAATGTCTACGGTCAGTGCAAATCGTGGCTCGACCAGGGCCTGCAGCCCAGAGCGGTAAGCAGGGATCTCGACTGGGGTGTTCCGGTACCCGTTGAGGGTGCTGACGGGAAAGTCCTTTATGTCTGGTTTGACGCACCTATAGGATATATCTCCGCAACAAAAGAACTGACTCCTGACTGGGAAAAATACTGGAAAGACCCTGAGACACGCATGGTGCATTTCATCGGTAAGGACAATATCGTTTTTCACTGCATCATTTTCCCGGCCATGCTTAAGGCTGAAGGTAGCTACATCCTCCCTGATAATGTTCCGGCAAATGAGTTCCTGAATCTTGAAAACGATAAGATCTCAACATCCAGGAACTGGGCTGTATGGCTTCATGAATACCTGGTGGATTTTCCCGGGAAGCAGGACTCACTGCGTTATGCCCTCTGTGCCAGCGCTCCCGAAGCAAAGGATAACGACTTCACATGGAGGGAGTTTCAGGCACGCAACAATAATGAACTTGTAGCCATCCTGGGCAACTTTGTGAACCGCACGCTCGTGCTTACAGATAAATATTATAATGGTGAAGTGCCTGAGAGCGGAGTCCTGAATGATTATGACAGGGCAACCCTCAATTCCATTACCAGCCTTAAAGGAGCCGTGGAAAGTAACCTTGAAGCATTCCGTTTCAGGCAGGCCCTTGCCGAGGCAATGAACCTGGCGAGACTTGGGAACAAATACCTTACTGACACTGAACCCTGGAAGGTTATAAAAACTGACCCTGACCGTGTAAAGTCCATTTTGAATGTCTCTCTTCAGATAACTGCCAATCTTGCCATTCTTCTTGAACCGTTCCTCCCCTTCTCAATGGATAAACTCAGAGGATGGCTAAATATCGGTGACCTCAAATGGGAAGCAGCCGGCAGTACTGACCTGCTGAAACCTGGTCACAGGATATCAGCCGGCGACCTGATGTTCACCAAAGTAGAAGATGAAGAGATTGAGAGACAGGTTAAAAAACTGCTCGATACCAGGAAGGCCAATCAAGCCTCCGGAGCAACAACCATTGCTCAGAAAGAGGATGTCACTTTTGAGGATTTCAACAGGATGGACATCCGCACTGCAACAATCCTTGAGGCTGAAAAGGTTGCCCGAACGACTAAACTTATTAAGCTGAAGGTAGAAACCGGTATTGATATCCGAACCATTGTTTCAGGAATTGCAGAGCATTTTACGGTAGAGGAGCTGCCGGGGAGAAGAGTCTCCGTCATAGTGAACCTGGCACCCCGTACAATTAAGGGTATTGAATCAAGAGGCATGATCCTGCTTGCTGAAGATGCTTCAGGAAAGATGACCTTTATGATGCCCGAAGATAAAATCAAAAACGGAAGCCCTGTAAAATAGGGCTCCCGTCTAAACTATTACACTATCTTCTTTTACCTGCTCTTGCAGATCCAGGTCTCCGGAAAAACTGTGTTAAGTGATGCCAGGGCTGTTTTAGCTTCGGCAAACGACTCAAATGTCACCGCGCTGACGCGTAGAAAACCGCCAGGGCCGGCAGCAACTTCGGGATTGTATCCCTTACTCCGCAATTTTTCAACCATTGTCAGAGCATTAGACTCAGTTTGAAAGCTGCCGGTAATAAGCATGTATCTGAAAGCCGGCTGTGCCGGAATAAAGACCGTTTCAGGTTCTTCTTTCACCACCGGCTCAATCACAGCCGGATCAACATTTGCTTCCGAACTGACCGTTACTTCTGAGTCAATTTTTGCCGCCCCGGCTTCACCGTTTATCTGGGCCCTGTTGAATTCAAGCTCGGCTGTTGCAAGCGGATTAAGGGTTGACTCTGCCACTTTCCCTTTAAATATCTTATTGTTAAAAGGCACCAGGGCCATTGTCACCAACAGTGGTATTATCACTGCAGCCCTCGTAAGCAGGCGTTTCACGGAAGGCTGTCTTACAGAAGGCTTTTCCGGAAGTTCAAGGACCCTCTTTCTGATATCAAAGTCTGCAACCGGTCTCCGGTGATAGGAATCAAGCCCGTAAGAGGTGAGCAGATAATTGGCATCCATATCAGGCTCAAAAATTATTGTCCCTTCACGGTTGGTAGAAAAAGTGCCGATATGTTCAAGACTGACCTGCTCTCTAACGGAGATCCTCCTGCGAAGTACATCGGCATATTCTGTAACTATTTCCCGGGCTTCACCGTAACTCAGCCCTTTGCGGA
The DNA here is from genome assembly GCA_035530535.1 of Bacteroidales bacterium. Lineage (GTDB taxonomy): Bacteria > Bacteroidota > Bacteroidia > Bacteroidales > VadinHA17 > SR-FBR-E99. The sequence continues at coordinate 10,609 of DATKUS010000090.1, forward strand.
CGGAAAGATGACCTATAAGCAGGCCGTCATTAGTGGTCAGATGACGATTGAATGTTATTTTTTTTGCTGGCGGGTAAAACATCCCTTCCTCACGGTCAATGCGTGCCGGTGTAAAATTACCTATAAAAGCTCCAAACCCCGGAACAATGACACAATCATGCCCGAACAACAACTCCCTGATGTATGCGTTAATATCCCTCGCCATGTTAATTAAATGATATACAAATATACAATAAAACCGCAATCCTTTCCATTAAAAAAGGTTTATTCAAAATGTATTATCTTCGTTGCAAGTAGAAGAATTACCCCATGAAGAAAATAGAGATGGTTGACCTCAGGTCACAGTACATGAGGTTGAAAGCTGATATTGACAATGCCATATCCGGGGTAATTGAGTCGGCTGCATTCATTAAGGGTCCGGATGTAAGGCTCTTTGAAGAAGAACTGCAGCGTTATCTCGGGGTACGGAACGTAATTTCCTGCGCCAATGGCACTGATGCTCTCCAGATAGCAATAATGGCGCTCAACCTTAAGCCTGGTGATGAGGTCATTACCACCAATTTTACATTCATCGCAACAGTAGAGGTTGTTGAACTGCTAGGGCTGAAGCTTGTGATCGTGGAACCTGAACCCGAGACTTTCAATATCAGTGTTGAGGCGATTGAAAAGGCCATAACCCCAAGGACAAAAGCGATTATCCCGGTTCATCTTTTCGGCCAGTGCGCTGATATGGAACCGATTATGAAACTGGCTGAAAGACATGGCATCCATGTCATTGAGGATGTTGCCCAGGCTACAGGTACCGAATACACTTTCAGCGACGGCACAACCAAAAAGGCCGGCACCATCGGAATAATAGGATGCACATCATTCTTCCCTTCAAAAAACCTTGGTTGCTACGGCGACGGAGGAGCAATCTTCACTGACAACGATGAACTTGCTGCACTGATAAGAAGTATAACAAACCATGGCATGAAGGTCAGGTACTATCATGACAACATTGGTGTTAATTCAAGGCTCGACACTCTGCAGGCAGCAATATTAAGGGTAAAGCTGCGTCATCTCGATGCCTTCAATGAATCACGCCGTGAGGCTGCTGCATTTTATGACAGCCAGCTGGCAAATATTCATGCTCTCAGCATCCCAAAACGGTCTCCCTTCTCAACGCACATCTTTCACCAGTATACGCTTAAAGTAATACCTGAAGAGAGGAACTCTCTTCGCGAATATCTTGAAAATGAGGGCATTCCATCGATGATTTATTATCCGGTACCCCTGCATATTCAAAAGGCATATTTGCATCTCGGCTACCATCCTGATGATTTTCCGGTGACATCATGGTTATGCAGTGAGGTACTCTCCCTTCCGATGCATACCGAAATGGAACCTGACCAGCTCAGCCACATTACCGGATGCATCAGGGATAAATTCAAACAGTAAAAACAATGGAAAAGGACTTTTTTGCCCATGAAACGGCAGTCATAGATGAGGGTTGCAGGATAGGAAAAGGAACGAAAATCTGGCACTTCAGCCATATAATGAAAGACTCCGTGATAGGTGAGAAATGCAATATCGGCCAGAATGTTGTCATCTCCCCCGGGGTTGCCCTGGGAAACAATGTAAAGGTTCAGAATAATGTTTCAATCTATACAGGGGTGGTGTGTGAGGATGACGTATTCCTCGGCCCCTCAATGGTCTTCACAAATATTATCAATCCCCGGAGCGCCGTTATAAGACATGATCAGTACGTCACAACCACGGTACGGAAAGGCGCATCCATAGGAGCCAATGCAACCATTGTCTGCGGTCACGAGATAGGTGCTTATTCACTTATAGGTGCCGGGACTGTTATTACCAGGGATGTAAAACCTTTTGCCCTGGTGATGGGCAACCCGGGACGTCAGACAGGGTGGGTCTCCGAATATGGACACAAACTCACTTTTGATGATGAAGGCATCGCAATATGTCCTGAAAGCGGTCAGAAATACAGACTTTCAGACAACAGTGTGACAAGAATTATTTAGTATTTTTATGCCTTCATAAACTGCTACAAATGAATGATGCTGCTAAGAATTTTGGCCTTATAGGTGTTGCGGGGTATATTGCCGAGAGGCATCTGAAAGCAATTAAGGAGACAGGCAACTGTCTGCTGGCCAGCCTTGACAGGTTTGACTGCGTGGGCAAGATTGACAGTTACTTCCCGAATAGCGATTTTTTTGTGGAGTTTGAGAGGTTTGACAGGCATATTGATAAACTGAAGAGGGCAGGCACACAGCTGGACTATGTCAGCATCTGCTCTCCTAACTACCTGCACGACTCCCATATCAGGTTTGCCCTGCGACACCATGCCGATGCCATCTGCGAGAAACCGGTGGTGCTGAACCCCTGGAATATTGATGCACTGCAAGAGATAGAAAAGGAGACAGGCCACAGGATATTCAACATCCTTCAGCTGAGATATCACCCTGTCATCATAGCACTTCGTGATAAAATACTGAAGGCTCCGGCCAGCCGGAAACATGACATTGACCTCACCTATATAACAAGCAGGGGTAACTGGTATCAGATCTCATGGAAAGGTGATATTAACAAATCAGGAGGTATTGCCACAAACATAGGAGTACACTTCTTTGACATGCTTGGATGGATCTTCGGGAGCGTGGTTTCAAATACTGTTCATATTCTTGAAAAAGACAAAGCATCAGGTTTTATGGAACTTGAAAAAGCCAGGGTGCGTTGGTTTCTGAGCATTGACGGTAATGACCTGCCTGCTGCTGAAAAGGAAAAAGGCAAGAGGACCTACCGCAGCATAACGGTTGACGGTGATGAGGTAGAGTTCTCGGAGGGGTTCACTGACCTGCACACCGTCACTTACAAGGAAATACTTAAGGGCAACGGCTTCGGCCTTAATGACACACGCCAGAGCATTGAGACTGTTTATCAGATACGTAATGCCGTACCCTCACCGATAAAAGGAGACTATCACCCGTTTATAAAAAAGAAAGATGTATAACAAACTCATCAACAAAGAGACAAAGCTGTCACTTATAGGCCTGGGTTACGTTGGTCTTCCCATAGCCCTCGAATTTGCCCGTAAAATAAAAGTCATCGGCTTCGACATAAAACCGGAGAGGGTGGAACTGATGAAGAAGGGTATTGACCCTAGCAATGAGCTCGAGTCGGAAGCATTCATGGGAGCCGATATTAAATATACATATAACCCTGAGGATCTGAGAGAAGCTTCTTTCCATATCATTGCTGTTCCAACACCTGTTAACAAGCATAACCTGCCGGATCTCACCCCGGTGCTGAAGGCCTCAGAAACAGTGGGCAAGATCCTGAAAAAAGGCGACTACGTTGTGTATGAGTCAACCGTCTATCCGGGATGTACCGAAGAAGATTGCCTTCCGGTGCTGGAGAGATGGTCAGGACTGAAATGCCCCGAAGATTTTAAAGTGGGCTTCTCACCGGAAAGGATAAATCCCGGCGATAAAAACCACACCCTGACAAAAATTGTAAAGGTAACCAGCGGCTGCGACAGTGAATCAGCAGAAAACATAGCAAAGACTTATGAGCTTATTATTTCAGCCGGCGTTCACCGGGCCTCTTCAATAAAGGTGGCCGAAGCTGCCAAGATCATTGAGAACACCCAGCGCGACATAAATATTGCATTCATGAATGAGCTCTCAATCATCTTCAACCGTATGGGCATCAACACGTACGAGGTGCTTGAGGCCGCCGGCACAAAATGGAACTTCCTGAAGTTCTTCCCCGGCCTGGTCGGTGGCCATTGTATCGGTGTTGACCCCTATTACCTCTCTTACAAGGCCAAGGAGTTGGGATATCACCCCCAGATGATTGACTCAGGACGTTTCACTAATGACAGTATGGGCCGATATGTGGGCAAACAGACCGTAAAAAAGATAATTGCAGCAGGCAAGAGCCCCAATGATGCAAGAGCACTGGTGATGGGAATGACCTTTAAGGAAGATGTGACCGATATACGCAACTCCAAGGTCATTGACGTGGTTGATGAGCTGCGCGACTTCGGAGTGATCGTGGATGTGATAGACCCGGGAGCCTCCCCTGCCGAGGTACATGAAGAATACAAGATAAATCTCAAAGATAAACCGTCAGGAAAATATGATGCTCTTATCATTGCAGTCAGCCATAAGGAATATGCAGGCCTTGATGAGAAATTCTTTGCAGAACTGCTGAATGAAAAAGGAATTCTGATAGACATCAAGGGCATCTTCAGGAACAGGATCAAAAATCTCACTTACTGGAGTCTTTAATGAAAAAGATCCTCGTCACCGGAGGCACAGGCTTTATTGGTTCTCACACTGCTGTTGAACTGATAAACGAAGGGTTTGCAGTTGTCATAATTGACAACCTCCACAATTCCGATATAACAGTTCTTGACGGCGTGGAGGCTATAACGGGAGTGAGACCTGAGTTTTATGATTTTGACCTTTGTGACAGGGAGAAGCTGACTGACTTTTTTAAAAAAGCAGGTAAGATAGATGCTATTGTTCACTTTGCCGCTTTTAAAGCTGTTGGCGAGTCTGTTCATAAACCGCTTGAATATTACAGGAACAACCTGGACTCACTGGTGAACCTCCTGGAGATGATGGGGCGTTTTGAAACACATGCCATGGTCTTCTCATCATCATGTACGGTCTACGGGCAGCCTGACAGGCTGCCTGTCACTGAAGACTCACCGGTAAAGGAGGCTGTATCACCCTATGGATATACCAAGCAGGTTGGAGAAGTAATCATTCGTGATACAATGGCGGTCTTATCAACACTGAAAGCGATTTCCCTGCGTTATTTTAATCCAATAGGCGCACATCCCTCAGCACTTATCGGCGAGCTGCCAAGAGGCGTGCCTGAAAACCTGGTGCCGTATATCACCCAGACTGCAATAGGACTGCGTGATGAGCTCAAAGTATTCGGCAACGACTATAATACTCCCGACGGGTCATGCATACGCGACTATCTTCATGTTGTTGACCTGGCGAAAGCTCATGTGGTTGCACTGAGAAGGCTGCTCGAAGGAAAAAACAAAAAGAATTACGAAGTCTTTAACCTTGGCACCGGCAAGGGCGTATCAGTTCTTGAAGCTATCAGCTCATTTGAACGTATCTCGGGAGTGAAGCTCAGGTACACCATCACCGGGAGAAGAGCGGGCGATATCGAAAAGATATGGGCCGACCCCTCTCTTGCAAACCGCGAACTGGGATGGAAGACCGAAAGTACTCTTGACCAGGCAATGGAGACAGCATGGCGCTGGGAGAAAAAAATCAGAAACAAATAATATAATGGAGAGAACTGTTCTCATCACCGGCGGAGCCGGATTCATAGGCTCACATGTCGTAAGACGTTTCGTAAGAAAATACCCTGATTACATGATCGTCAATGCTGATAAGCTGACCTATGCAGGGAACCTGGGAAACCTGACAGATATTGAGAATGAGGCAAACTATCTCTTTCGCAGGATTGATATTGTTGATAAACATTCAGTTAATGATCTCTTCCGGGAATTTCAGTTTGACGGAGTTATCCACCTTGCGGCAGAGTCGCATGTTGACAGATCTATCATATCTCCTGACGAGTTCATCTATACCAATATCATTGGTACGGTAAATCTCCTGACAGCATTCCGTGATGCCACACCTCTGAATGATGCCGGAAAGATCTTCTACCATATTTCAACCGATGAGGTGTACGGTTCCCTGGAACACGGCGGCTACTTCACCGAGGAGACCCCGTATGACCCCCGAAGCCCTTACTCAGCATCCAAAGCCAGCTCTGACCACATGGTTAGAGCCTTCGGTAACACCTACAAACTTCCGTGGGTCATCTCAAACTGTTCTAACAATTACGGCCCTAATCAATTCCCCGAGAAGCTTATACCTCTTACTATCAATAATATTAAAACCGGAAAAACCATTCCTGTCTACGGAAAGGGTGAGAACATACGCGACTGGCTTTATGTGGAGGACCACGCTTCTGCAATAGACGTCATCTTTCATAAAGGAATTAACGGTCATACATATAATGTAGGAGGAGACAATGAGTGGAAGAATATTGACCTTGTGCGTCTCATGTGCCGCATCATGGATGAAAAGCTGGGCCGGACCCAGGGAAGCTCCGAAACACTGATCACTTATGTGACAGACCGCGCAGGGCATGACCTCAGGTATGCCATTGACAGCAGCAAGCTGCAAAGGGAACTTGGATGGAAACCCTCAGTGACATTTGAGGAAGGCCTGAGGCTTACCGTAGAATGGTATCTTGAAAATGTAGAGTGGCTTGAGAAGATAATCTCAGGCGCTTATTCAAAATACTATGAGGAGATGTACGGAAAAAGGTAACAGCTATTCTTTGTGCGTATTTTTCAGCCGCGCAATCAGCTCATCACCAAGTTCTGACTTTATCCTGATATGATCAAGAATTGAGAGCACAACCGGATTCTTTTCGAAATCACCTCTCACCTGTTCAAAATCCAGCCTTTTTATTTCATCGTCACCATCAATTCCAAAACCGGTCATTGATGAAAGGGTGAATTCCTTGCGGGCGTCTTCATAAAGCATTTTATCAAGTTCCACCACACTCTTTTTCCATCGTTCAACGATGCCGATTATGTCAGCAGCTGTAAGCTCCTCATTTGGCTTCCCGGTCTCTTCCGGAAGCCTGCTGTAAGTCCACTCCCACTCAAGCTCATAATATTGCCGGTGGATTACCTCAAAGCTCCTGTTGATGGCGTCGGCGCTTTTCTGTTCTCCTTTTTCAATTGACAATAGGAGCTCTTCAATTCTTTTCAGCGGTGTTATAAGTCCTGCCATGTCCACCCAGTCGCCCCTTCCTTCATCTGATCCGGGTGTCAGCCTTTGACGTATCATGGCGTCTGAGCTGAACTCCATGCCTTCAAGTCTTTTGATGACCGAGTTGCCAATGAATTTATTGATGCCTGTCTGGTAAAGCATTATGCCACGCTCCACTGCAGAAGGTTTCATCTTCATCCGTTCATATGTTACATACTGATCACCTTCCGGCTTCTCTTTCATAAGCTGAATCAGAAGTCCTCTCCCGCGCATCATTTTACCCACGGTGAAAGGGCTCAGCAGGTTGAAGTTTATCTGGTCCAGTTTCCTGGGATCCTTGCGGGCGTCACGTTTAGGCCATTTCTGGGCATCACGTATGGTTCCCACACTTCGAAGGTTTATGCCCGGGATGAGATGTGATTCGTAATTTACCTCGACCAGGTAAGAAAACGGGAATTGCGTTGTGTCAACATTATGATAATGGCGGCCCACAACAAGTGTAAAAGGACCAATACGTGAAGGCCACAGGACGTATGAGTCACTTGTGGTCTTGGACCCTCTCTCCATGATACCCTGGTGTATCGGCCCGAGCTTGTACATGTGGTTGCTCTGGTTCGATCCGCTGCCGGCGTTCATGAATGAAAAGATACCTGCAATGAGCAGGGTTGACTTATGATGAGTGACGGTGAATGGTCCGCCAAAGATGGAGCAGGCTTCCCCGTGGTATCCTCCGCAGTTTGAAAAGAACAGGGAGTTCTCTGCTGAATATTGTTTTGCCAGGGTACACCCCTGTCCTATAAAGCACTTGTCAATGACAGCAGCATCGCTGACCCTGGATCCTGAGCAAATTATAAAGTGATCCATGATCACGTCGTTGCCGATATATACCGGATCTTTGAATGAACTGTTTACCGACCCTTCCGCCAGTCTTGAGACATCTTCAATGACTGCTCCGTTGCCGATACGGACATTCTTGATAGTACCGCATCCGGCAATATATGCTCCGGCCCCTATTTCACCCCTGTCAGACCTGATGTTTCCAGCATATTCATCTATAAGTTTTTCAATCATCTCTATGGCTTCAGGGCGATGCCTGTAGAGAGTTATAATATAGGCCATATGAGATGACAGTTTGTCCCAGATGGGTACTTCCCTGCCTCCTGACTCATTGAGCACTGCCACGCGTGTGCCGTTACCAAAGGTAGTATGTCCCTCGGTTGAGATATGCCCGCAGTTCCTTATCACAACACCCTCACCGATGTCATAATTTGCAATATAGCCTGTGATATCTATTATTGTTACATTGTCCCCAATGGTGCAGTTATGAATATGAGCGTTGGTTATCCCATGCGGCAGTGGAAGTCCGCATCTCTCGCGGGCTACACCATTAAAGAGTCCCAGCCGTACTGTCCCTGAGAAGGTGACATTGCGCATTCGTTCCGCATTAAAGGGCTCCCTGACAAGGACGCTCTCCCATGAACCGCTTCTGCATCCTGCAGCTTCAAGGCCCCTGATCTCTCCTATACTTAAGTTTCTGTATCCGTCAGCCATGTCTTTCCTCCCTGGTTATTCAACTGTGACAGACTTTGCCAGGTTTCTTGGCTGATCAACGTCACAGCCACGCAACACAGCAATGTGATATGAAAGAAGCTGAAGGGGCACTGCAGCCACCACGGGACCAAAAACAGGAATTGTATCAGGCACTTCAAGCACATGATCGGCCAGTTTGCTGATCACCTGGTCTCCCTCGGTGACTATTGCAATGACCTTGCCTTTTCTTGCCTTTACCTCCTGGATGTTACTGACAATCTTGTCATAAGAGCTCTCCTGGTTGGCAACCACCACCACAGGCATATTCTCGTCAATCAGTGCTATGGGGCCGTGCTTCATTTCGGCGGCAGGATATCCTTCTGCATGAATGTATGATATCTCTTTAAGCTTCAGCGCACCCTCAAGAGCCACGGGGAACTGTAGCCCCCTGCCAAGATAGATCGCATTTGTGGTTGACTGGTATATCTTTGCCAGCGCCATGGCCTGATCATTGACAGAAAGAGCTTTCTTTACCTTTTCAGGAAGGGCGACAAGATCATTGATAAGCGATTTGTAACGCACTTCGTCTATCAGTCCTTTCCGGTTGCCTATCTCAAAGGCAATCATTGCCAGGGTCACCACCTGTGTTGTGAATGCTTTGGTTGATGCCACTCCTATTTCCGGGCCGGCATGAGTATAAACCCCTGCATTTGTCTCACGCGGTATGCTTGATCCGACTACATTGCAGATGCCGAGCACCAGAGCCCCGCGCTCTTTAGCCATCCTGACTGCAGCGAGTGTGTCGGCCGTCTCCCCACTCTGGCTGATGGCCAGCACTATATCACCTTTTTTAATGATCGGGTCACGGTAGCGGAATTCTGATGCATACTCAACCTCAACAGGTATCCGGCAAAACTCCTCCAGGATATATTCTCCAACAAGACCGGCATGCCATGAAGTGCCGCACGCAACAATAACTATCCTGTCGGCAGTGGCCATTGTGTCAATCACTTTGTGCAGCCCGCCAAGCATAAGGCCAGACTGGTTGGGTAAAACCCTGCCCCTGAATGTATCATGAATAGCCTGCGGCTGCTCAAATATCTCCTTCAGCATGAAATGAGGAAAGCCTTCCTTATCAATCTCACCAAGCTTAAGATCAACCTCCTCTACCTCCGGTTCAAATGACTTGTTGCGTATTGCTTTAAGCACCAACTCATCCTTGCTGATCACTGCCAGGTCACCGTCATTAAGATAAATGACCCTCTGAGTATGCTCTACTATGGGAGTGGCATCCGAGGCAATGAAGTTTTCGCCGTCACCCACTCCTATCACCAGCGGTGAACCTTTTCGGGCGGCAAACATTTTACCGGGCTCGTCACGGCATAAAATTGCAAGTCCGTATGTGCCCTCTACCTTGTTCAGCGCCATAGTGATAGCCTGTTCTGCTGACAGATCCCCTTCAAGATAAAGGTGTTCCATAAGATTAGCCAGTACCTCCGTGTCTGTCTGGCTGGTAAACTTCACATTGCGGCTTTCGAGATGACGTTTAATGCGTGAATAATTCTCGATTATACCATTATGGACCACAACAAAATGACCCCTGTAAGAGACCTGGGGATGGGCGTTTATCTCATTAGGCTCGCCGTGTGTTGCCCAGCGGGTATGACCCATGGCCATAGTGCCATTGATATCCAACCCCTGGACCATCTCTTCGAGATCACGTACCCTGCCGACACACTTGAAGACATGTGTCTCATTCCCGTCATTTATGGCAATGCCTGCAGAGTCATATCCACGGTATTCGAGTCTCTTCAGACCATTGATGACGATATCGCGGGCAGGCCGTGAACCTATGTAGCCAACAATTCCGCACATAGAATTTCAGTTAAGGTTATATGTCAAGCCGATCAATAGATCGTATATGCAAATTCGAATTTGACAGTAGGGCTGTTCCCGTTCACCTGGAATATTACATTCTTGTCAACCGAAGAGGGATAATACATCTCCACCGAAGGCTCCTCTATCTCTCCGTTGAGATACTGCTGCACAAAAGAGGCAATATTAAAGACGTAGTTGTCATCTGCCGAATAGTATGTCCCATCCATGAACGAGATATCATGGACCAGGTCAGGCAGGGCGATCAGCTTTCCCTCGCTGTTCCTGTACCTCAGGTAAATCTGTGTGGGCAGGTTCGCTTCGACATAAGTGCCGACGTCAAGATGAACCGGTATATACAGTCTTGCCTTGTTTACTGCAAGCCGGGGTATGTTCCTGAACGATTCAAGCGATGGCAGGTCAAAACGCGGATAGACTCCGTCATATGTCTGAAAGTACACCGCAGTGTCTGTAACCAGATCGTTTATATGCTGTATGCGCTTATCGGGTGCGGCAGCAGCATGATCATGGATGAACCTGTTGTAATTAACCGCGCGGTCTGTGGAAAGAAATGAATAGGTATATGAAACATCAGCTGTGTCATGGTACGATACTGTCAGCATGAGAGGGTTATCAGCGGTAGTCATGGTGACAAGAACCGGATTGGTCTCACTCCTTATACCCACATAAAGCCCCCTGAAAAACTCTTTATAAAAGTCTGTAGGCGGATTGAACATGGAGGTGTTACGAAAAAGATACTCTCCTACCCACGTGTCAAGCGGCACCCAGTAACTCGTATCAGCCTTAAGGGGAGGAAGCAGATATTCACCCAGGAATTTGATGGTGTCAGGCTCCTGGGTAGAGTAATAGTCAGTTGAGTCCAGCAGCCTCGTGCCTGTCTCATAGAGCCTCAGGTAATGTACGGCGGCGGTGTCTCCCGAAACGGAAGAGGCATTGAAATAAAAGAAAACAGAGTCAACAGTGTAAGTCTTTTGGGGCCATGCCGCAATGATCCTCAGCTGGGTCACGAAATCACAGTTTGTGTTCCCGAAGTATTCATCAGTTATCCTTCCGGCGACCATCGTTGGATTATTGGTAGTGATTGCCGAATCATCATACATGGTATAAGCCCTTACACCTACGGTATCTGTTGAATACATCGCCATGAAATCACTGTCTGGCAGCAGACCGATGCCAATTTTAGACGGATTGTCCGAGCATGACGACAACATCGCCGGAAGGGCAATCAGAAGTGGTAATATGTTTTTTGATAACCAGGCTGTTGCAGCATTATGGTTATTAGCGTTCTTCCTATTGTAAAATCTTGTCATAAAAGTCATTATACGCATCAATATAATTCCCCTCTTCCTGGTAATCCAGGAGAGGCTTATCAACCCCTGTGAGGAATTTTCTCACATCCTCATCAATTGAATCACATCCTATAATAATTCCGTCAGAGTTCTCTGCTGCCAATTTGGTCATGCCGAGAAAATCAGCTTTCACTTTAATATTCTTCAGGGCACTTTTTTCTATCCCGTCAGCTGCCAGTTTTTCAGTCAACGAAGATTTCAACGGGGTTTTGAATCCGTTATTGTAGACGGAATAGATTGTCTTTGACTTATGGAATACCGGATCATCAGCATAGAGCTTTCTGAGGTATAGCGGCACCAGGGATGTAAGCCATCCATGGCAGTGAACTATGTCAGGACTCCACCGCAGTTTTTTCACAGTTTCAATGACTCCCCGTGCAAAGAATATCGCCCTTTCATCATTATCTTCATATTCATTGCCGGAGGCATCTGCAACAGTATGCTTGCGCTGGAAATAATCATCGTTGTCAATAAAATAAACCTGCATACGGGCCGACTGTATTGAGGCGACCTTGATAATGAGCGGGTGGTCTGTATCATCGATGATCAGGTTCATCCCTGATAGACGTATTACCTCATGAAGCTGATTCCTCCGTTCATTGATTAATCCGTAACGGGGCATGAATGTTCGTATCTCTTTCCCCCTTTCCTGTATGCCTTGCGGCAGATCACGGCTGATCTTTGAAAGCTTCGTCTCACCAAGGTAGGGCATGATCTCCTGTGAAACAAACAATACCCTCTTGCTTTCCATTAAAACCTCCCGATGTACCTGTTTATAAATACAAAGTGCAAAGATAATAAAAAAAATACAATTATTTTCCAAGCACTTGCATAACGGCTTGCTGACAAAATGCTGTTATTTTGCGTAGTCAAGAAATTTGATGTATATTTTCATGGCTCATATTTCATTAACATTTGTTTAAAAACAGGAGTGTCATGAGAGTCTTCACAAAAAGAAATGAGATCTCAGCATATTATGCGGAAAACGGAATAAGCGGTCCGGGATTTGTCCCTACCATGGGAGCATTGCATGAGGGTCATCTCTCTCTTGCTGAAGCTGCAAAAAAGAGATGTCCCATAGTAGTGGCAAGCATTTTCGTTAACCCAACCCAGTTCAATGATCCGAATGATCTGCTTAAATATCCGCGTACACTTGATGAGGACCTACTGCTGCTCTCAGGGGTGATGGATCATACCGATATTGTGTTTGCTCCTTCAGTGGAAGAAATGTACCCCGAACCGGACCCCAGGGTGTTTGACTTCGGACAGCCGGGAAAAATAATGGAAGGGCTGCACAGACCCGGACATTTCAACGGTGTTGCACAGGTGGTAAGCAGACTATTTGATATAATTAAGCCTTCGGCTGCATTTTTCGGCCAGAAGGATTTTCAGCAACTGGTAATTGTCAGGGAACTTGCACGACGCGATTACCCCACAGTGGAGATAGTCTCATGTCCTATTATCCGTGAGACTGATGGTCTGGCAATGAGCAGCCGTAACAGGCGACTGTTGCAGGAGCACCGCATCAACGCGGGGAAAATCTTCAGCACCCTGGAAAAGGCATCAATAATGGCATCATCACTTGAAATTACTGAGCTGAGAACTTTTGTGACAAACGAGATAAATAAGATCCCCGGCTTCAGAACGGAATATTTTGAAATAGTGGATGATAGCACGCTGATACCACTGGAATCAAGGAAACAAGCCGCTTCGGAATCCCGTTACTTTGGTTGCATAGCCCTCTATGCAGGAGAGGTGAGACTGATAGATAACATGGAGTTCAGATTGCAGTAAGGAAAAGGTTATTTATCTTTGTACTCAAATCCTTATTGTCATCCTTAATAATATGATGGTAGAAGTACTCAAATCGAAAATACATAACGTCACTGTAACCGGTGCCAATCTTAATTATATTGGGAGTGTGACCATTGATGAAGATCTTATGGATGCCTCCAATATAATCGAAAATGAAAAGGTACAGGTTGTGAACAATAATAACGGTGACAGGCTTGAAACCTATGTTATCAAAGGGGCAAGAGGCTCCGGAGAGATCTGCCTTAACGGGCCTGCCGCAAGAAGGACAACTGTTGGAGACGTGGTAATAATAATGGCGTATGCTACTATGGATTTTAAAGAGGCAAAAAGATTCAAACCCGTTAAAATCTTCCCTGATACAGCCACAAATAAACTTATCTGACCTTGAAAGCGGGACTCAGAAAAGCCTCCAGGACTGTTCTCTTTTTGCTTATCGGACTCTTGCTCCTGTGGGTCTCCTTCAGAGGTATTGACTTCAGCAAACTTGGCTCTATTCTCCGAAAAGCTGACTATATCTGGCTGATAGCTGCAGCAATGGTTTCCGTTGTTGCCTTTGTGATCAGGGCGCGCCGGTGGATGCTCCTTATAGAGCCGCTGGGATACAAACCCTCCCTCAAAAATACTTATCACTCGCTTTTGACCGGCTATTTTGCCAATTTGATTTTTCCCAGACTGGGAGAAGTTACGCGCTGTGCAGCCCTGGGGCAAAAGGAGAAACTGCCCTTTGATAAACTGGTAGGAACAGTAATAATTGAGCGAACTATAGACTTCCTTACAGTGCTCATACTTCTCGGAGTGATGCTGATAGCCGGATCAGGCACCACAGGCTCCTTCCTTTCAAAGACAGTTATCTCCCCGATGAACGCAAAGATATCTTCACTCTTTGGGTCATCAGCATTATTATATATTGTGATCATCCTGTGCGGTGCTCTTGGAGTCGCACTCTATTTCGGCCTGAGAAAAAAACTCTCCGCAAGACCGCTATTTAGAAAGATCTATTCTTTTGGTGACGGCATCATTGACGGCCTCAAATCCATAGCATCACTGAAACGAAAATGGGAGTTCATCTTTCTGACGATATTGCTCTGGGGGGCCTATTTCCTGATGACATTCCTGCCCCTTTACTGCCTTGATTCAACGTCAGAAATAGGAATCGGAGGAGCTTTATTCATACTTGTTATAGGCAGCTTCGGCATGGCCGTTCCGGTACAGAGCGGCCTTGGCGCTTTCCACTGGATAGTCTCCCGGGGCCTGCTGGTAGTATACGGGATCCCACTCGAAGAAGGTCTCGCATACGCAACCCTGTCACATGAATCACAGCTCCTTGTAATTGCCGTCCTTGGTTCCGTTTCGCTCTATATACTCTTCGGCCGGAAAAGCGGAAAAATCTTCTCCGTCACGGAAGAAAACAAGTCGTGACACTGCACTTCTTTTCGTAAATTTGTCTCTTACAACCTCACTTATGGCCAGAAACAAAACCATTTATATCTGTCAGAACTGTGGTGCCGAGTCACCAAAATGGATCGGCCATTGTCCTTCATGCAAAGAATGGAACAGCTACCGCGAAGAGATAATAACCCTCTCTCCGCCTTCACCTGCCGCTCCCGGTGCTGCCCGCCGAAAGCCCGAGCTGCTTTCAGGAATAGAACTGACTGATAATGATCGTATTACAACTGGCATCGGGGAGATGGACAGGATTCTTGGTGGCGGGATGGTGAAAGGCTCCCTGATCCTTATGGGAGGAGAACCGGGAATAGGCAAGTCAACACTGGCGCTTCAGCTTGCTCTTGCACAAAAAGAGAAAAAGGTACTTTATGTCTCCGGAGAAGAGAGCGAGGGACAGGTGAAACTAAGGGCAGGGAGACTCCCCGGGAAAAACAGTAACTGCTTCATATACAATGAGATTGAACTGGAGAGTGTCATAAACCAGGCGGCAATAATCAACCCGGAAGTGCTCATCATAGATTCTATCCAGACCCTCAGGTCCTCATTGCTGGAATCATCAGCAGGATCAGTGTCACAGGTCAGGGAGTGTGCCGCGATGATGCTGCGTTATGCCAAGGAATCAGGCGTGCCCGTTATACTTATCGGACATATTACCAAAGATGGTACTCTGGCCGGGCCCAAGGTACTTGAACATATCGTAGACGTGGTACTGCAGTTTGAAGGTGACGGAAATTATGTTTTCCGCATACTGAGACCGGTGAAAAACCGTTTCGGATCCACTGCGGAGATAGGCATCTTCGAGATGGCAGGAGACGGGCTTCGTGAGATCACTGACCCTTCGGAACTGTTCATTAACAAAGGACGTGATCTCTCCAGCGGCGTCACCATAGCAGCCACTGTTGACGGGCTCAGACCATTCATGATTGAGACCCAGGCTCTTGTCAGCAGCGCCGTATACGGCACCCCGCAGCGCAGCTCCACGGGATTTGACACGCGCAGGCTTAACATGCTTCTGGCTGTGCTTGAGAAAAGAGCAGGATTCAGACTGGGAATAAAGGACGTCTTCCTGAATATTGCCGGCGGACTGAAAGTAAGTGATCCGGCTATTGACCTCGCCGTGGTGAGCGCTGTGATGTCATCCAACCTTGATGCCCCGGTAGGACATCAGACAGCTTTTGCCGGCGAAGTAGGCCTCTCCGGAGAGATCAGACCGGTGGCCAGAATTGAACAGCGGATACTCGAGGCTTCCCGCATGGGCTTTGAGCAGATAGTCATCTCAGGGTATAACAGGAATATAAAAGAACAGTCCGGACTCAAGATCCGGACTGTATATAAAATTGAAGGGCTGGTAAAGCTTCTCTTCTCCTGATCAGTAATACTGCTGCCTGGCGGGAGACCTCTTCTGTTTCTGCGAATTAACCCTGTCACAGTCAAGGTCAATGTTGAAGTTTGCCGGTGCTTCGAATATGTCATTGATCATAGACCCAAGGTCAGGATCAGCAAAAAGCTTCTGAAGGAATAGCCCG
>DATKUS010000091.1:0-5704 GCA_035530535.1 Bacteroidales bacterium
GTTTCGGACCATTGTCATCAATGGCATTTATCCGGTCTAGATATGCCTGTACCACCTCTGTCACCGTAAACTCACCGTTACGGTAGCCTTCCTGGAGCTGGTCAATGCTGTACTCCTGAAAACGGAATGTATTAAGATCAGCGGCTGCCGGCTTATTTTCAACCTTGCAGGATGATATAACTGCCAGCACAACTAATACGACGGATAAGAGAATTCTATTCATGGAAGTGGATTTTGATATCGTGAACGTATAAAGTTAGAAATATTTCCCTCAGTATTGCCTGAAGACAATGACAATTCCATCTGTGAATTCAAGGCTGAATCTTTCATCAGCGGCTTCGTTGAGAGTGCCCCGCCACCAGTTCCTGAGTTTAAGACCATGAAGGGGATAACGGAGACCGGCGGAGGTTATGGCTGTTTCGGGTGTAATGCTGAAAACCGAGACCTGCTGCCTGGGATAAGATTCAAGTGTTGCAGTTCTGTCAAACGACTCAAACAGGCCCGTATCAGTGTACATTACAACCTTCAGGTCACGGGAATATTCAGCCATGAGCGAAATGTTTGCCAGGGTATGATCTTCCCGCAGTCCCGTCGCCCCGACTATCGTAACCTCTTTTATCCCTCTTTTAAGGCACCATTTCACTGCCTTTGTCAGATCATTGGTTTCCTGGTCACTATCAGGATACAGTACCTCTTTATACTTCTCTTTTATTGCGGGTGAAACAGAATCAAGGTCCCCAACAATTGCCCCCGGCATTATCCCGTGCGATGTCAGTTTCTCTGCAGCCCCATCACAACATACAATGAGGTCAGCCTCTTCCAGTAGTTTCAGCGGTACACTGTGCGAAGGATAGCTACCGTTTGCAAGTATTACGGTTTTCATATTTTCTCCTTTAATTATTTTCAACAGGACTTTTTCTCCATTCCCTTAGTCCCACCACAGCCATGACTGCATATACAAAAAACAGAACTGTGGTCGGGTACATTCCCACTACAAGATAGACGACTACGGCCAGGGAGTTTGCGATTATCCATACATGCCACTGTTCCAGTATCTTATGCGTCAGCATCCAGGTTGCAACCACGGATAGTGAGGTAATCAGGCCGTCCCATAGCGGCACCGGCGAGTCTGTCCACCTGTCAAGCACATACCACAGCCCGCCCCACAGTGCCAGTGACACTGCCAGGCAAATCACTCCGGTCTTTAAACCAATCCTCCTTACCGCTAACCCCGGTTTTTGCTCCATACTCTCTGCCCTTTGCCCCATGCTCCGTGCTCCATGCCACCACACCCTCCATCCGTAAACGCTTATCACCAGGTAATAGAGCTGTAGCACCATACCTGCATAAAAACCGTTTTCCCTGAAGACAAAAATATATACTGCAGAGGTGATGATACCCAGAGGCCACAAAAGGATATTCTGCCGTATCTCAAGAAAGACATAGAGTATCCCGGCAATCGCCCCGAATATCTCAATGCTGTGTTCTGCTAACCACTCCGGCATTTTCTCAGAAAGTTACTGTTGCACCAAGCATGAAGTTTATCCCCGCCTGGGGGAAGAAATAAGCCCACGTTTTTTCATTCCCGTCTTCAGACCACATGCCGCCATAGGCATTACTTTCATACAATGTATTGAAGAGGTTGTTTACAAGTATCTTAAAAGAGATCTCCTCAGGGTTTCCGGTTTTAATGTCATACTCGGCAGCCATGTTACTGACAAAATATGAACGTATGGAGCGGTCAGAACTCATGGTATTGTCAAAATACTGTTTGCCTACATATTTGCCGTTAAGACGAAGTGCCATACGCTCAAGGATATTGACCTCCACCTCTGCTGATCCTGAAAAACGGGGAGAATATGCAATATCTACGCTTCCGAGATCACTCCACACATATTCTTCGCTCCAGTCGGTTGTGTTGTAATCAAAATAGTAATTACGGAAGTTTTTAATCTTATTGCGGCTCCACGTCATATTGATCTTAAATGCGGCAAGAGGCGAGGGCCTGTAGCTTCCTGATATCTCAGCACCGGTACGGTAGCTCTCCGGAACATTGGTCATCACCGGGTAGCCGGTATTGCTTATCTTTCCTGTAGGTATGAGCTGATCATGGTACCTCATCAGGTAAAGGTTAAGGTTAAGGCTAAGGGCGCTTGTCCTGAATGAATAGCCTCCCTCGTAGTCTGTCAGCTGTTCAGGCCGTGGGGTCACACTGTTATCGCCTGCGGCGTCAGTGAAGTTAGAGCGGGTGGGCTCACGGTGTGCTACTGACACTGAAAGAAATGCATCATTACCACGGCCGTTGCTCCAGAAAAGACCGGTCTTTGGGTTGAAGAACCTGTAATAGTGGTCCTGTGAAAGGTCTCGCAGGTCATCATCAGGTCCTGAAAGCCGGTAACCGATATACCTGAACTGCAGATCGATGAACCCGCTTATGCTGTTGCTGATCCTCGCATTCATTTTACCGTATACATTAAACTCATCCTTCACTCCCCGGTTGCGGTACCACTCGTGACCCGGGATAATGTTTCCGGGATACTCCATCCAAAGGATCTTCCCGAAGTGATCGCCGTCGTACCGGTTGGCGCCGCCGCCGGCTGTCCAATCTACTGTATGACCTTCCTGCACCAGGGACCAGACCGCCCCATAGAAATTATTGCTCATCCATTTTCGCTGCACAAGGTCCATCTCCGTTATTATTTCATTACCGGAGATGATTGTTCCAAATCCGTATTCTTCTGTATCCCTGTCGCTCTTCTGCTCTTCATAGTAGCCGGAACCGTCAGTAAGGTGCAATCCGGTGTTAAGATGAAGGTGCGGTGCAAATCTGTGAGTATAGAAAAGATGGTAATGAGTCTGTTTATAATTGTCTGTCTCATCGTCATAGTACTGAGTAATGCCATTGGCATCAGTATATTCTCCTGAAGGGTTATACTTCCTGTTGACAGACAATAATTCCCGGGGCACACCCCACCAGCTGATTCCTGTTCTTTCATTGCCGGAAAGTATATTGAACCTGATCCTGTCAACCGGGGTGATCCAGTCACCACTGACCATGACCGATTTGATATCTGATGCACTGTGATCGATATATCCGTTGCTGCTAATCTTTGATGCCCGTATCATCATATTGAATCGGTCATCTACCTTTCCTGACCACACTTTTGCTGTCGTCCGGAAGGTGTTAAATGACCCGGCGGCCAGGTCAACCACTGCACCAGGATCATCAGGCGGTGTCAGAGTGCTGATATTCACAGAAGCTCCGAAGGCCCCGGCTCCGTTGGTTGAAGTCCCCGCTCCGCGCTGTATCTGGATGCTACCCGTTGAGGAAGCCAGGTCAGGCAAGTCAACCCAGAACACCTGCTGCGACTCAGAGTCGTTCAGCGGGATTCCGTCAACTGTTATATTTATCCTGTTTGCATCTGTTCCCCGTATCCGTAATGATGTATATCCTACCCCGTTACCGGCATCAGATGTCTCCACCACTGAGGGAGTAAGGGCAAGAAGGTATGGCATGTCTCTTGTCATGTCCGACTTCCTCAGCTCTGACCCTTCAATAGTTGTGTGTGCCATTGGTGTGCGGCTGCCCGCCCTGCTTCCTCTTACAATAACCTCATCAGCAATAACGGTAGCCTCACCAAGAATGACATCTACCGAGGCAATGCCCGTAAGAGTGACTGTTTCAGTCACGGTCTCATAGCCTGTGAAGCTGAATCTGACCTTATAAACACCATTCTTCAGCCCGCGAAGCATATATCTCCCGTTGTTCCCGGTTGCAACTCCGGCTGAAAGACTGTCAATCAATACTGAAGCCCCTGAAAGCGGATGCCCCTCACTGTCGCGTACCAGGCCACCTATGAAACCACGGCTTTGCTGACCTGACACACTCAGGCTTCCAAGCAGCGCTGTTACTAAAACCCATAAAATAAAATTTCTAGCCATCTTCTTAAATGAATATAACACCTCTCAAAACCTGAGACAATAAAAGATGGCCGGAAATAATTACTCTTTTCCCTACGCCGGCATTACCCGGATCAGGTTTTAAGGGTATGATCTCAGCCTGTTCCTTTAAGGCACCCCAGATTATGATTTTACAAAGTTAAAGCTTTAACACCGGAATAGCAAAATAGTTAAGTGACGGCAATGGTTGGCTCTTATTAGTATATTTGTGCGGGAGAAAGAATGATAAAAACCATGGACGACCTGTTAAAAAAATTCAGATATAAGGATCTTGACCGTATTGCGGTGCTGAATGCGCCGGTGGAATTTCAGGAGAGGCTGGCAAAACAGCTTCCCGGGGTGCAGATAGATAATGAAATTAATGCCCGTTTTCTTTATGAATTCATGGTAGCATTTACGCCCGGCTCGGCAGAGGTAAGGGAACTGGGGCCCACATGCCTCCATAACCTGAGCCACGACGGCAAGCTGTGGTTTGCTTATCCCAAAGTGACATCGAAAAAACACACCAGTGACATCAACCGTGATCACGGTTGGGAATCAGTTTCGGAAGGGGGATTCAAGCCTGTCAGCCAGATTTCAATTGACAGCGACTGGTCTGCGCTCCGTTTCAGAAATATAAAATATGTTAAATCAAGACATTAGGAGGCATTATGGCAAAATTCATCTTTTGGGCTCCGCGGGTACTCACACTGTTAATAATTGCTTTTCTTGTTATCCTGGCCCTTGACAACTTTTCAACCGCTGCCCAGTCGCGGGAACAATGGGTGGGTTTCGGCATCAGTATGGTACCGGCGCTGATTCTTCTGGCCGCGATACTGACAGCCCTGAAAAACCAGCTTGCCGGCGGGATAATTATTATAGTACTGGGCGTAATAATGTCACTTTTTATGAAGACCACCGATAAAACGTTACCATTCCTGGCTCTCTCTACCCCGGTGCTGGTTACCGGAATACTTTACATCCTTAGTCATTTTTATGCAAAGACAGCGCTGAAAAAGTGAGTTTAAGATAACCATCATTATGAACATTATCAGGCACATAATAAATTTTGCCCTGTTACCGGTCATAATATTGCTATTAGCCTCCTGCCTCAATCAGAAAGGAGAGCAACTACATACCGGGAGCGTTTCATTTCCGGTTGGCCCGACCCTTGGGGTCAAAGAGGCAATGGCTGCCCGCGTTGTTCCGCATGCTCGTCAGATGGCATGGCAGGAACTGGAGATGACAGCGTTCATCCATTTCACGATAAACACCTTCACTGACAGAGAGTGGGGCAACGGTGATGAGTCTGAAGAGCTTTTCAATCCGTCAGAGCTTGATGCTGAGCAATGGGTAAGTGTACTGCATGATGCCGGCATGAAGATGGTAATACTTACTGCCAAGCATCATGACGGGTTCTGTCTCTGGCCGACAAAAACCACGGATCATTCGGTGGCATCAAGTCCGTGGAAGGATGGAAAAGGTGATGTGGTAAGGGAATTAAGGGATGCCTGCAAAAAGTACGGAATGAAATTCGGTCTCTACCTCTCTCCCTGGGACCGTAATGCGGAATGCTACGGTGATTCAACGGCCTACAACAGGTTTTTTATGGAACAACTTAAGGAGTTGCTGACGTGGTATGGCCCCGTTGATGAGGTATGGTTTGACGGCGCCAATGGCGAAGGACCAAACGGAAAGAGGCAGGTATACAACTGGGAAGCATTTTATGAGCTTATCAGGAAGCTGCAGCCTGATGCTGTCACTG
>DATKUS010000092.1:0-4482 GCA_035530535.1 Bacteroidales bacterium
ATCAAATGGAATTATTACACTGACCCTGACCGGCGTAACCTCTATAATAACTTCCAGGCTCTGATCAGCCTGAAGGAAAAGTATGAAGCTTTTTCTTCAGACAACTTTACCCTTTACCAGGAGGGGATGTCAAAGAGACTGAATATTGTGCATACGGAAATGGATGTGATGGTCCTGGGAAACTTCGATGTGGCAGTCAGAAGTGTCGCCGCAAACTTTACACGTACAGGAAAGTGGTATGAGTTCTTCAGGGGCGATTCAGTTGACATCACTTCTTCCACACAGGATCTGAGCATTGACCTCCTTCCGGGTGAATTCAGGCTCTATACCTCCAAACGTATTGCCAGACCTTCATTCCTGCTAAGCATAGAAGAACCGTTCATCCCTGACGGTGATGCAGGTGTGGCTTTCGAGATTTATCCCAATCCATTCGATGATGAAACCCTCATAACCTTTGCCGGCGATGATGAATATAAGCTGCATAACGTGGAGATATTTGCTGCTGACGGAAAACCAGTAAGGATTTTGGCTGTCCCGGCGGGGATCAGGGAGGTCACATGGAATGGAAAGACCGGCGGCGGAAGCGATGTTGCCAGGGGCATTTATTACGTCAGGGTCAGCACAGGGAAGAGGAGTACGGTAAAAAAGATAATTAAGCTATGATTCTTTTACCACCCCTTGATTTATAATACATTAAATTTCTCCTTCTTAATAAGGAGGAGTACTCCCGTCCGCCAGACGGCGGATCGGGGAGGGAGGTGGCGCATAATTGCATCCTCCTCCCCGCCAATCCAAAAACTAAATCTTTATTTTGTAAGCACCAGGTAGCCCCAGGCGTCAAGCTTAAAGGCCTTGCCCTGTGCTACTTCAGTCTCCTCTCCCGAGAAGATGTCTTTATATGCTCCCTGTGTTGAACCATCCTTAAGAGTAACATTTACAGGCTTTTTCCCAAGATTGAGGATCACCAGCACAGAGGCATCGCCTTTTTCTCTTTTATAAGCGTAAACGTTTTTCTGGTTTGTCTTCAGCGTGGTGAAGGTGCCTCCCTCAGTGCCGTGCCGCAATGCGGGGTGTGTAGTGCGCAGGTGTATCAGCTTAGTATAGAACTCACGAAGCTCTGTCTCCTTCCACTCAATTGGATCACGTTTGAAGAACTCAAGTCTCTTATCGAGGTCAGCCTCCTGGCCATTATAAACAAGGGGTACACCCGGGGTGGTAAATATGTAGGCTGCAAACGCTTTCTGAGCATCACCCATTTTTTCATCAATGGTGCCGTTCCATGAGTTTTCATCATGATTGGTCAGAAACCTGAGCCTGTAAGCGTCTGCAGGATAGTATTTCAGCTCATACTGCATCATTGTATCGAGTGCTGCCGGCCTGCGCATTCCGGCAGCCACAGCATTCATAAGATGATGATGCGCCCAGCCGTAGTTCATGTCAAACGCCCGCTCAAGGAGGTAGGAATGTTCCTCATCTTCAGCAAGCATAAGCACAGGCTTAATGGCATTCATCTCGGTTGTTGCCCTGAACCAGAACTCTTCCGGAATAAGACCCGGGAAGTCACAGCGGTAACCGTCAACACCGGCTTCGGCGACCCAGAACTTCATGGCTCCAACCATGTAGTCCCACAAAGGCATGGCAGTGTAATCAAACTGAATGACATCAGTCCAGTCAAAAGGAGAAACAAAATTCCCTAATGAATCCTTCTCGTACCATTCGGGGAATTCTTCGGCCAGCAGATTGTCCCAGGCTGAATGATTGCCAACCCAGTCAAGAATAACATGAAAGCCCAAATCATGAGCCTTTGCCACCAGCGTTTTGAACTCGTCCAGAGTGCCAAACTCGGGATTAACATCCATGTAATCTTTAATTGAATAGTAGCTTCCCAGCTCGCCTTTTCTATTTACCTCACCTATGGGATATATTGGCATGAACCACAGAACATTGACGCCAAGCTCTTTCAGCTCGGGGAGCGCTTTTTCTACTCCCGCCAGCGTGCCTTCAGCAGAGAACTGCCTCACATTTATCTCATACAGGACCATGTTACGGGTCCAGTCGGCATGCACTACCGATGAAGTCAGCGGGTTAATGACTTTAGCCTCTTTCGGACGGCACGCAACTGCTACCAGGGCTATCCCTATGATCAGTAAAATGATCCTTAAAATGTGTTCTTTCATAATCAGGTTATTTTAGTTCTATTATCATCGCTGTTTTAGGGGTCACGCTGAATGAAGTAAGGTCATCTACGTTTTCCCCCGTTATTACATCATAACCACGAGTAAATCCTTCCATTGCCTCCCTGTATCTCTCCTTTGTGATAGTACGGCTCTCCTTCTCACTGTTATTGAGTATTATCATAACGCTCTCCTTTTCATTGTACCTGAAATAAACATACAGGCCGTTTTCAGGAATAAACTGTTTGAGCTTTCCGTGATGTATTACCTCCTTGTCTCTCCGCCAGTCAAGGACTCTTTTGGTGAAATCGAAAGCCTCCTTTTCGGTTTCTGACAGGTTTTGGCCGTTAAAGGCATTTTTGGCATCACCGGGCCATCCTCCGGGAAAGTTCTCGCGCAGAAAGCCGTCACCCCTGTTCTTGTCGCCTTCCATTACTATCTCAGTACCATAGTAAAACTGCGGGATGCCCCTTGTTGTCATTATGAAACTCAGCGCCATCTTATAGACATCCAAGCTCTTGCCAGTCTCTGTATAAAACCGCGTCATATCGTGATTGTCAAGGAATATCACGTTTCTCATTGGCTCGGGATAGAGGAAATCCTGTGACAGTAATGTGTAGAGTTTTGACATTCCGTCATTGGCGCTGGCAGGTCCGGTGAATGCCGTGTGTGTGGCAAAGCACAGGGGAAGATCGGTCAGGGATGGCAGGTTAGACCGGTAGCCGTCGCTGTTTTTCTTGTTCAGCGCCCAGTATGAGGTATGTGCCGGTTCATCATACCATACCTCGCCGACAATAAAAAAACCGGGGAATTCATCAATGACACGCTTTGCCCACCTTGACATCATATTCGGTTCAGAGTACGGGTAGGTGTCCATCCTGATTCCATCCAGACCAGAGTAGGCTATCCACCAGAGGCTGTTCTGTGCGAGGTATGTCTCAACAAGAGGGTTGCTCTGGTTAAGGTCAGGCATGGTTACATCAAACCATCCCTGTTCCATCAGCCTGACGTCACTCTCTGCCGCATACGGATCCATGTATGTTGAAGCTTTGTAATTTGTCCGGGTGAACTTATCGAACTGATGCACCCAGTCCTTTGAGGGCAGGTCCTTCATCCACCAGTGTCCTGATCCGATATGATTGAATATCATGTCCATGACGACTTTCAAGCCCATACTGTGGGCTTTAGTCACCAGTTGTCTGAACTCCTCATTACTCCCGAAGCGGGGATCGGTACGGTAAAAATCTGTAGTCGAATAGCCATGGTAGGAGGAATGCTGCTGGTTGTTTTCAAGGAATGGATTGAGCCACAGTCCTGTCACACCAAGGTTTTTAAAATAGTCAAGGTGATCTGATATGCCTTTCAGGTCACCGCCGTGGCGGCCTCCGGGATTGCTCCGGTCAGCTTTCTCAAGCATCTCTTCGACATTGTCATTGGAAGGGTCCCCGTTTGCAAACCTGTCAGGCATCAATAGGTAAATAACGTCAGAGGCGTCAAAGCCTTTAATAGCTCCGGAAGGTTTCTCAAGCAAGGGAAAATCATGAGTCAGACTGGTCTTGACGCATGTGAAGGTAAGGGTGACAGTCCCGGGCAGAGCGCTGCCGCTGATATTCAGATTAACGAACAGGTAATTCGGATTATCAGTTTTGATTACAGTAGTTACCGAGGCACCGGGGTAATCTGTACTTACATCGAATGATCCCAGGTCTTTGCCATAAACCATAAGTTGTACAACCGGTTCTTTCATCCCGATGAACCATGAAGGTGGCTCAATACGCTCAATTTTCTGGCTGAAGATAGATGTTGCTGATGTTGTCAGCAGCAACCCTATAATGACAAGTCTGTAACTCTTAATCACTTTTCAATTTTTTGACGGGCTCCCGGTTCAAGCAGGAACTCATTACTGTAAACCGATATTGGAATATTTTCCAAAGAAAGATTTATGACAATCACTTTTTTGCTGTTCACTACAATCCTCAGTGGATTGTTCCGGAAGCGTACGATAAATGAATATGACTCCCATGCCTCAGGGATTATAGGATTGAAACATACTCTGTCATTTCGGATCCGCATCCCGCCGAAGCCCTCGACTATCGAAAGCCATGTGCCGGCCATGCTTGTGACATGCAGCCCATCCTTTACTTCCCTGTTATAGTCATCAAGATCAAGCCTTGCCGTACGGAGGTAAAGCTTATAAGCCCTGTCCGTGTCATGCAGTCTTGAGGCAATTATGGAATGTATGCTTGGCGACAGGGAGGATTCATGTACGCAGCGCGATTCATAAAAGTCGAAATTGCGCCTTATTGTA
>DATKUS010000093.1:0-14051 GCA_035530535.1 Bacteroidales bacterium
TATGAGTGTATCCAGTCTTTATATGTATTCCATATGATGGTCTCTGAAGTGGGTCTGACAATCAGTTCTTCCTCCAGCTTTGCATCCGGATCGACAATTATGCCTTTCCCGTTGGGATCCTTTTTGAGACGGTAATGGGTAACTACTGCACACTCTTTTGCAAAGCCCTCAACATGGTCTGCTTCGCGGCTGAAAAAGGACTTGGGGATAAACAGAGGAAAGTATGCATTTACGTGCCCTGTGGCCTTGAACTTTTTGTCAAGCTCTGCCTGTATCCTCTCCCAGATGGCATAACCGTACGGTTTGATGACCATACAACCCCTGACCGCGGAATTCTCAGCCAGATCAGCCTTGATGACAAGGTCATTGTACCATTGTGAATAATTTTCCTCCCTGCTTGTAAGAAACTTGGCCATTCTTTTGGTATAGTATTTGAATAATGTTAAATAGCATTGCAAAAGATTGCGTAAAAATAGACAAAACTTACGAACCAAAAAGGGGGGTCACGACATGAATACAAAAAATTTACTCGCAGTAATCACCACACTGACAATGGCATTGAATGCGACGGCTGAAGATGGCAAAGGGGATTACAGGGGGAAAGACTATGGTTACGGCAGTCAGCAGGTTGTGGTAAACAACTATTACACTGACAATGGGTATGAGTATGCTTCCCGTTTAAAAAGGTTCCACAACTCTTACTCCAGCTTTGATTTTTATTCGCCGGTATACACGGAAACATACTGGTATAACTTCACTCCATATACCTGGGGAGTGTCAATTTATGACGACTGGTATTATTACGGAGCGGGTGTTTCAAGGTATTCATGGCGAAGCGGTTTTGGCGGATCTTACTGGTGGGGCTATGATCCCTGGATGGATTATGATCCCTGGATGGGATACGGTTGGAACTCCTGGAACAGTCCCGGCTTTAGCTACAGTATAAATATTTACCTCGGCAGACCGCAATATCATTACCCGGTGGCATGGAACAGATGGAATCATCATCAGCACTGGGATTCTTACAGGCCTGTTTATATTGTGAACAATAACAACTATTACAACTCCTACAATAATAACAACAACACTGGCTACGGCAGGGGTTACAATCCTTCAAGGCCGAATATCCCCGATCGCAGGCCAGGTTACACTGTGACCAGCGGAAGAAGCACCGGATCAAATTACTCAAGGCCTGAGGAAACAGCCACCCGTTCAAACGGCACATTTACCAGGAGTGATCAGGGTACGAGGAACAATACAGGAAGGTCGGATACCCAGGGCAATAACACCGGGCAGGGTAACAGTGGTAAAGACAAAAGCAACAACGGATTACGGATGGGACAGTACAGGAGAGGCGTCGCTGAACCTACTGAAGCCAAGCCCAATGAGCCCGATAGACCCAATAACCCCAACGTGAATGACAGAACTGATCCGGGCAGAGAAAAGGCTGGTATGAGAGCGCCGGTACAGACACAATCGCGTCAACAGACTCAGGGCGCTGTCAGAACCTCCACCAACAGAAGGGAGACAAACGTAAGCCAGGGAACATCGCGCAGCACCCCTCAGCCAAAAGAGACAACAACCAGGAAAAGCACTGAGAAAGCTTCCGGGGAATCCACGGCAAAAACGACATCAAAGACCGAAACAGGCAGGAGAAGCTCAACTTCGTCCAAGAAACGATAAAGATATTCTTAGAACTAAATAATTGGTACGGAATTTGTGCTATTCATATAAAGATAACTCCAGGAGGGTAAGATGAAAAAATTCAGGTACATAATCCCGGTAATTTTGGTGACAGCAAGCTCGTGCACGTCACAGCTTTTCACCGGAACCGCATATGATGATTTATATTACAGGGCTTCTGATCAGCCGATAGTGGCAGTACAGAAAAGCTCACCTGACAGGCCTGCTGAGAAGTACTATGATAATATCTTTGCCGGCGATACTCTCATCGGTGATGAATATGTCCCTTATGAAGAGTACCTTGCACAGGAGGGGAACCGTGGAGATGGCTCGGTGGGGAACAATTACTACGGTTACATGAGCCCTTCAGATCAGATCTACCTGTTCAATGACAGTTATTTCTACCCCTATTGGAGAGATCCGTTCTACTTCAGTCCCTTCTCATCAAGACTATCTTTCGGTTATAACTATTTCGGATATCCTTTTTACTCAGGAGGGATGTATGATCCTTTCTGGTATGACTCTTACATGTACAGGCCGTATATGTATGATCCGTACTACTCGTATAACTCATACTGGGGTTACGGATACAATCCATGGATGTATTCAGGCTACTATAACAATAACAACTACTTCTACCAGGGTAATAATGATGTAAACAGTAAATATGTGGCACGCAGGGGCGGTTTCAGCACATCTTCCAGGGGCTCCTACACCCCGGGTGACAGCAGAAATAAGACAGCTTCATCATCATCATATACCCAGAGCTCCTATCCATCAAGGAGAACAGCTTCCGGTACTGAAGCCACATATACATCTACGAGGGCTGCCTCTGCAGGTGCCAGAACTTCTACTGTCTCCACCGCAGCAACCCAGCCACAATATACCCGCCGCGAGTCAACCGGCATTACCTCACAGTCAAGGCCACAGAGCCAGGTGCCGGCACAGGCAGAAACCCGGACTCAGAGTGTGAACAGACCTCAGTATCAGACAACTGAAAGAACATATACCCCCAGCTACAACAACCCGAGGATGAGCTCAAGGCCGTCTTATAACAACAGCCGGACTACAACCACGGATAACAGCAGATCAACTATATATAATAACCAGAGCAGCGTCAGGAGCAGCAGCGGTGGATCAGTCCCGACCAGATCACAGTATAATAACAGCTCATCAGGCCATTCACCTTCAAGATCTTCATCATCATCGGTTCAGTATTCTGCTCCTTCGCGCAGCAGCACATCGGTAAGTTCCGGAAGCAGAAGCAGCGGCGGATCATCATACTCAGGAGGCAGTTCAGGCTCTGGCAATTCGTCCTCATCAGGATCAAGGTCCTCATCATCGGGCAGCTACAGCTCGGGGTCTTCATCCGGATCTTCATCTTCATCTTCTTCATCATCCACAACTTCTTCATCAGGAAGCTCGGGCGGAAGAAGGAGGTAATAAAACGAAAAGACTTTGAATGTTGTGTTCCTCGAAAGCAGGAGCAGCAGGGATCTTATACTTCAAAAAAGAGAAAAAATGAAAAAGAGAGTATTCATAATGATAACAGTTCTGCTGATCCCTCTCGGTCTGATGGCGCAGAACCTCGACGATGCACTCAGGTATTCAAAGATCTTCTACCAGGGTACGGCACGCTTCAATGGCATGAGCGGCGCTTTCACAGCCCTCGGCGGAGACCTCACGGCCATATCGCTCAACCCTGCTTCTGCAGCTGTCTTCAGATCCACTGAATTTTCAGTTTCACCGCAGCTGATGTTTAAAAGCTCCTGGACCAATTATGGCGGATCCGGCAATCATGACCAGCTGACGGATTTCAATGTCGGCCAGATTGGACTTGTATCGGCTGTTACATTAGGAAATGGATCAGCACTGAAAAGCCTGAGCATTGCCTATTCTTATAACCGTACGAACAATTTCAGCCAGCGAACCCTTGTTTCCGGTACCAGCAATGCCAGCTCAATGTCTGATTACTGGGCTTCACAGGCAAACGGCTATTATACCGATGAGCTTCAGGACAATACCTCAAGCGGCTATATGGCATATGAGACATGGCTTATAGACACACTTTCAAATAGTTATACCCAATACGCTTCTGTGTTCTCCTACTATGGAGAGATGGACCCCGCATACGGTCAGGAGACTGAAAGAGTGATTGACAACGACGGATATACTGCCGAACACACAATTGCCTTAGGTGCAAATGTGGGAGATAAACTGTATCTGGGCGCCGGATTCGGAATTACTTCACTTTCTTATACAGGACATTATACACATACTGAATTTGATGCTGAAGACAACGTGCCCGATTTTGTCAGGTTCACCTATACAGACCATTTTATTGCCAATGGTTCAGGATTTAACTTCAAGCTTGGTGCTATCCTAAAACCGATTGAAGCCCTGAGGCTGGGCTTCAGTTTCACTACACCCACCGTTTACAGGGTAACAGAGAACTATTACAGCAACCTTACATCATATTTTAACGGTGACACACCTTCAAATTCTGATGACGACGGCAATTATGAAGTAAAAAAAGACCCGATGTCTTACAGTTACCGCATCACTACTCCCTACAGGATAAGCACAGGTATAGCCTTTCAGATCGGAACTATGGCTACTGTCAGTGCCGACTATGAGTTTGTTGATTATTCAACAGCAAAACTCAGCCGCGGAGCTGACGGGTATGATTTTTCAGACGAGAATGAAGATCTCAGGGCTGAACTGAAAAGTACAGGTAACCTGAGGCTTGGCGCCGAGGTGCGCCTTGGTTCAGTCTATTTCAGGGGCGGACTCAGACATTACGGCTCTTCATACAGTAAAGGAACCCTTAATGAACAGGCAGATTATAATGGTTTCAGTGCCGGTATAGGCTACAGGCAGCCGGGATTCTTTATCGACTTCTCCTATACAGGAATGATGAATACCGAAAACTATCTGATGTATCCCGATGCATGGCTTGACCCTGCAGTGATAGATTCCCACGACAAGTTTCTGACAGCGACAGTTGGTCTTAAGTTTTAGTTATATTTCCAATTCTGTTTTTCATGCCGGAGGCCTCAGCAGCAATGCTCTGGTCTCCGGTCCGTTATTCAGAAGGAGGTCAATAATACTTAATCGCGGTACAAAACCATACCTGTCTGAGAAAACCTGGGTATAACTGATACCGGCATTTTCCACTGATCCCGAAGGAATTTTCGGAGTGATAAGGTACCTGAAATCAGCTTCAGCCATACCTTCACTTATGAACTCATCCGTTGGGCGTACCGGGACATCCACTCCCAGGGCATCAAGGACCGTCTTCAGAGCAGCCGCATTTAGCTCGGTAAGGTACCTGAACTCGCCCGTAATGACCTCCCTGATAATATCAAAATAGAATTCGAAATATGGTGCTGTGGCATAAGCTGACATTATGCCTCGCAGATGCAGTTCGCGCCACCTGCGGCTATTGTCAATTTCAATATCTCTGACCGGCGTCTTGTGAAATGACCCGCGCAGCACCGGAACAATAAGATCAAGGGGCCCGTTTGCGCCAAGGATGGTGCACCTGTTGCGGTAAGTCTGTTTATGATAGTTCTCCCATTTCTCTATACGAACGTCACCTGCGTGCGTTATCAGTCTGAAGTATTCTGCAGGAGGAAAGTAGGCTGTGGAAAGGAGTACCGTACCTGCCATTGCCTTTCAGAGCCGGTTGATCCTGTTGGCTGAAAACCCTGCCCCGAAGCCATTGTCAATATTGACCACTGTGACTCCTGCAGCGCAGCTGGTAAGCATCGCAAGTAATGCAGAGAGGCCTTCAAACGAAGCTCCGTAACCCACACTCGTTGGTACTGCGATGACCGGCATATTCACAAGACCACCAATGACACTCGCCAGCGCACCCTCCATACCTGCAATGACAACGGCAACCCTGCATTCACGTATCTCCGGTAATTTATCAACAAGCCTGTGAATGCCTGCAACACCGGCATCATAGATCCTGATGACATCATTGCCCAGTAGCTCTGCGGTTACCGCAGCCTCTTCAGCAACAGGAATATCTGAGGTTCCGGCTGTGATAATGGCAATTTTTTTTGGCGGAGGCTGGATCTCCTTCTTCTTGATACTGATTATACGGGCAACTTCATAATATACCGAGTGAGGGAAATGGATCTTAATGTAGTCATTCAGTTCCCTGTCTGCCCTCGTCCCGATTATATTATTCTCATGCTCCTTCATCACGGCGAAAATTTTCCTCACCTGATCATGGGTCTTGCCCGCACAGTAGACAATCTCCGGATAACCGGTCCTCAATTCCCGGTGATGATCTATCCGTGCAAAGCCCAGATCACTGTATGAAAAATTCTGAAGCTTCTCCATAGCCTCATTTACCGGTAACAAACCGGCTTTTATATCCTCCAGGATGCGCTCCAGCTCAATGGCATTCATATTATTCAATTTTCCTGTTCATACTTCCTGTACGGTACCCTTCAAGGTCAACCGTAATATAGCTGTAGCCCAGCGCTTTAAGTCCTTCAGAAATATTGGATCTCAATTTCTCCTCCAGTAATGCCTCCATATGTTCCTTTCTGCATTCTATTCTTACAACGTCACCATGAACTCTTACTCTTGATCCTGTCATGCCAAGACCTGAAAGGATTTCTTCAGCAGCTTCTGCTTTGCGAAGTTCATCCGGACTGATAGCAGTGCCATGAGGAAAGCGGGTCATGAGACATGCATTTGAGGGCTTATCCCATGTAGGCAGTCCGGCTTCCTTTGAAAGGGCCCGGATCTCTTCCTTGTTGAGACCTGCCTCCAGCAAGGGACTTCTCACCCCGAACTCTTTCAGAGCTTTCATTCCGGGGCGGTAGTCGGAGACATCATCAGAATTGGTGCCGTCAAATACATATCTGAACTCACCTTTAACAGCCTCTCCCTTTATCAGGCTCATGACTTCCCTTTTACAGAGGTAGCAGCGTTCAGGCGGATTGTTTTTCACAGCTTCAGGTATTCCCATGATGAGCTGCTTATGGTCAATGCCATGACTACCGCAGAATTTAATGGCCTCACTTACCTCCGAGCCAAACATATATGGCGAGTTAACTGTCACGGCAAGTAGTCTCAGCGCTTTTATTTCCGAGGCGACCCAGACAAGAAAGACACTGTCAGTGCCACCCGAAAGGGCCACTACGCCTGATCCTGCTTCCGACAGGATAGTCCTTAGCTTCTGTAATTTTTCGTCCCTGATCATTTCATTTCTTCAATAAAGACATTATCTCCTCAATCACCTGTTTCATCGGAAGCCCGGTTTCTGAAGCTATAGCCGCACACCTGTCTGCTTCGGGCTTCACAGAAACGAGACGGCCGTTGAAAAACGACTTCTTGATCACCACCTTTCCGAAATGTGTCTCAATCTCTTCATACTCACGCTGAAGTGTCTCCTTCATAAAGGGCATGATCCTCAAGCCTATGGTTGTCGACTCCGTGAAAAGTATTTCCCTGATGTCATTTATGCTTTCTTCTTCACATATTATACTTAAGGTAAATGCAGGTCTCCCTTTTTTCATTATTACAGGAGTGAAAAAGACATCCCGTGCGCCTGATGCAAACAGCCTGGCAGAAATATATTCTGACAGCTCAGGGTTCATATCGTCAATGTTGCATTCCACCATGAACGACTGATGGCCCGACATTATTTTATTCTCGGTGTCAGCAAGATATACCCTGAGAATATTCGGGAGGGCAGGATTGTCTTTTTGTCCTATTCCATAGCCCGTTTTCTCTATGCTGTATCTGAGGCTGACAGGTGCCGGCTCAGCCAGGGCAGCAATTATTGCAGCGCCTGTGGGTGTTGTGGCCTCAAAAGAAACTCCTCCCTTGTGCACCGGGAAACCCTTTATTATGCTGGCGGTTGCCGGAGCCGGCACCGGCAGCAGACCATGTTCACATTTAACCATGCCACCGCCAAGCTCTATGTCGGAGACATATACCTTTTTGACATCCAGGGAGCAGAAGCATATGGCTGCTCCCACAATGTCAATAATTGAATCTACTGCTCCAACCTCATGAAAATGGATCTCATTTACAGGTACATTATGTACTGCAGCCTCTGCTTCAGCAATATTTCTGAAGATCTTTAATGAAACCTGTTTTACATCCTGACCAAGTGAACTTGAGTTTATGATATTCTCAATATCTGGCAGGTTCCGGTGATGGGAGTGGGAGTTTTCCTTATTCTTACCCTGAAATGACAGGTGAGTGTTTACGGGATGATCATGCCCGTGGCTATGGTCGTGGTCGCGTCCGTGGTGGTCATGGGAGTGACCTTGGTCATCTGAGGCACTCTCATCCCCGGTGATAACAGTCACCTTTGTGCCAGAAATGCCGTGTCGGTGATCCCTGGTTATATCAATTTTCCATCCTTCCAGGCTAAGCCTGTTAAGGCCCTCAATGAGCTTCTCCTGGCTTACCCCCAGATCAAGCATTGCGCCGAGGTTCATGTCGCCGCTTATTCCTGAAAAGCATTCGTAATATAATATCTTCATAACTGATGCCGGTTGTGTTCTTACAGGTGCTCCTGTACCTGATGTCCCGTCGCCTCCTTGAGCCTGCTAATATAGCATTTGGTTGCGACAAATTTAAAAAAAATGTGTATTTTGCACCCTCTTTTAAATGGGGTAATTCAGTTAAAAAAGGGCATGAAAAGAAGACAGTTCTTAAGAAATTCTGTTGGTGCAGGTCTTGCTGCAGGAACATTTATGAGTTTGGGCAGGTATGAGAAAGTGATGGCCGGAGCCCCTTTACCTGCAGCTGCCAGTTATGATCTCATTGCAGTAAAGGGCGGAGAACCTGCTGCCATGTTTGACATTGGTATTCAGGCAATGGGCGGTATGGGCTCATTTGTAAGCAAGGGACAGAAAGTTGTAATTAAGCCCAATATAGGGTGGGATGTGGTGCCTGAAAAAGGGGGAAACACCAACCCGGCTCTTGTGAAACGTGTTATAGAACATTGCCTCAAAGCAGGTGCAAAGGAAGTTTATGTGTTTGACAACACATGTGATGACTGGGTAAGATGTTACAAGAATTCAGGAATTGTGAGTGTGGCAAAGTCTGCCGGGGCCAAGATGGTACCGGCCAATTCAGAGAGTTACTATCAGGAAATTTCGATCCCTAATGGTAAAAGGCTTACGAAAGCAAAGGTTCATGAGCTCATCCTGGAAAGCGATGTATTTATTAATGTGCCTATACTTAAACATCACAGCTCCGTGAAAATGACAGGGGCACTGAAGAACATGATGGGCGTTGTCTGGGACCGTGGCTTCTGGCATGCGAACGACCTGAACCAGTGCATTGCTGACTATGCTCTATTTGCAAAAAAACCGCAGCTGAATGTTATGGATGCATATAATGTCATGATGCGAAACGGACCCCGTGGCGTTTCAAAAGAAGACCTGTCTCTCATGCAGTCATTGCTGCTGTCGACAGACTGGGTAGCCATTGATGCTGCAGGAGCCAGGATGATGGGTCTTGAGCCGTCACAGGTTAATTATTTGCCAATAGCTTCAGGTATGGGCCTGGGTAAGATGGATCTTGCCACAATGAACATTCATAGAATTAAAATGTAACCTTTAATGAGGTCTTCTGCTCTAAAACATATACGGGTAGTCTTTTCAGTAATTGTTCTTTTTGCTCTGGCTCTTCTCTTTCTCGATTTCAGGGGTCTTGTACCTGTGAAGGCCTTCGGCCCCCTGTTATACCTTCAGTTTATACCTTCTCTCCTTAAATTTGCCATTGCAGGCGTGGCAACAGCCACAGGGTTTATGGTGGTCATCCTTCTCACAGTCCTTTCAGGGCGTACTTATTGCTCTTTCCTATGTCCTCTCGGGATCCTTCAGGATGTGATAAGCAGGGTGGGAGGCACATTCAAAAGACGTTTCCGGAAATATGGCTATAAGAAGCCTTATACAATACTTCGCTATTTCATTCTTGCTTTTACTGCCGGAATAATGATTCTCGGCGGGGCATACGCCCTGACCATCCTTGATCCTTACAGTACTTTTGGCCGGTTCATGACTTACTTTGGCAAGCCTGCCGTCATTTTTATTAACAACCAGGTAGCTGCCCTGCTGGCAGAATTTGATATCTACTCCATATATAAAATTGACATCAAAACTTATCAGCTTGCTGCATACGCAGTGCCCGTAAGCTTTGTATTTCTGGTGGGAGTACTTTCTTTCCGGTATGGAAGGCTTTATTGTAACTCTGTATGTCCTGTCGGAACATTTCTTGGTTTGCTGAGTAAAGTATCGCTCTTCAGGATCAGGTTTGATGAGTCAACCTGTTCACGCTGCGGACGTTGTGCGGTAGCCTGCAAGTCCTCATGCATCGATTTTCTTCACCGGCATATTGATGTAAGCCGGTGTGTCAATTGCTTCAACTGTCTGGATGCATGTGATGAGAAAGCCATGGCATACGGGCTGGTCAGAATGAAAAAGACAGAGACGCCTGCCGAACCTGATGCTTCACGACGCCAGTTCATTGCCGGATCACTGCTTTTCCTTGCAGGTACATCACAGCTGGTTCGCGGACAGGAAAAGAGTGCACCAATACCAACAAAAGACTCAACAGTAAAGGAAGACAGGCTTTATCCTGTTTCACCCCCCGGTTCCATCGGCATAGGAACATTCACTGACAGGTGTACGGCATGTTCATTATGCGTCAGCGCCTGCCCCACAAAAGTTCTCCAGCCATCCGTCAGCGAGTATGGCTTTGCCGGCATAATGCAGCCCAGGATGGATTACCACAGTGGGTTCTGTAATTTTGAATGCACAATCTGCACTGATATTTGCCCTACAGGCGCCATAATGCCACTGGTGCTCGAAGCAAAAAAACTCACCCAGATCGGGAAGGCGGTCTTCATAAAGGATAACTGCATAGTAAAAACCGAGAAGACTGCCTGCGGTGCCTGTTCCGAACACTGTCCTACAAAAGCCTGTAATATGGTCCCCTTTGAAGGTACACTTGTCATTCCTGAGGTCATTGACGATATCTGTATCGGATGCGGAGCCTGCGAACATGCATGCCCCACAAGGCCTTACCGCGCAATATTTGTCGACGGTAACCCAAACCATGAAGTGGCCAAAAAACCTGAAATTAAAGAGCCACAGGCAACCACAGAGGATTTCCCTTTCTGATCTCCAAACAACATTCTTACTGTTTGTCAGAGGGCCTGACAAAATAATTCAAAAACATGATATTTATCTTTTTAACATGTGCGAAACAGGCGTACTTTGTGAATTCTTTTGTCAAACATATTAACACCTCAATTATTATGAAACCTACTCATATTGAGCATATTGGCATAGCAGTAAATTCACTGGCCGATGCAATTCCCTTCTATGAAAAGGTGCTGGGCGTAAAAAGCTATAGTATTGAGGAAGTAGCTGATCAGAGGGTTAGAACTGCTTTTTTCATGATAGGGCAAACAAAGATAGAGCTGCTCGAGTCTACTGATCCTGAAGGCCCTGTAGGCAAATTTATTGAGAAGCGGGGTGAGGGCATCCATCATATTGCTTATGCAGTTGAGAGCATCGAAGAGAGACTAAAGGAGGCAGAGGCCGCCGGGATCAAACTGATTGACAGGCAGCCTCGCCGGGGAGCAGAAGGAATGAGCATCGCCTTTCTACACCCGAAATCCACTTTTGGTGTTCTGACAGAGTTTTGCGAAGACAAGAATAAAAGAAAATAATAAATACTACGTTCAATGAATAGTCAGGAAAGAATTAAGAAGCTTCTGGATTACAGGGTCAAGGCTCGCAAGGGCGGAGGTGACAAACGTATTGATGACCAGCATTCAAAGGGCAAGCTAACGGCAAGGGAGCGTA
Organism: Bacteroidales bacterium; assembly: GCA_035530535.1. Classification (GTDB taxonomy): domain Bacteria; phylum Bacteroidota; class Bacteroidia; order Bacteroidales; family VadinHA17; genus SR-FBR-E99. The sequence continues at coordinate 11,544 of DATKUS010000093.1, forward strand.
TCACTATGCTGCTTGATGAGGGCAGCTTTGAAGAGTATGATATGTTTGTGACACACCGCACAGAGGACTTTGGTCTAGCAGACAAGAAATACCTGTCTGACGGCGTAATCACCGGTCACGGTACTATTGACGGAAGAATTGTCTTTGTTTTTGCACAGGACTTTACCGTCTTCGGTGGATCACTCTCAGAGACATTTGCACAGAAGATATGCAAGATCATGGACCAGGCAATGCAGGTTGGCGCACCTTTGATAGGTATCAATGATTCGGGCGGAGCAAGGATACAGGAAGGTGTCCGCAGTCTTGCCGGTTATGCTGAGATATTTGAGCGTAACATACTGGCTTCAGGTGTTATCCCGCAGATCTCAGCCATTTTCGGACCCTGTGCCGGCGGTGCGGTTTATTCACCTGCCCTGACAGACTTCATCATAATGAACAGGAAGAACAGCTATATGTTCGTCACCGGTCCGAAGGTGGCAAAGGCTGTGACGGGAGAAGATATCTCCGTTGAAGATCTTGGCGGTGCAATCATGCATGCCACAAAATCAGGAGTGGCACACTTCACCTGTGAAGAGGAGAAAGATGGACTGGACCTTATCAGAAAGCTTCTTTCATTCATGCCGCAGAATAACCTTGAGGAACCTCCCCAGACGGAGTGCGATGACCCCATCGACAGGCTTGAGGATGACCTGAATGAAATAATACCTGAAAGCCCTAACCAGCCTTATGATGTTAAAGATGTAATAAGCAGGGTGACAGACTACCACGACTTTCTTGAAGTACATGCTTTATATGCCAAGAACATTGTTGTCGGATTTGCCAAGTTTGACGGAATGCCGGTAGGAATTGTGGCAAACCAGCCCTGTTTTCTGGCCGGTGTCCTGGATATAGAAGCTTCACGAAAGGCTGCACGGTTCATAAGGTTCTGTGATGCTTTCAATATTCCGATAGTGACATTTGTTGATGTCCCGGGATTCCTTCCCGGATCAACACAGGAGTATGGCGGCATTATTATCCATGGTGCCAAGCTCATGTTTGCATACGGCGAAGCCAATGTTCCCAAGGTCACAATCACTCTCCGCAAATCATATGGTGGCGCACACTGTGTCATGTCGTCAAAACAACTTCACGGAGACCTGAATTATGCATGGCCTACTGCTGAGATAGCTGTCATGGGTCCCCAGGGTGCTATCGAAGTGCTTGAGGGCAAAACCATCAGCGAAATAGATGACCCCAAACAGAGAAAAGAATATGTCACCAGGAAGGAAGACGAATACCGGTTGAAATTTGCAAATCCTTATGAAGCAGCCAGGTATGGGTATCTCGATGATGTCATTGAACCCCGTAATACAAGATTCAGGATCATCAGGGCTCTGAGAACTCTCTCTACCAAGAAAGACCCTGGACCGATGAAGAAACATTCGAATATTCCACTTTAACAAAAGGATCAATGAATTTATTATCAGCCATCTCCGTGTACGGACAGGTCTTTGACTCAATTACATGGATTATCGTTTTTGTTGGCATCAGTATTGTCTTCCTGGCACTCCTTATTATTTACCTGTTCTTCAGGTATGTCCTTACCTTTATCCTGAACTTCCGGCTGAAGAGCTTTGCCCGTAAAAAGGGAATTGATTCGGCTGAGATTGTAACAGCCAGGACAATGATGACCGGAGAAGTCAATGCAGCCATTGCAATGGCGCTCTTCATGTATTTCAACGAGATGCACGATGTAGAGAGCGGGATTGTAACCATAAAACGTGTGTCAAAGAATTATTCTCCGTGGAGCTCAAAGCTTTATAATATGAAAAATATTTAGGATCTGAAGATCAGGTCAAAGGAAAACTGAAATGAAAAATTACACATTCACAATAAACGGTAACCGGTATGAGGTTGAGGTGCATGAGATAGAAGGCAACAAGGCCACCATAGAGGTTAACGGTACAACATACAGCGTTGAATTGCATCAGGAAGTGCCAAAGGCAAAAGTCGTACAGCCTGCCGCAACGCCTATGGTGGTAAAGAATGCTTCATCTGCAGCACCTGTCAAAAAGGGTGATGGCCCACTCACCGGTGTTAAAGCTCCGCTTCCGGGCGTGATACTTCAGGTCCTGGTAAGACAGGGTGATGAGGTAAAAGCCGGACAGACTCTCTGCACCCTTGAGACAATGAAAATGGAAAATGCCATTAAATCTGACATTGCCGGCATAGTCTCTTCGGTGAAGATCGCTCCCGGCCAGTCAGTTCTGCAGGATGAATTGCTAATTGAAATCAACTGATGATAGCCAAGAGAAAATTATGGACCATGCTGGGGATACTGGTGATACTCTCACTGGCATGGACTGCTTTTGTGAAACCTGAAAAGGAGAAAGCAGAGGCAATGAAAGCTGCCGGAATTGAAAACATTTCTGCTTTACCTCAGTACCAGGCTTCTGATCCTGGCTCCTCCCAGTTGTCTGAGGGTCTTCAACAGTTCTGGGCCTTTACAGGCTTCCGGAATGCTACCTC
>DATKUS010000094.1:0-8061 GCA_035530535.1 Bacteroidales bacterium
GCAAGGTGTGAACGCGCGGGCTCGTATATCTCATCATCAGAGCCGGTCACCGTGTATCCCTTTCCCAGTAGCGCCAACGCCAGGTTGTGCATTACTGAACCGCCCACTGCTATGAAGTGTACTTTCATTGTCATTGTTTAGTGCCGGCAAAAATACCAAAATTGCCTATCTTGCGAATGATTAATTTAAGGTAATGAAATTATCTCTTTTTAATATTACCAACTTCAGGGTTGACGGTGGGGCTATGTTCGGAGTAATTCCCAAGGGTATATGGAGCAGAACGGTTAAATCAGACGAGAACAATAATATTGGACTTTCACTCAGGACTCTTGTAATTGAAACGAACGGGAAAGTGATACTTGTTGATACCGGCTGGGGAGACAAGCAGGATAAAAAGTTCTTCAGGCATACCTGGCTCAGTGGAGGAGAAGGGCTGATTTCCGGGCTCGCACGGTGCGGATATAAGCCTGAGGATATTACAGATATCATTCTTACCCATCTTCATGCTGATCACAGCGGAGGATGTTTTGCAAATAAGCCCGGCGGTGGCTATCAGCCGGTCTTCGCAAACGCAGTTTATCATGTAAGTCGCGCCCAGTGGGAGTGGGCAATAGATTCCAACCTGCGCGAGGCAGATGCTTTCCTTCCTGAGAACATCCTTCCCATAGGTGACAGCGGAAAGCTAAACCTGATAGAGGAGAACGGAGAGTTATACAGGGGTGTTTCTTTGAGAATATGCTACGGCCATACTCCCGGGCTGTTGATCCCTCTAATAAATTATAATGGAAGAGTGTTTGTTTTTACAGGAGACCTTATTCCTACCGTAGCCCATATACCACTATTGTGGAACATGTCATATGATCTTCTGCCACTGGTGACTATTGCAGAGAAAGAAGAGATACTCAATGAAGCTCTTGCTGAAAACTATGTCCTGATATTTCAGCATGACGAAGAAACAGAGTGCTGCGGACTTGCTGAGACACCTCGTGGTATCAGGGCCGGTGAAAGGAAACGGCTTATTAGCTATCTGTAGTTCAGAGAAGAGGAGCCTCTCACCACCAGTTCTGAAATAACGAGCTTTGTCTGTGCCGGGATTCTTGGGTTTTCAATCCGGTCAAGGAGCAATCCTGCCGCCAGCCTGCCCATCTCTTTGCCTTTCTGGTCAACAGATGTCAGTCCGGGATCAGTGAGTGTGGCTATCTGGCTGTTTGTAAATCCAACAATTGCAATTTCCTCAGGGATCTTAAACCCGTTTCTTTTTATTACCATCAGGGTCTCTGCAGCTGTAAGGTCATTTACTGCAAAGAATGCATCAGGTCTGGGTATTCGTTTTAGAAGATTAGGAATGATGTCATCGGCCTCGTCTGCCGTGTCACATTTTATGATATCATCGGGTGACGGTGTAATGCGATACTCCTTCAAAGCCCTGAGATAACCGTTCAATCTGTTTCGGGCGATGGCAAGGTGAGAAGGTCCTGATAAATGGATAATGTGCTTCTTCCCGGTACGAAGGAGGTGGTTTACTGCCTTATATGATCCCTCTTCATCGTCAATCACCACCCTGTCGGTATCTATCTCCTCCGCAATACGGTCAAAGAATACCAGGGGGATGCCTTTTTCTCCTGCCATTCTGTAATGTGCAAAATCTGACGTCTCCTTGGCTACCGAAGCCAGTATACCATCGACACGGCTTGACAGGAGAGTCTGAATGTTCTTTACCTCGATAGCCCACAACTCATTGCTCTGGCAGAGAATCATATTATAATCCCGTTCATAAACAATGTCCTCAATACCGCTGATGACTGTGGAAAAAAAATAGTGAACGATATCAGGTATTACTACACCTATCGTTTTTGATGATCCGCTTTTAAGGCTCAACGCTATTGGATTTGGTTTATAGTTCCATCTGACAGCAAGCTCATTTACAGCGTCACGGGTGGCCTTGCTGATGTCAGGATGATCTTTCAGTGCTCTTGATACTGTGGAAGGTGAGATACCCAGTTCACGTGCTATATCCTTGATGGTGATGTTTTCTTTTCCCATATAAAAGGAGTCTGTACAGTAAAGATAAGGTAAGTTTCTGACCTTTCCAAAGCCTGGAGTTATTGCCCGCTATTACTTCAAACGTTTGCGGTAACGATTGCGTAGAAAAGCTGAAAAAGAGTTGTTTAACAGTTTTATTTCGCCGAAATTTATATTCTAAAATTCCAGTATTTCTGCTAGAACAGACATTAGTATTGTATAACCTGCAATTAAACTGATTAATTTATGGAGAAACTTTCAATTAAACGGCTTCTTTTGGTCGCTTTCGGCGTCCTGATGAGCTGTGTTGTCTTCGGGCAACAGGTAAGGGTGTCAGGTACAGTCACCGACGCGTCCGACGGATTAACGTTACCAGGTGTTAACGTTGTTGTCAAGGGTACGCTGACAGGTGCAATTACCGGCATAGACGGAGAATACTCCCTGATGGCTAAGCCCGGGGATGTTCTTGTATTCACATTTATCGGCTACCTTCCCCAGGAGATAACTCTTGGCAATCTGACCGTGGTCAATGTGGTTTTGCGTACTGATGTACAGGCTCTTGATGAGATTGTGGTCATCGGTTACGGTACAGTTCGCAAGGAAGACGCAACAGGCTCAGTCAAGGCTGTCAGTGAGAAGCAGTTTAATCCAATTCAGACAGCAGCTCCGATATCTCTGATAGCGGGCAAAATGGCCGGTGTCCAAATAACTAATGGTGGCGGTGCCCCGGGAGAGGGATCTACAATCAGAATCAGGGGAGGTTCATCACTGAAAGCAAGCAATGACCCTCTTCTAGTTATTGATGGTGTGCCAATATCTGAGAATCCGTCAGGTAGCAGGTCCGACCTCAGTCTGATAAATTCAAATGATATTGAGACATTTACGGTGCTCAAGGATGCATCTGCAACAGCTATCTATGGGTCAAGAGCATCAAACGGTGTTATTATGATCACAACCAAAAAAGGTGCTGCCGGAAAACCCTTCACTGTTAACTATAACGGGAGTGTTTCTGTAAGTGCTCCAATAAAGTATATAGATGTATTCACTGCTGATGAATTCCGCATTATTATTCGTACAAAATATGCATCAGACGCAGCAGCACAGGCATTATTGGGAGACGCTACAACTGACTGGCAGAAAGAGATCTATCAGGCCGCACTTGCTCAGGACCATAACCTTAACTTTTCCGGTGGGCTTGGCAAGCTCCCTTACAGGTTAAGTATTGGTTATACCAATCAGGATGGAATTCTCAAAACTGACAATCTGGAACGTTTTACCGGATCTTTAAGCCTTACTCCTTCTTTTTTTGATGACCATCTGAAGGTTGAACTCAATGCCAAAGGGATGATTATTAACAACTTTTTTGCAAACCAGAGCGCTATCGGAACCGCCATCGAGATGGATCCCACTCAGGCAACTGATTTTCTCTGGACCAACCCTGATGGCTCACCATTGTTCGTAGCTCCGATGAATCCTCTTACGATGCTTTATGAGCAGGATGACTACTCAACTTTAAACAGATTGGTGGGTAACTTGATGCTTGAGTATAAGCTTCATTTCTTCCCTGCACTAAAAGCTAAACTGAATCTTGGTCTTGACAAATCAGTTGCTGATGGCACTCAGACAGTACCTATAGGATCTTTCTTAAACTATGCCAGATATCATGGTGATGGTGAGCTTAAAAAATATGATCAGAATAAGACCAATTCTCTTCTGGATTTTTATTTTGACTATACCGGTGAATTTGGCGATCACAGCCGCATCAACGCCGTTCTCGGCTACGAATGGCAACATTTCTATACGGCTTACAACGAACTTGAGATTGCAACTAATAGTGCAGCCCTGTATACGAATACAAAAGACAAAACAGAATACTTCCTTGTATCATTCTTTGGTAGGTTGAACTATGTGCTTTATGACAGGTACCTGTTTACGGTCACTCTCCGTGATGACGGTTCTTCACGCTTTTCTCCCGAAAACAGATGGGGTCTCTTCCCGTCAGCAGCCTTTGCATGGACCATATCAAAAGAAGGTTTCTTTGGAGATAATAGTGCAGTATCAAATCTCAAGCTCAGGCTTGGCTACGGTGTTACAGGCCAGCAGGATCTGCGGGGTGATGATTATCCATACAAGGCAAAATATACTTTTTCTGATCCTGGTGCATACTATCAGTTTGGCACAAATTATATTCAGACTGCCAGACCGGCTGGTTATGACGCTAACCTGAAATGGGAACAGACAACTACTTATAACCTTGGTCTTGACTATGGTTTCCTGAAAGACCGGATCACAGGTGACATGGATGTTTATTACAGGAAGACCAATGACCTTATCAATGAGATACCTGTTCCAGCCGGAACCAACCTGACAGACCTGATCGTCACGAACGTTGGTAGCCTTGAAAACCGCGGTATTGAATTTTCAATTAACGCCGCGGCAATTGCAAAAACTAATATAGACTGGGAAATTGGGTTCAATGCTACCTATAACGTAAATAAGATCACAAAGCTAACGGCTGTTGATGATCCATCATATCAAGGCGTTTATACTGGTGACCTCACGGGAGGTGTTGGAAACAAAATACAGATCCATAGCGTAGGTTTCCCGTCAAATGCATTTTATGTTTATCAGCAGATATATAATGCCGGAGGCAATCCTATTGAAGGTCTGTATGTTGATCGTAGTAATGATGGCGCTTTTAACAATAGTGACAAGTACAGGTATCAGAAACCGGCTCCAACGGTATTCCTGGGTTTCAACTCCATGTTCAGGTATAAGAACCTTGATTTCTCATTCAATGGTCGCATAAACGTGGGGAACTACGTTTACAACAATGTTAACTCTGAATACAGCAGGTATTTATTAATGGTTAACTCAGGTTACTTCAAGAACAGGGTTTCAAATGTGCTGAAGACTAGTTTTGAGGACCCGCAATATTGGTCTGATTATTATATGGAGAATGCCTCATTCATGAAACTTGATAATCTTTCAGTAGGTTATAACTTCAATAAACTGGCAAATGATAAGCTTAATATCAGGGTTTATGGTACTGCACAGAACCTTATAACCGTTACCAGGTACACAGGCATTGATCCCGAGATTTCTGACGGTATTGATGACAGAATTTATCCACGCCCGAGGATCTTTCTGCTGGGTGTAAACGTAACCTTATAACCGTAATATGAAATGGCTATGAAAACAAGATTTTATAATGTTTTAAGTGCAGCAGTGATTCTGTCTTCAATGTTCATCGCTGGCTGTATTAAGGATCTGGATACAATTCCTATTGATCCTGACGTGTTCTCATCAGAGAAGATCTACAGTGAATTCGGCAACTATGAGAAGGTTCTTGCTAAATTATATGCAGGCCTTTCACTTACAGGGCAAAAGGGTCCTGATGGTAATGCTGACCTTAGAGGCCTTGATGAGGGATTCAGTCAATACCTGAGAGAGTACTGGTATGCACAGGAGCTCCCCACCGATGAAGCAGTCATCGCATGGGGCGACGCTAGCCTGGCACTGTTAGCTAAGATGAACTTTTCTCCATCAAATGAATTCACTACAGTTATGTATTCTCGAATATTTTACCAGATAGCTCTTTGCAATGAATTCATACGTGAGACGACCGATGCAAAAATGACTGAACACGGGTTCGATGAAACTCAGAAAACAACTATTGGCCTCTACAGAGCCGAAGCAAGGTTCCTCAGGGCTTTCAGTTATTATCATGCTCTTGACCTGTTCGGAAATGTTCCGTTCGTGACTGAAGAAAATGGTGTCGGTGCCTATCTGCCTGATCAGATCTCAAGAGCAGATCTTTTTGATTATGTTGAGAGTGAATTGCTGGCTATTGAAAATGAACTGATGGCTCCCAAGACCAATGTTTATGGTCGTGTTGACAGAGCCTGCGACTGGATGCTCCTTGCACGCCTCTATCTCAATGCTGAAGTATATGGCGGGGGTGCAAAATACACCGAAACTATCACTTATGCTAAGAAAGTGATTGATGCAGGCTATGTCCTCGAAGACACTTACGCTCACATGTTCATGGCCGATAACCATCTTGCCAATGGTATTATCTTTGCCATACCTTTCGATGGTGTGAATAGCAGGTCATGGGGCGGCACAACATTCCTCGTCAATGCCCAGATAGGAGGCACAATGGTCCCGGCTGATTTTGGAGTAAGCGGCGGATGGTGGGGCTTGAGAACTAAACCGCAATTCGTAGATAAATTCCCGACTGATGCTTCTGATAAAAGGAAAATGTTCTGGACGGATGGTCAGAAAAAAGAGATCGATGGCATAACCACTTTCACTGATGGCTACGCAGTGATGAAATGGTCGAACATGAAATCAACAGGCGGTGCAGGTTCTAATGGCACGCATCCTGATACTGATCAGCCGATCTTCAGACTTGCGGATGCATACCTGATGTATGCGGAAGCTGTCGTGCGCGGCGGAACCGGAGGAAGTAGTTCGGCAGCACTGGGTTATGTAAATGATATCAGGACCAAAGCCTACGGTGGTACAACTGGTAACATTGCCCAGGGAGACATGACACTCAGCTTCATTATTGATGAGAGGGGCAGGGAGCTTTACTGGGAGGGTTACCGACGCACTGACCTGATCAGATTTGGACTCTTCACCGGCGGCGCTTACATATGGACCTGGAAAGGTGGCACACAGGATGGCGTGGCGACCGATATCAAGTTTAATCTCTATCCAATCCCGGACGCTGATAGGGGAGCAAATCCTAAACTTGACCAGAATCCCGGCTATACCAATTGATATACTCTAAAAACTTACAGATATGAAAAAAATAAATCTGATATTATTGATGTTCATAACGGTTTTCTTTGCGGCATGTGAGGCCGATATGGAGAAACTCATTCTGCCGGATTCGGTAGCGGCTAATACTATGGGTACTTTGACATCACCCATAGTCTTAACCCTTGAAACCAAAAATGACACTGTGAAGTTTTCATGGACCCCGCTTGACTATGGGATCAACATTGCTCAGACTTTTACGCTACAAGTAGATAAAGCAGGTAATAATTTTGCCTCTGCAGCAAATGTAGTAACAGTAAGTACCACAAAGGTTGGAGTATTACAGGGTGATCTTAACAAAATATTATTAAATATAATCGATGGGGGTGTTGCTTCAGGGGTTGAATTCAGAGTTAAGACTGTGATAAATAAATTCATTAATCCGGTTTATTCTTCTGCTGCAACAGTAACTATCACTCCTTATCAAACCTCATTCCCTCCTATCTACATGATAGGTAAGGCAACAGGCGGATGGGACCCGGCTCTGGCTGTAGAAATGATAAGCACTGCGCCCAATGTCTATTCAACAATTGGATACTTTATTAATACCGATACTGACTGCACTTTCAGGTTCTTCAAGAATGCAGCCTGGGGTGACGCATGGAATACCCCTTATTTCACAGGAGGATATCCAGCTCCTTTACTTGAAAACGCAGCTGACGGAGACTCAAATTTCAGATTCATCGGAACAACAGGTTATTACAGGATGACTGCAAACCTGGCAACAAAAACGGTTACGATGGTAGCTGTCGATGAGCCTGTTATGTTCATGACCGGCGCAGGTATAGGTAGTGGTGCCTGGGGCTGGGATCCTGGTCAGTATGTCAAGATGACCTGGAAAAAAGATGGAGTATGGGAAGCAACGACCAATTTCATTAAGGATGGTACTTTCCGATTCTTTGCACAGACCGGATGGTCTACATCATATAACTATCCCTATTTTGCAACTGGTACTGTTACACCTCTGCTTATCAATGCAGACGATGGTGACAAAAACTTCAGGGTTGTTGCTACATCGGGCACCTATAAGATTACACTTAACTTTTATGCATTAATTGTCGCAATGGAGCCAGGTAAATAATCATGTAATATAATAAAGCTGAAAATAAAGAGGCTGTCTGTTTTAAAAACGGCAGCCTCTTTTTAAAAAATCCGACACAATGTATTGATGGACAGGGTTATCTGGCTGTTATGCAAAGGAGCTTCAATTAT
>DATKUS010000095.1:0-3757 GCA_035530535.1 Bacteroidales bacterium
GCACTGTACAGGTATTATTACTGAATCTGCCGCAGTGAGGGCATTGACAGTAAGCAGACCCAGTGAAGGAGAGCAGTCAATGAGTATATAATCATAATCGGCTGAAATGGTAGCCAGCACCTTCTTGAGGATCTTCTCACGTTCAGGCCTGTCAAGCATTTCTATCTCCGCCCCTACAAGGTCAATATTTGACGGTATGATAGAGAGATTTTCAAAGTTGCAGCCTATGACAGCACTGCGTGGATCCACACCGTCAATGAGACAGTCATAGATAGTCTCCCTGACCTGTTTTGAATCTATCCCTACTCCTGATGTGGCGTTTGCCTGAGGATCAGAATCAACTATCAACACCTTTTTCTCAAGGGCGGCCAGACTTGCCGCCAGGTTAATTGCAGTGGTGGTCTTTCCTACTCCCCCCTTCTGATTTGTAAGCGCAATAATCCTTCCCATATATTTCCTTTTTTTCAGTTATTTTGTGAGCTCCAAATTTACAATATATGCCTTTCGCGGACTTCCCAAGGCAGTTTGTAATTGTAAACATTTTTTTTGTGGTTATTAACATGTTTTCAACAGGACATGTTTTCACTAACCACTTATTCAGGTTGAGACCGACGGAGAATGACCGGGTCACTCGCCAAAAAATTCCGGATCAGACAGAAGAATGTAAATGTGGTGATCAGTTCCTACCCTGAGGCACAATAGTAATCTCGTAGAGCTTCGGCCAGTATTTTCCCGTGACAAAAATTCGTTTGTTCGCCGCATCCCAGGCAATGCCATTAAGAACATCCGTGCCCGGACCGCGATCTTCACGCGGAAGCAGATTGCCCAGATCAATATAACCGGTCACTTTCCCCGTCAGAGGGTCAATGCGGGCTATCCGGTCTGTCTGCCATATATTGGCCCACAACTCCCCTTCTATCATCTCAAGCTCATTCAGGTTATCAACCTTCGCCTTGTTGTCCCATACTTCCACTGACGACAAAACATTGAAGTCCGAATCCAGGAACCTGATTATATTGGTGCCGTCGCTCATGATAAGCTTATCACCCATGGTGGTCAGACCCCAGCCCTGTGTTTGGTAATATATTTTATTTACCTGGCTGAAGGTCAACTTGTCATAAACAAAACCAACCCTGGTGGTCCATGTAAGCTGGTAAATCCTCTCACCAAGAAGTGCCACTCCCTCTCCGAACAATGATGATTCAAGGTTCAACTGACTGATGACTTTCCCCGACTCCGGATCTACCTTGCGCAATGATGACTCTCCCGGCTGGCCGGTACCTTCATAAAAGAATCCTCCATCCCACACAAGACCCTGGGTGAAGGCCCGGCTGTCATGCGGATAAGCCTTTACCACCCTGTACCGGTAGAGGGCAGGGTTTATGTCAGACAACAAAGTGACGAACAGCGTCACATTATGAGGCTTAGAAGATGATGAGAAAGCCACCGCCCTCAGTGACAACCTTCCGGGGAGACCGGAGGGGGCTATTTCTACCGAAGAGGGAAGTGAGGTCAGTGTCTTAATCCTGCGGCCGGCAACCCATATCTGTACCGAGTCGGTTTTATCAGATCCTGCAGCCCTGGCAACAGAGAAAACGATCCTGTCATTGCAGGTGAATGATTCATTGTCAGCAGGTGAAAGAACCTCAATAAGCCTCCTGGCAGGGACAGAAGAGACATCTGCCTCCTTCTTGTCCAACGATGCAGCGTTCTTTCCTGAAGATCCTGAGCATGAGATGATTGCGGTCAGCAGCAGCAGAATGAAAAAGGTATAAATTGTATCTTTCTTCATGGGACAGATCTTACTTATTCCCAAATAAGCTGAATCGTTTCTTTTTGATTGCCATCATGGCCTCCGCTTCCCTTTCAGTCCATGGATCTATCATGTTTAGAACCTCACCCCAGCCTGGAAAACCACCGACGTTTTTATCATCAACAAAAATGTCTGCATTAATCTTTCTCGGTGTATCCGTCTCCCACTTCTCCTCCGGATAATTGCGGTTAACCGCATAGAACTCAATGCCGTTTGCATGACAGTATTCTACAGCCTCCGTAAGTTCCTTCCCTGTGCGAAATGTCCAGAGTATCAGGAGAGCACCACGTTTCTGCAACTCCCTGAGGGTGATAAAGGCAAACAGGACCTCCTTGCCTATGGCCGGATATTCATGTTCCACAATGGTACCGTCAAAGTCTATAGCGATCTTTATGTTTGTAAGGTCCCTCATAATTTCTGATGCAAAAATAATCAATTATCACAGGCATATGCAACAACAACTGCCTAATTGATGCAGCAGTACCTGTGCCTATTGCCCATAATATTGTAATTTAGCAGTCGCGGTCTATTTATAAACTTATGAAAAAATATATTCCCAACTTACTTACACTGCTTAACCTGGTATCTGGTTTTATTGCAACCATCTTTGCTTCAAAAGGTTACATTGAGCAGGCCTGTTTCTTGATAATGGCAGGTATGGTTTTTGACTTTTCTGACGGATTTGCAGCAAGGTTACTGAAGGCATATTCGGATATCGGGAAGGATCTTGACAGCCTGGCTGATGTTGTCACTTTCGGGGTGGCACCTGGTGCTATTATATACTTTTTGCTTACCGGGAGCGGTCTGCAGGTACTGCCCGCCATCATTCTGTCATCAGCCCTTCCTGCCGCCTCTGCATTGAGGCTGGCAAAGTTCAATAATGATATGGAACAGAGCACCTCATTCAAAGGAATGGCCACTCCTGCCAGCGCTTTCACTGTAGTATCATTCGTTATTGCTTCCGGATATACCGATTGTCCTATATTTGACACACTTGTCAGTTCAGCCTGGTTTGCCGGAGGGCTCTCTGTTTTTCTTGCAGTGATGATGCTTATTAACACCAGGATGTTTTCACTTAAGTTCTCGCATCTGAAATACAGGGGTAACGAGGAGAGGTATATTTTTGCCGGCGTCAGTATTGTTCTGATACTTGTTCTAGGACTGGCGGCGCTGCCGATGATAATGTTATCATATATCCTTATCTCGCTTCTTTTTGTCGCTCTCAGGCGTACCGGGACAATGGCCTGAACGGGGCATCTGATCCGTCATGCTCTCCGTGGCATTTTTTCATGCCTGTTTGCATCAGTACAAATGCTCACCGTCAGTCATCTCCTCCGCCGTTATTTTATTCCGGTTCAGAGACCTCCATGCTATCCAGATGTAAACCAAAACAAAAGGTATAATGAATGATACATAGAACATCGTCCTGAGAGTGAAGTGACTTGATGAGGCCTTCACCAGCGTCAGCGAACTCTGGAGATCCGTTGAGGAGGGGTAGAAGGATGAATCACCATAACCCGCCAGGAAGAAGAGGGCCATGACCACCGCCACCGTACCGAATCCGGCGTACCATATAGCTTTGTTTAAATTAAGGAAGATGCCTTGATAAAGGGATATGAGTACTAGGATCACCCCGGCGGTGAAGAGGGTCATGATGCCAATATGAGATAAAAGGAGATGCAGATAGTGCTGCTTTACCAGTGAGACCTCCCCTGTTGCGCTGTCAGCCATATAGCCTTTCCCGAACACCAGGAAAGCCACGAAAGAGAGGAAGAAGACCAGAAAAGGTATCGAATTTCTTGCCAGTGCCTTCTTAATCCTGGATATAAGATCATCCTCATCAATACTGTTTGCCAGGTACATAAGGCCGAGAACCCTTGCCAGGAACAGTACTGCAAGACCGAGAGAAAGGTTGACGGGATTCGCAAGCGCCTCGAGGCCGTG
>DATKUS010000096.1:0-19398 GCA_035530535.1 Bacteroidales bacterium
TGAAGGGTTTGTTCTTTCTAAGAGGTCAGAAGTACCTGAATCTACTCAGATGCTGGTAATTGACAACCAGGAAGAGAACCCTTATGAAAAGACAAAGCATCTGTGCAATGCTTCCCTCAGGGGACAGGTAAGGATTCTCGATCTTCAGGGGGCGGAAATGCTGTTTGTCAGGTCTTTCGGCACTGGTGAGCTTCTGCTTAGCGGACAGCTGAGACACGAAGACAAAGTTTATCTTTTTGAGCGTGGCGGTTCTCTTAAATTCCTCAACTCCAAACCAATTTATTACTCAGAAGTGATAAGACACTTCCTTGATGAGAGCCTCCTGGCATCAAGGGTGGTTTATGAGGTGAAGGATATAGAGTATAAATTTAAAGGGGGCTTTGTAGGTCTCCATAAAATGAGTTTTGCCGAAGAGTCGGGCCGACTTGTTGGTATTATGGGAGCTTCAGGAGCCGGGAAGTCGACCCTTCTGTGTGTCCTGAACGGAATCAATTATCCTGATGCGGGGGAGGTTCTTATTAACGGTGTAGACATACACAGGGAAGCTGATAAGGTAAAAGGGTTAATCGGGTTTGTCTCACAGGATGACCTTCTGATTGAAGAACTTACGGTCTTTGACAACCTGTTTTACAATGCCAAGCTTTGTTTCGGTAATCTTAATGACCAGAAAATAACCCTTAAAGTAGAGAATGTACTGTACAGCCTCGGTCTTTTTGAGATAAAGGACATGAAAGTAGGCACCCCCCTCAACAAAAAGATATCAGGAGGGCAGCGCAAGAGGCTCAATATCTCACTTGAGCTGATCAGGGAACCGTCAATACTGTTTCTCGACGAGCCAACTTCAGGACTCTCATCACTGGATTCGGAGAATATCCTTGACCTGCTGAATGACCTTAAGCTTAAGGGAAAGCTGATTTTTGTAGTCATCCACCAGCCTTCATCAGATATTTTCAAGATGTTTGACCGGCTGATTTTCCTCGATTCAGGCGGATACCTTATTTACTATGGTATCCCGATAAGGTCAATAGCATATTTTAAAGACCGCATGCATTTGCCAAAATATAATGACAGCGAATGTCTTGAATGCGGAAATGTCAATCCGGAACAAATCTTCAGTATTGTAGAATCAAAAATACTTGATGAGTTCGGACGACCCACCAAGACGAGGAAGGTCTCACCTGATGAATGGAGTGACTTTTATCACTCCAGGAATGAAGATACTGCCCCTCATCCCGAGCCTGGCAAGGGTATCCCGGAGATAACTCTTAAGACACCAAATAAATTCAAGCAATTCCTTGTCTTTGTAAAGAGAGATATTCTTTCAAAACTGTCTGACAGGCAATACCTTGTAATCACCCTGCTTGAAGCGCCTGTGCTTGCCTTTTTCCTTGCCTTCCTTATCCGTTATTTTGATGAGAGCGCAGCACGACCGGGATATACGCTGATGCAAAACAGCAACCTGCCGGTTTACATCTTCATGTCCGTTATTGTGGCAATCTTCATGGGCCTTACCGTCAGTGCGGAGGAGATCATAAAAGACAGAAAGATCCTGAGAAGAGAAGCCTTTCTAAACCTCAGCTGGAACAGTTACCTGCTTTCAAAGATCAGCGTTCAATTCCTCATTTCCGCAGTGCAGGCAGCTACCTTCGTAGCCATAGGCAACTCCATAACCGGCATCAGGGGCATGTGGTTTGAATACTGGCTGGTTCTTTTCACATGCTGGGCCACGGCAAACATGATGGGACTACTTATCTCGGACAGCTTTAAGGCCGTGGTCACCATCTATATCCTGATACCATTTCTTGTCATCCCGCAGATAATTCTCAGCGGGATAATTGTGAAATATGAAAAACTCAATCCTACAATATCATCACCCGTATCTATACCTGTATATGGTGAAATCATAACAGCCCGTTGGGGCTATGAAGCTCTTGCCGTTGACCAGTATATGAATAACAGATTTGAAAAGGAATTTTACAGTTATGATAAGGTTATCAGCATAGCAAAATTCCGAAAAGATATATGGTATAATGAGATGAAGAGTATCCTTTCAAGGATTGAGGGCGATATTGAGAGAGAGAGGCTGGATGAAGACAGTGCAAAAGATATTTCACTGATCTATAATGAGATATCGGAGGAGATGGGATTTACCCCTGCAGTGCCCTTTAATCTCAGTCTGATTGATCCTGTAAAAATAACCATGGGGTCCGTTGATATTGCACGTCTGTATATTGAGAGGGTCCGGAGATACTATATTGATGTTTCGAAGCGTGCTGTCGAAGAACGTGACAGGAGTATAATTGCCAGGGAGTATGCCGACAAGGATGGTTTTATCCTCATGAAGAAACAGTACACAAATGAGTCGCTGGAGGAGTTTGTACGCAATGAGAATGAAAAGGAAAAGATAATAAGGTATAAGGACAGGCTTTACCAGAATTATGATCAGGTCTTTTATGACTCCGCCGGCAGATTCATCAAAGCACATTTCTATGCTCCCCGAAAGCAGGTTTTTAGTATCTGGGTCAGCACCCTTGCTGTCAATGTAGGTGTTATCTGGTTTATGACTCTTGTTTTATACATCCTGTTGTATTTCAGAATTTTGCATAAGATACTTGAATCTTCCAACAAGATCAAAAATGTACTCAGGTCCCTTGGCAGTTCCGAAGGGCAACAGGGGATAGTGTGAAATATAACAGGGGGTGTCAGCGTGCTTGTTGACACCCCCTGTATGTGAAACAGTTAACCGACCTTTAAGCTAAAGTCTGAATAATCACTCAATTATTTCAACCATTTTGAAAGGCACCTTGATGATCGAATCATAGTCTTCGCCTGCTTCCAGCATATCCTCATCATCCTCTTCGTAGAACCAGTTTATTTCCACATCGTGTTTGGCGCGGTGTATCGACTCCAGGCGCTTGAAAACATCGAGAATGCACTTTGAAGAGCTGGTATTGAAATATTCGAGCCTTATATTCACCACTGTTTTATCCAGCGGCACCTCCATATAAGTATCAAGCCACTCATTCAGGGGCTTGTAAAACTCTACTGAGTTTTCGGGAATAGATCGTCCCTTAATCTCAAAAATACCCTCCCTTGAATCAAACCTGATTGTCGGGGTTTTGGGAGTTCCATCAATGATGATCGGTTCCATAGTTATCCTAATTTAAGATTATTCATTTCAAATATTACTGATAATGGCACTCAAACGAAAGGCTGAATGTTTCTCATCATACTTTTTAAAAATAAATTCAAGTCTGTTGCCAGTTTTCCTTGCCATGTCAATCAGGCCCAGTCCTCCAAGTCCCTTATCCGTAATCTCCTGATGATTAAGGATATCTTTATAAAGTTCTTTTATCTCTGCAGGTGTTGAATTATTGATCTTCGTTATTTTTTGTTCAAGTTCTCTTACACTTTTAGTGGTGACAAAATTACAGGTCGTTATTCGGTACCACCCCTCCATGGACTTCTCCAAGACCACCAATCCGTATCGGTCAGGTCTTGAAGATCTGTATCCTGAGGGTACATTATCAGCATGGTGGTAGAGATTCTGAAGACTCTCTACCAGGACATTATAAACCTTCTTCCTCACTTTGGCATGCTCGTGGGTTGTTAAAAGGTTACCCTCCACCGAATCCAGTACCTGATTGATCACCTCGGAGTCAACATTACCCTTAAAATACAACATCGCTTCCCTGATGTCAAGGTCACTCACAAGGTTTTCAAGATCAAAGCTCATCTGGCTTTCGTTATGAATATAAAAGATTAAACAATCAACAAAAATAGAAATTTGTTGAAAACCTGCAACAAACCTATATCATTATTATATCTGAGGGAGCGCTTTTTTTGACCAAGGTAACGGGAGTATGGGCCAATGGCTCATTTTTGTCTTTCAGCATCCTTCCCCTTCATTGAACCCTCGTACAGATCATATCCGTGAAGCCGGCATTCAATGTTTCCATTAAAAAGATCATATCTCTTTGCGGTCTTCAGTCCAATAGCCTGCAGTGCCTCCCTGTCACCCGAAAGTACCCATGCCTTATAACCATGATAATTATGTTTCAGACAGCTACCTATCTCGCGGTAGAATTCATTCATCCCCTCACCACCGATGCGCTGACCGTATGGCGGGTTGATTATCAGAACCCCCTTATCAGCCGGTGGAGGTGTGTGGAGAAAGTCGGCCTGACTTATTGCAACAGTGTCCCGCAGTCCGGCGCCTGTAATATTTGTCAGTGCAATGCGTGTTGCTTCTCCGGATATGTCGCTTCCAAAGATTTTAACAGGAGACTTCCTCTCCCTTTTTTCCGCATCGAATCTGACAGACCTGAACATGGCATCATCAAAGTCTTTCCACTTCATAAACCCGAAGTTTCTCCTGAATCGTCCGGGAGCAATATTGCAGGCAATAAGCCCGGCTTCAGACACGATAGTGCCTGATCCGCACATTCCGTCAACAAGAGGAACATCAGCCTTCCATCCTGAGAGCATTATCATTCCGGCTGCAAGAACTTCATTCAGAGGTGCCGCCACCTGCTCTTCCCTGTAACCTCTTTTATAGAGAGGCATTACCGTTGAGTCGAGGGAAATAGTGACACGGTCATGACTGATATGGAGATTAACCAGAAGATCAGGTGAGCGGGGATCAACCGAAGGCCTCTTTCCTGTGAGACGCCTGAAGAAATCTGCAATACCGTCTTTTACCACCAGGGCAGGGTATCCTGAGTGAGTGAAATGCTTTGAAGTAACAACTGAGGAGACGGCATATGTCTTTTCAGGATCAAGATAACGGTCCCACTCAACTCTTACAGTGCCGTCATAAAGATCTGTAGGTTTGGCTATGGAGAATTCAGCTACAGGGACAAGAAAGGAGAGCGCCACCCTGCTGTTGTAATTAACTTTATATAGTAACTCTTTGGTCCCTTCAAAAGTCACAGCCCTGTTGCCGGCCCTTACTTTATCCGCACCCAGTGCTGCCAGCTCCGCGGCAAGCACATCTTCAAGACCAAAAAGCGTCTTTGCAGCAAGCTTCATTGCAGTTCTTCCTTATAACCCAGAATTTTACGGTAGAGCGGCAGGTCATTAATAATGGAAAGGGCTTTTTTAATTCCCGTGTCATCGCGGTTCACAATCCTGAAATACTCATTCATATCCCACAAATCCCTGGCTACCAGTCCTTTCATCACCTTGGTCATCTCAGGTGCAGATATATTGTATTGAGCCTGGTCAAAAGCAATCTTGTTCTTCTCTCCCGCTTCCCTGAGAGCAGCCATTGCTTCCTCTGTAAAACTGAATTCCTTTTCAAAACGACTGAAGGTTTTATATTTTTTCAACAGGGCCTTACGGTTCTGATCTGTATATGAGATAACAAAGTTTTGCAGTGTTGAAGTCCTGATAAGATCACGGTAATAGTCTGAATAATAATTGGTATCAATGGGTACAAATACGTCAGGCGTTATCCCGCCTCCTCCAAATACATTTCTCCTGTTCATCAGAGTGTAAGACCTGAGTGAATCAGGAAGGTTGAGAGAATCAGGGTGCATCAACTCCCCGGTCATATACCGGCTGTAATATTTCTGAATGTACTTGTCGAAACCATCATTGTAAGGTGTCTGAATAGATCTGCCTGATGGAGTATAGTATCGGGCGATTGTAATTCTTATCTCAGATCCGTCAGGGAGTGTAAAACCGTTCTGCACCAGCCCCTTGCCAAAGCTTCTTCTGCCCACGATCACACCCCGGTCCCAGTCCTGCACCGCACCGGCGAGTATCTCACTTGCTGATGCAGAACCTTCATCAATAAGCACTGAGATCCGGGCTCCTGTCAGACTCCCTCCCGTGCTGGAATTATATTCCTGCCTTGAGGTATGCCTGCCTTCAAGATATACTATCAGCTCTTCCGAAGCAAGGAGCTGATCAACTATCTGCACTGCCGGAACCATGTACCCTCCGGAGTTACCGCGTAGATCGATAATTAGATTTGCCATTTTCTGCAGCTTCAGCTGTTCAACAGCCTTGTCAAACTCTACGGCTGTCTGTTCAGAGAAACGGCTCAACTTTATATATCCGACATCTCCAGAGATCATATATGCAGCATCAAGACTGTTGACCGGGATCTTGTCACGTACTATGGTGAACTCCAGAAGGTCTTTCACCCCCCGGCGAAAAACAGTGATGACAACAATAGTTCCCTTTGGGCCCATCAACCTTTTCCTCACTCCTGCAGTATTCAGGCCTATCCCCGTGACTTTTTCCCCGTCAATGTTTATGATCCTGTCACCGGATAGAATGCCTACCTTTTCCGACGGTCCGCCAGACGTTGGAGATATAATTAATATTGTATCATTGAGGATGTTGAACTGCACACCAATACCTTCAAAGTTACCCAGGAGTGGCTCATTCTCCTCCTGCACATCCTTTGCCGGAATGTAAACCGAGTGAGGATCAAGGTCCTTAAGAGTGCTGATAATCATCTTCTCTGTCAGCTCTGAGATGTTAACGCTGTCAATATAAACAGCATCGAGCAACGCCAGCGTTTTGCCAATCTTGAAAGTTTCCTGTGTCAGTCCCTGTGCCCTTATCACCGATCCATGAGCTACTGTCGCTGCAATTAAAATATAAATAAACCGTTTTATCATTTTTGTATTTACTGTTAAGTTAAATCTCCCGTCTTACTCCCATTCTATTGTCGATGGGGGCTTGGAGCTTATGTCATAGAGAACCCTGTTAATCCCTCTTACTTTATTAATTATCTCGTTCGAAATATCAGCCAGGAACTCATGAGGGAGGTGACTCCAGTCTGCTGTCATTCCATCAGTTGATGACACCGCCCGCAACACTACTGCATTTTCATATGTCCTTTCATCACCCATTACACCTACTGACTTCACGGGCAATAATATCACGGCTGCCTGCCACACTTTATCATAAAGGCCGTGCTTCTTGAGTCCGGAGATGAAAATTTCATCAGCTTCCCTGAGAGTATCAAGCTTAACGCGGGTGATATCGCTTATTATTCTTATTGCCAGACCCGGCCCGGGGAAGGGATGTCTGTCCAGTATCTCACCGGGCATATTGAGAGCGCGGCCCACCCTTCTTACTTCGTCCTTGAAAAGAAGGCGCAGCGGCTCAATAACTTTAAGATTCATTGTATCAGGCAGCCCTCCTACATTATGATGCGATTTTATTGTTGCCGAAGGACCGTTGACAGACACAGACTCAATTACATCGGGATAGATTGTTCCCTGGGCAAGCCATTTCACACCTGTCACACTATGTGCCTCACGGTCAAACACTTCAATAAAGACCCTACCGATTATCTTGCGCTTCATTTCAGGCTCGGAGACACCTTTCAGAGCATTGATAAAGTGATCGGAAGCATCTACCCCTTTTACATTCAGCCCCATTCTCCTGTATGCCTCAAGCACTCTCGTGAACTCATCCTTGCGCAACAGGCCGTTATCAACAAATATGGAAGTAAGATTGGCTCCTGTCGCCTTATCAAGCAATATTGCCGCCACGGAAGAATCAACCCCTCCTGACAATCCCAGCACAACCTTGTCATTGCCCAGTGTCTCCTTAAGAGACCTGACGGTCATTTCAACAAATGACTCAGGCGTCCAGTCTGGCTTGCAGCCGCAAATTCCGTTAACAAAATTACCGAGGACTTTAAGCCCTTCAGTAGTATGATATACCTCAGGATGGAACTGTATACCCCATGTTTGTTCTCCGGTGATATGGAATGCGCCCACCTTTACATCAGCAGTAGAACCTGTTATCTTATAACCTTCAGGTATTCGTGCTATCGTGTCGCCGTGCGACATCCACACCTGGGTCCCTTCGCTGATGCCCCTGAACAGTTCGTCAGTGATATCAGCAAAGATGAGCCTGGCTCGCCCGTATTCACGTGTATCGGAGGGCAGTACTTCACCGCCAAAGCTATGTGTCAGATACTGTGCGCCGTAGCAGACGCCCAGGAGAGGAATTTTACCTTTTATGTTTTTGAGATCAGGGAATGGTGCATTTTGATCCCTGACAGAGGAAGGAGACCCTGATAGAATTACACCTTTTACATTTTCGTCAGACTCCGGAAAATGGTTATAGGGAAATATCTCACAATAAACATTCAATTCTCTTATTCGTCTGGCAATAAGTTGAGTGTATTGTGATCCAAAATCCAGGATCAGTATCTTTTCTTGCACGGAAAGAGTATTAAAATTATTTATTTATCCGCAAAGATAGTTATTCTTTCACATCGCCTCCGGGTAATATCTCATAGCACCTTCCTTCTTTGCCTGCTTCTGAGGCAGGAAATACCGTTCTGGCTTCTTCCTCAAGTGGCGCAGGTGAGCGATAGCGGGCAGAGAAGTGACCGATGATCAGTCTCCGGACCCGGGCATCACGGGCCACCGTTGCGGCCTGCTCCGCCGTTGAATGACCGGTCTTACGTGCCAGGGAAGTATGTTCACTTCCGAAAGTAGCTTCATGGTAGAGAAGATCAACTCCGGAAACATATGATGAGAGTTTCTTAAAATAACCTGTATCACTGCAATAAGCATAAGAACGGGGTGAAGGAGGAGGTGTGGTCACCTCACTATTGCGTATCAAAGCACCATCATCACGTAGAATATCTTCTCCTCTTTTCAGTAATGCCATCTCAGAGACTGTAAGTCTAAACTCAGCAATCTTTTCAATGATGATCTTTCTATCCCCTTCTTTCTCACGGAAGAGAAAACCGTATGAGGGTATCCTGTGCTTAAGAGGAAATGAAGTCACTTCCACCCACTTGTCACTGAAAATAAGCTTTGGCTTGCCTCCTTTGAGAGGGTGTATCAGCAGTTCAAAACCGAGATTTATGTCGAAGTCGGCAAAATGACGTGTGATAAGTTCTTCAAACGGTTCCGGAGCATAGATATTCAAAGGCAACTTGCGGCCCATAAGATTCAGCGATGAAAGCAGCGGGTAAAGCCCGAAGAGATGGTCGCCGTGAAGATGACTGATAAAAATATTATTGATCTTTGAGAAACGCAGCCGGTAGCGGCGCATCTGCATCTGTGTGCCTTCTCCGCAGTCTATTAAAAACA
Source organism: Bacteroidales bacterium (assembly GCA_035530535.1). Taxonomy (GTDB): domain Bacteria; phylum Bacteroidota; class Bacteroidia; order Bacteroidales; family VadinHA17; genus SR-FBR-E99. The sequence goes on from DATKUS010000096.1 coordinate 9,081, forward strand.
ACCGCTCATGTACATTCAGTACATGAGCGGAAGGATATCGGTCCGAGGTTGGCAGAGCAGAGCTGGTTCCAAGTATTGTAAGCTTGAAAGACATACTCCTTCCTGACCTCAGGAAATTAATTTTTCTGCTTCCTCCGTTGTCGAGGTTATTGAAAGCACAGTGTCGAGCTGAGATATTGTTATAAGACGCTCGACAGCCTCATTAAGGCCACAGAGGACAAATGTGCCGCCTGCGTTCTTGCAGAGCCTGTTGGCTACCAAAATTGCACTCAGACCGGAGGAATCGCAATACTGGCACTTTTTCAAATCAAGTATGATATTCTTTTCCCCTTTTCCAGAGATCAGGACAAGCTCCGACTTAAGCGAGGGAGCAATGTGAGTGTCAAGCTTTTCAGTCTCAATCTTGATGACAGTGCATTGATTACGATTTTCAATATTGAAGTCCATGGCTTATTATTTTGGCTACCTAAATATAAGCTATTTTTTCTTTTTTGCTGCAGCTTTGCTTTCTTTTTCTTCCATTTCTTCCTTCAGGGCGGCAAGTTCGGTTATGTCACCGAGAGTTGTCTTCTCAAGGCTGGATTTTATCTTGCGGGTTGCTTTCTTGGTAGCATCGGCTTCAGAACGCCTTGATGAAGTCTCACTGCTCTTTCTTTCGTCTTCAAAAACACGACTGTGAGAGACAATGATTTTCTTTGCGCCCTTATTGAACTCGATGACCTTGAAGTTGAGTTTTTCCTCAACAACAGCACTGGTCCCGTCTTCCTTCACCAGATGCTTCGGAGTTGCAAAACCTTCTACGCCATAAGGAAGAGCAATGATGGCTCCTTTATCAAATACCTCAACCACAGTGCCTTCATGAATTGAGCCAACTGTAAAGAGGTCTTCGAAGACATCCCAGGGATTCTCTTCGAGTTGTTTATGACCGAGGCTCAGACGCCTGTTGTCCTTATCTATCTCAAGCACAACAACTTCAATCTCAGCATCTATAGCTGTGAATTCTGCCGGGTGTTTGATCTTCTTCGTCCATGACAGGTCAGAGATATGTATCAGGCCGTCAACGCCCTCTTCGATCTCAACAAAGACACCGAAGTTCGTAAAATTACGTACCCTTGCCTTATGATGTGAGTTGAGGCTGTATTTCTGGTCAATATTCTCCCATGGGTCAACCTTCAGCTGCTTAATGCCAAGTGACATCTTGCGTTCTTCACGGTCAAGAGTAAGTATCACGGCCTCAACCTCATCTCCCACTTTCATGAACTCCTGGGCACTGCGCAGATGCTGTGACCATGACATCTCTGAAACATGGATCAGTCCTTCAATACCTGTATTGATTTCAACAAAAGCACCGTAGTCAGCCATGACCACTACTTTACCTTTAACCTTGTCCCCTATTTTAAGGGTCTCGCTCAGTGAATCCCACGGATGTGGTGTTAGCTGCTTCAGGCCAAGTGCTATACGTTTCTTGTCATCATCAAAGTCAAGAATAACTACATTGAGTTTCTGGTCAAGCTGTACAATCTCTTCCGGATGATTAACCCTGCCCCATGAGAGGTCAGTGATATGGATAAGACCGTCAACGCCGCCGAGATCAATGAATACACCGTATGATGTGATATTCTTGACAGTACCTTCAAGTACCTGTCCTTTTTCGAGCTTGGAGATGATCTCCTTCTTCTGCTGCTCGAGCTCAGCTTCTATCAGAGCCTTGTGAGATACAACCACGTTCTTGAACTCCTGGTTTATCTTGACAACCCTGAACTCCATTGTTTTGCCGACATATACATCATAGTCACGGATAGGTTTTACATCTATCTGTGAACCGGGGAGGAATGACTCAATACCGAATACGTCAACGATCATACCGCCTTTTGTGCGGCATTTGATGTAACCGGTAATGATCTCATTGTTTTCAAGAGCTTTGTTAACCCTGTCCCATGAATTATATGCCCGTGCTTTCTTGTGTGAAAGAACCAGCTGTCCCTTCTTGTCTTCCTGGCTCTCAACGTAGACCTCTACCGTGTCGCCAACCTTCATGTCAAGATTGTAGCGGAATTCGTTCAGGCTCACAACGCCCTCAGATTTCTGACCTATGTTGATGACTACCTCGCGTGCATTCATCGAGATCACCTTTCCTTCCACTACTTCATCAACCGCAACCGTGGAGAGCGTTTCTTCATACAGCTTCTCCTGCTCGGCAAATGATTTCTTTGATAAGAAACCGTCTTTCTCGTAGGCATCCCAGTCAAATTCCTCAGGTGAAACGGCAGCAGCCGAAGCTTCGTCAGCAACCTTCACCTTTTTTTCTTTTTTTTCTATAAGGATAGCCTTTTCTTCAGCTACCTCCTCACCTGCTGATTCCGTTACTATTTCAGCGGTTTCATCTTTAACTTCATTTACCGGTGTTCCGGCGTTTTCTTCCAGGCCTTCCTCAGCATTGCTGACGACCTTCTCTTCATTTTCACTCATGTTTGAAATAATTGTCAATTAATAAGTTAGACATTATGTTGTTAAAAAATTGCCTGCAAAGATAGTAAATATTTTATTTACAAAACCAACAAACAGCAGATTTTCAGTCAGTAAGATTTATCATGGCCCTCATTCAGGTTAATGCTCCAATGATTCCCGGATTTTCCTATTTTTGCATTCTGAATCAAGAAATAAGACCACAGAAGATGAGGATTGCGGTAGTAGGTACAGGTTATGTAGGACTGGTGACAGGTACATGTTTTGCCGAGACAGGTGTGACGGTCACCTGCGTTGATATTGACAGGGAAAAGATCAGCCGTCTGCGGATGGCAAAACCTCCCATATATGAACCGGGACTGGAGACCATGATACGCAGAAATGCTGAAAAAGGACGTCTTTTCTTTACTACTGACATTGCCGAAGCACTTGACAAATGCGAGGTAGTGTTCATCACCGTAGGCACTCCCCCCGGGGAGGATGGCAGCGCCGACCTGAGCCATGTGCTTGAAGTTGCACATGATATCGGCAGGACAATGAAGGACTACCTCGTTGTCGTAACGAAGAGCACGGTCCCTGTAGGATCTTCCGCTCTCGTCAGGGAAGCAGTGCAGGAAGAACTCACGAAAAGAAATAAGGAAATTTATTTTGATGTAGCTTCAAACCCTGAGTTCCTGAAGGAGGGTGACGCCATTGAAGACTTCCTCAGGCCGGAAAGGATTGTAATAGGTGTGGACGAAGACGATGCTGAAGATATAATGCGCAGGCTCTACAAACCATTCATCCTTAACCAGCACCCGATACTCTTTATGGATATTGCCTCCGCCGAACTGACAAAATATGCTGCCAATGCCATGCTGGCAACACGTATCAGCTTCATTAACGAGATAGCTAACCTGTGTGATATCCTGGGAGCTGACGTCAACCTGGTCAGAAAGGGTATCGGATCTGACAGCCGCATAGGCAATAAATTCCTCTACCCCGGAGTAGGATACGGCGGATCATGCTTCCCGAAGGACACAAAAGCACTTATCCGGACCGCAGAGGAAAAAGGCTATTCAATGAATGTTGTTAAAGCTGTTGACCTTACAAATGAATTGCAGAAAGGGATCATGTTCATAAAGATAAAGGAGCATTTCGGCAAAGATCTTAAGGGCAGGGTGTTTGCCATGTGGGGCCTCACATTCAAGCCGCAAACCGATGATACGCGGGAATCACCCGCGATGATCCTTATATCACTGCTGCTGGCTGCCGGAGCCAGAGTACAGGCTTATGACCCTGCCGGCATTCCCGAGGCAAAAGCAAAACTTGCCGATGCAATTACCTATGCAACTGATCCTTACGTGGCCTGCGAAAACGCTGACGCTCTCCTCCTCCTTACAGAGTGGTCGGAATTCAGGCTGCCTGACTGGGAGGAGATAAGTAAAAAACTGAAAAACCAGGTAATATTCGACGGAAGAAACATATATGATCCCAATGAGCTCAGACGGATGGGCTTTGAATATTATGGTATTGGAAGAAGATAGTAATCAGTAACAAATTTTGCAAATGAAAGGAATCATACTCGCCGGAGGAGCCGGAACACGACTGCACCCCATTACTGAAGCAGTCTCAAAGCAACTGCTTCCAGTATACGATAAACCCATGATCTATTATCCGCTCTCAGCGCTCATGCTGGCAGGGATCAGGGAGGTGCTGATAATATCAACACCACGGGACCTGCCAAGCTTCCGTGCCCTTCTCGGCGACGGTAAAAGGCTGGGGATGCAGTTTTCGTACCGTGAACAGCCGTCACCAGACGGGCTCGCACAGGCTTTCATTATTGGGGAGGACTTCATTGGAAGTGACAATGTCTGTATGATCCTTGGTGACAATATCTTCTATGGACAGGGATTCGGATCTGTTCTGAAAGAGGCTGCCGAGGTAAAAAAAGGTGCGGTGGTCTTCGGGTATGCAGTCAATGACCCCGAGAGATACGGTGTTGTTGAGTTTGACAGTAGCCACCGTGCAGTAAGCCTCGAGGAAAAGCCCCTGAAACCAAAATCAAACTATGCTGTGACAGGTCTTTATTTCTATGACAACACGGTAGCCGCAAGAGCTCGTAATCTGAAACCCTCGGCACGCGGTGAACTGGAGATTACTGACCTCAACAGGTTCTACCTCGATGAGGGTCTGCTGGAAGTAAAACTCCTTGGCCGGGGAATGGCCTGGCTTGATACCGGCACATTCGACAGCCTGCTCCAGGCCTCCAATTTTATTGCCACTCTTGAACAGCGGCAGGGATTAAGCGCCTCGTGTATTGAAGAAATAGCATTTAAAAGCGGATATATCACTAAAGAACAACTGGTTGAACTGGCGAAACCCATTATAAAAAGCCAGTACGGCCAGTATATATTAAAGGTGGCAAATGAATAAAGAGACAATATGAAAGTCTATAAGACGGAACTTCCCGGACTCCTGATAATTGAACCGGATACCTTCCCTGATGCACGGGGTTATTTCTTCGAAAGCTTTAATAGCAGGGCTTTTCAGGATTCAGAAATTTCCTATTTTCCTGTGCAGGACAACGAATCCAGCTCCTCAAGAGGAGTGATACGCGGTTTGCATTACCAGGAAGAACCTTTTGCACAGGCCAAACTTATCAGGGTTATCCAAGGCGAGATTTACGATGTGGCCCTTGACCTCCGAAAAGGGTCTCCTACATTCGAAAGATGGTATGGACTGAAAATAGATTCCGAAGCTAAAAACCAGTTTTTTATTCCGAAGGGATTTGCTCACGGCTTCTCTGTTCTCAGTGCAAAAGCGATAGTCCTGTATAAGTGTGATAATTATTATTCGGTGGCTCATGAGCGGGGAATAAATGTGAAAGACACTACCCTGAACATCGACTGGATGATAGAGGAAGGCAAAGAAATAATAAGCCCGAAAGATTTAAAACAGCCTTTATTAAGAGACATAACTACGAACTTCATATTCAGGGGATGACAGGAATACTGGTAACAGGATCATCAGGTCAGCTTGGCAGTGAGCTGAAGGAGCTTTCAGCAAGATTCAGCGGCTACAGCTTTATCTTTACAGACGCGCCGGAGATGGATATAACTGACGGTGAAGCTGCAAAGGCCTTCATCACAGCCTCATCTCCTTCCTGGATAATTAACTGCGCAGCCTATACAGCGGTGGATAAGGCTGAGGATGAGGAGCCTCTTGCCACGCTTGTTAACGGAAAAGGGGTGGAGAACATTGTGAATGCCATCAGCCGGACGGAGTGCCGCCTGATACATATTTCCACAGATTATGTATTTGATGGTAACTCTCCGAGGCCATATACGGAGGATGATAAGCCCTCACCGGCATCAGCCTACGGGCGCAGCAAACTGGCAGGGGAGATTGCGGCACTTGCCTGCCCGCGTTCAATGGTCATCCGCACATCGTGGCTTTACTCATCATACGGCAAAAATTTCGTAAGGACAATACTCGGCAAGGCCGGTTCATCACAAAATATCAATGTTGTCGCTGATCAGACCGGATCCCCTACCTATGCAGCAGATCTTGCTGCGGCAATTATGGAAGTCATCAGCGGAACCATACAGAACAGGCATAACTTTGTTCCCGGCATTTTCAATTATTCTGATGAAGGACACTGCAGCTGGTTTGACCTCGCTACTGAGATCGTAACAGCTGCCGGATCAGAATGCCGTGTAAATGCAGTACGCAGCACAGCTTACCCGTCAAAGGTCAGCCGTCCCGCATTCAGTGTCCTTGATAAGAGTAAAATAAAGGAGACATATAATATCGCTATCCCGCACTGGAGGGTTAGCCTGAACAGGTGCATTTCTAAAATCAACAGGTTATGACAAACATTGATGAGATCCGGAAAAAAGCCACTGAATGGCTTGGAAATGAGTTTGATGACGCAACTCGCTCTGAAGTGCAGTCTCTGCTCGACAATGATGAAAAAGCCCTTATAGATGCATTCTACCAGGACCTTGAGTTTGGCACGGGTGGACTAAGGGGGATAATGGGCGCCGGCACAAACAGGATGAACAGGTACACTCTCGGAATGGCAACCCAGGGCCTCTCCAATTATCTCATTAAGCAGGCCGACAACCGGTCGTCAATAAAAGTTGCAATAGCTTATGACTGCCGTAACAACAGTAGTTACTTCGCCGGTGTGGCCGCGGACATATTCACGGCCAATGGTTTTACAGCATATCTCTTTGAATCGCTGAGACCCACACCCGAGCTCTCCTATGCCATCAGGCTCTACAACTGTGATGCCGGAGTCATAATTACTGCTTCGCACAATCCCAAAGAGTATAACGGCTATAAGGTGTCATGGAACGACGGCGGGCAGGTAGTGGAACCGCATGACAGGGGTATCATTGATGAAGTCCGTAGAATAAAATCTGTCTCTGAGATCATGACCGGCGGTGACCCTGCAAGGATTATCATGCTTGGTTCCGAAACAGATGAAAAGTTCCTCGCTGAAGTAAAAGCAGTAAGCATAAACCCGGAAATAATTAAAAGAAACAGCGGCATAGGAATAGTCTACACCCCTCTCCATGGAACGGGTTATAAACTTGTACCCGAAGCTCTTGCCATGTACGGATTCACAAATATTCACACCGTTAAGGAACAGTGCGTCACCGACGGCAATTTCCCAACCCTCCGGTCTCCCAATCCGGAAGAACCTGCAGCCCTCTCAATGGCAATTGATCTTGCAAAAGAAAAGGGAGCTGACCTTGTCATGGCCACCGATCCTGATGCCGACAGGCTGGGAATAGCCGTCAGGAAACCTTCAGGCGAGTTTGTTCTTCTCAACGGTAACCAGACCGGAGCTCTCCTGACATGGTATATCATCTCGCAGAAGAAACAGAGAGGACAGTTAAAAGGACATGAATACATTATTAGCACAATAGTTACATCGGATCTTCTTGCCCTGATAGCTGAAAAAAACGGGGTGGAGTGTTATAAAGTTCTCACCGGGTTCAAATTTTTTGCTGAATTAATAAGGGACCTTGAAGGGAGGAAAAGATATATCGGCGGTGGTGAGGAAAGTTTCGGATACCTGCCGGGCGACTATGTCCGCGACAAAGACGGCGTGGCATCATGTGCACTTATTGCAGAGACTGCCGCATGGGCTGCTGATAACGGGAAGACACTGTGGAGCCTGCTTCTTGACATCTATGCTGAGTACGGCCTCTTCAGGGAGAAACTGGTGAATGTGGTCAGAAAGGGCGAAGAAGGAGCTGCAGAGATAAAGAGAATGATGGAGGACTTCAGAAACAATCCTCCAACACAGATTGCAGGCAGCAGAGTTATTAAAAGAGACGATTATCTTAAGCGCATTTCAACGGACATAGTAAACAGGAAGACCTCTCCCCTGTACCTGCAGAAATCCAATGTGCTTCAGTTCTACCTTGCCGACGGCACAAAGATATCTGTGAGACCCTCAGGCACGGAGCCTAAAATAAAATTCTATTTCAGCGCCAGTACCCGGCTTGAAAAAGCTGCAGATTTTGAAACTGTCTGGAAAGCCCTTGACGAAAGAATAGATAAGATCATTAAGGACATGAACCTATAGTGCCAAAAAGATGAAATCGTTCCGTAAAGAGCTGTGGTTTCAGACTGATCACAGGCGTGATTACCTGAATATTACACGGGAGGTGGAGTGTTGCCTGGCTGAAAGCGGCATCATGGAAGGTCTCTGCCTGGTGAATGCCATGCACATTACTTCCTCTGTATTTATTAATGATGATGAGAGCGGTCTTCACCATGACTTTGAAATATGGCTGGAGAAGCTGGCCCCTGAGAAACCGCATTCACAGTACCGTCATAACGGTTTTGAAGACAATGCTGATGCGCATATGAAGCGCCAGCTGATGGGCCGTGAGGTAGTAGTTGCCGTAACGGGAGGCAAACTTGATTTCGGACCATGGGAGCAGATATTCTATGGTGAGTATGACGGTATGAGGCGCAAAAGAGTCCTTGTGAAGATCATCGGTGAATAACCTCAGACATCTGGACTTAATTTTTAAACCACTTGTCAGGGAAGTTGACAAGGTACACTTTGTCAGTGGCGCGGGTAAGGGCCGTATAAAACCACCTGAGATAATCCATTGTCGGTTCCTGCCTGCTGAACATACCCTGATCTATGAATACCCTCTCCCACTGCCCGCCCTGCGACTTATGACAGGTGACCGCATAGGCAAATTTTATCTGTAATGCATTGTAATAAGGATCATTACGGGCTATTTCAAACTGTTTCCGTTTTGATTTTACCATTGGTTGGTCAGCTATGACGGCAAAATAGAGTTCCCGGGATTTCTCGGCAGAAAGAGAGGGCGTTGGCATCTGCAAAGTGTCAAGCATCACCTTCGCTTCCAGTTCCAGCTCACTGTCACGAAACCAGAGTGTCATCTCGGCGAATCTCATGCCGTACAGCTCCTCGAACCTTCTGATGCGTCTTACCTCAGCAATATCACCGTTGGCAATGAATCCGGTGCCCTCTTCATCTTTCAGCCAGTAATAGTTGTTTTTGACCACCATCACAATGTCTCCGGTACTGATCTCCTCCTCACGGGCAAAAATACGATTGCGTATTCCCTGGTTATACCTGTTTGCCAGGTTGTTGGAATTGACAACCACAATGGCACCATCAGTACCGCACTTGTCATACGCCTCAGTAAGCTTCTCAATAAGATCATTCCCCGGTAGCCTTTCAATATCATCATAACCGTGAAGCTCCAGTGAAGGGACAGACAGGTCGCCGTCAGTCACCTGCTGTCTTACAGTTGTAGCGTTCATAAGAATCCCGGATCCTTCACTCTGCCTTATAACCTGTCTGAGTTCAAATGACTCAAGGGCAAAGCCTGTAGCATGCAGTACATCAGGATCCAGGGCCGGACTAAGTATTGAGCCAACGGGGGGAAGTTGTGCAACATCACCTACGAGTATCAGTTTGCAGTTGGTACCGGTATAAACATATTCGATCAGGTCTTCAAGGAGCTTCCCGCTGCCAAATACAGACCCTTCTGAAAAATCACCGGAGATCATTGATGACTCATCAACAATGAAAAAAGTCTCCTTATGAAGGTTGCGGTCAAGCACAAATTTTCCCACCCCGTCAGTGGCAGACTTCTGCCGGTATATCTTTTTATGAATGGTATAAGCATCTTTCCCGGAATAGGAACAGAGTACCTTTGCCGCCCTGCCGGTAGGCGCCAGCAGTATGAACCTGAGCCTGATAGTGTCAAGGGTCTGAACAAGAGACGATATTATGCTTGTCTTGCCAGTTCCGGCATACCCTGAAAGAAGAAATATAACATCATTGGTATTGCCGGTGACATAATCTGCAAGCATCCTCATACAGTCAGCCTGATCACGGGTGGGAATATAGCCGAGGTTTTTCTCAAGCAGATCGTAGATATTTTCTCTCCTCATCTTTTCTTTGTTCAATCCGGCATTTAGACTGATTTTTTATAAATTTGCACAAAGTTACTCAAACATTCGATCATAAAAGATATGAAAACCGCACTGAACATTGTATTCACCGTTATCATCATTATTCTTGGCTACTTCCTTATTGAAAGTATAATGGAGCCGATCAGGTTCAACAGAGAGAAAGACGCAAGGGAAATGGCTATCAAAGCAAGGCTGATTGATATCAGAACGGCCCAGGAGACTTTTAAAGCTGTAAAAAACCACTACACCGGAAGCTTTGACACGCTTATCAATTTCATGAAGAATGACTCCCTTCCGCTGGTATTTAAACGCGGTTCCCTTACCGATGATATGATTGCTGATGGAATAACCAGTGAGAAAGAAGCTGTAAAAAAAGGACTCATCTTCA
>DATKUS010000097.1:0-23190 GCA_035530535.1 Bacteroidales bacterium
GGGCCCTGACCAGCCCGGCAAGCTGCAACCGCTGATACTCCCCACCGGAAAGAGTTCCCACAATTCTGCCGGTGGAGATATATCCCAGGCCTGCCTTGTCAAGGGCTTCAAGATGAACGCTAATATTTTCCAGGAATGCTGCAGCAGCCTGTTTTTCCAGTTCAGATTCAAATGTATTGTTCAAATCATCTGAGAACCATGTTAATGCATCTTCGGCTGTCAGTGCGGTAACCTCACCAATATGAAGTCCGTTGATCCTATATTGAAGCATCTCTGGTCTGAGCCTGAACCCTTGGCAGTTGTCACATTCAATGTTCTTCATTAAATCAAGCAAGGCCTCGCCACGGGCATCAGCATGTTTGCGGATATATTCTGTTTCCACCAGCTTTAAAAATCCGGGCCATACTGTTTTATGTCTGTGAACACCCTCATGCGCACCGCGTTTGTAAATCCAGTCCACATCCAGGACCTCATCACCAAAACCGTGCATAGCTGTCTTTTTTGCCCTGTCATCCAGGTCATTGTAAGGAACCGAAAAATCAATGCCTGATCTTGTTCCTGCGGTCAATAGCGCAGCTACATACTGTCCGTAAGGGTCTCCGTAAAAACGACCTGTTTTACTGCCGCCAAGGGCTCCGGCTATCAGTGGCTTTTCAGGATTTGTAACCAGCTTATCCTCATCACAGACCGTAAGGCTGCCCAGACCTTTGCAGACTGGACAGGCACCCTCGTCACGGTTAAAAGAAAATGATGATGACAACTGACGGACCAGATCAGATCCACTTTTTGCCAGCCTGCTGAACATCAACCTGTACAGGTCATAAAGCCCGGTATATGTTGCAATAGTGGAACGCGGACTTTTTATGGGATTCTTTTTCCGTAATGAAACTGCAGGTATCAATCCGCGACTTTCACGTATGATTGGTATACCTGCCTTTGCAGTGAACTGCCTGTTGTATGAAGATATTCCCTCAAGGAATCTCCGCTGGCTTTCAGCGTAAAGCGTTCCGTAAACAAGCGATGATTTTCCGCTTCCTGAAACTCCTGTAACCGCAGTAATTGAATCAACAGGAAATGACACGTCAATATTTTTAAGATTGTTGGTCTCCGCTCCTGATAAGATGACAGGACCTTCAATTGTCTCCCTGCTGCATGGTCTGTTTAAAGTCCTCCTGGATGATTCATCCCGCGATATAAATTTTCTGAGTTCATTTGCAGTAAGTGATTTCGGGTGATCCAGCAACTCATCAGTAAAACCTTCTGCAACGATAGCTCCTCCTTCTTCTGCGCTCCCGGGACCAAGGTCAACCATCCAGTCGGACTGAAGAATGAAAGCAGGATCGTGTTCAATGCAGAGTAATGTATGTCCCTTGCCGGTCAGCTTTTTCAGTGCTGTCAGGAGTGTCTCAATGTCGGCCATGTGCAGACCTGTAGTGGGTTCATCAAGGATATAAAGTGTCTTGCCGGTGGCCGGGCGTGAAAGTTCGGCTGCAAGTTTTACGCGCTGTGCTTCACCTCCGGAAAGTGTTGTTGAAGGTTGACCAAGCTTAATATAACCCAGACCAAGTTCTGAAAGGATACCTGTAATTGATGTAATTTTTTTCTGTCCTGCAAAAAAGAGATGCGCCTTATCAACTGTCAGCTCCAATATGTCAAAAATGTCAAGGCCCTTATATTTTATCTCAAGGGTTTCGTCAGTAAACCTTTTGCCTTCGCATACATCACAGACCACCTCCACATTCCCCAGAAAATGCATGCCGATCTGCTGGACACCTGCCCCGCCGCAGCTTTCACAGCGTCCTCCTTTGACCACAAAGGAAAACTGTCCTTTTTTATAACCTCTGTTGTCAGACTCCGGCAGGGATGCAAAAAGGTCTCGGATATGGTCGGACATGCCTGTATAAGTTGCAGGATTGCTTTTGGGTGTGCGACCAATAGGCGATGAATCTATATGAATAATTTTTCGGAAGATTCCGATTACGCCCTCTTTTTGCCTTAATGTGTTTTCAATGAGAAAATTTACAAGGCTTGTTTTACCGCTTCCGGAAACGCCGGTAATTACGTTAAAAGCATTTATCAGGAACTGTGGTGATATTTTTCGGAGATTGTTTTTATCTGCCCCTGCCGTTTTGAGGAATGTGTTGTTTTCAGATCTAGCTGTTACAGGCAGAAGTGACCATTTATCTGCCAGATATTTTCTTGTAAGGCTTTCAGGTTGCGGTTGATTGAAAAAGATGTTTGCAGGGCCGTTATACAGAATTCTTCCACCGGCTTCGCCTGCGCCGGGGCCGATGTCAATTATCCAGTCTGCTTCACGTATGCTTTGTTCGTCATGGTCCACCAGCAAAACAGTGTTTCCTGTTCTTACAAGCAAGTGCAAAACATCAAGAAGATCCCTGTGCTCTGAAGGATGAAGGCCTGCGCTTGGTTCATCAAGGATGTAAAGTACATTCCGCAATCCTACGGCTGCCTGATTGGCGAGGCGTAAGCGCTGTGCCTCCCCGCCGTTCAGAGACATGGACTCCCTGTCAAGTGAAAGATGACCGGCACCAAGTTTCATCAGCAGGTCAGTACGCTTCAATATGGCAGCACGTACCGGTTCCACAATAAATGATTCTTTTTCATTTACTGCCAGTCCACTGAAAAACGAATGGATCTGCTTAACACTCATCACTGAATATGCGGAAATGTCACTTCCCCAGAGTTTTACTGACAATGCTTTTATATTCAGTCTTTTCCCTCCGCATTGCTGACATGTATCAGACCGTGCGAACCGCATTATATTCGGATTCCGTTCACGGCGCAAAATCTCTTCCATCACCGGAATTATACCCTTATAATAATCTTCTTCACGTGGTTTTGCCGTTATTCCTTTCCATCGTAAACGTGATTCAAGAGGATGTTTGCCAAACAAAACCCTGATGCTGGAGGAGCCATAGAGTACTATCGCCTTTTGTTCCGTGGAGAGGTCCTTCCATGGAATGTCAACATTAAAACCTTCAGCACGGCAGACCTGGTCCAGAACATCCATGGTAACCTGCGAATAGACAATGTAATTATTTGGAGTGGTCAGGACGAAAGCACCACCCCTGATGGTTCTGGAGGCATCAGCTATAAGAAGAGAAGGGTCGATCTGGTCCTGCACTCCCAGACCCTTGCATGCCGGGCAGTATCCGTCAGGAAGATTGAAAGAAAACAGGCTGCGGTAAGGATGGAGATCCGGAATATCTGATTTGCCCAGCCGTGCAAAGAGAAGTCGCAGGAGATCGTAAATTTCAGTAAGGGTTCCCACTGTTGAACGCGGGCTTCGGACAACGCTTTTCTGATCAATTGCTATTACCGGGAACAAGCCCTCGATCCGCGAGGCCCTGGGACGTGAAAGTTTTGCCGTTGAGAGTCTGCCTCCTGTGAAATTCTCTGAGAACAGGCGTTGTCCTTCGGCGCACAAAACATCCCGGGCAAGGCTGGTCTTGCCGCTTCCTGAAACACCTGTTACTGCAATAAGCTGATAATGCGGTATGCGGAGTGAAACATTTTTTAAATTGTTTTCGGTAGCATTTTCTATTATAATTTCTTGCATAATAATAAGTCAGGAATTCTGTCTGCTTTGTGGTGTGTGTCACCCCTCGGGGGTTTCAGCGGGCAAAAAATGGTTGGGCTATAATAATGTCACTCCTTCGGAGTTTAATGGTATAGGGTAACCTTAGCTATAATAATGTCACCCCTCCGGGGTTAGCTCCCTTTCATGCCCCATGCCCCATGCTATTTTCTCAGCCACTCTTCCACTGAAATAACCTCAGCGTAGCTCTTCATGGCTGCAAGTGTGGAGGCATGGACGTCGGCTGCCAGTACCTCACGGTCACCGAATTTCAGATTACGCGAAGCGCAGGCATCATGCAGGAGAATGACTGCATATCCCATATCATGAGCCGCACGCACTGCTGCTTCAACACACATTTGAGTCTGCATGCCACAGATTACAAGAGTGTCAACACCGAGATTCTTAATATGCTCTGTGAGTCCTGTTCCCAGGAAACTGTTGACATCCTCCTTTACGAAGATAGCTTCACCCGTGACAGGCTTGACAATGTCATTGATCTCCATGCCGGCTGAGGATTTATGCTGGATGAAGATGACATGGTTGTTTTCTTCTCTGGCTCTGCTAATTGCCAGTGCTGCTTTTTCGGCAGCCTTAACTGGCTCAACCAGCTCTGACCTGCCACCGGGAAAGTAAAAGTTCTGTACGTCAATCACCAGCAAAGCATAACTCTTTTGTGCCTCAATGACACAAACGGCTGAGATCAGCGCAATGGTGAGAAAAATTCTTTTCATGTTTTCTTTCTGTCTTCTGGGTCTAAGTTAAGGGTTATTTATAATTCTGCATATGAAGGCAACAGACGTCACAAAAAAATGTTTTACTTTTCAGAACTGAAAAAGAAACAGATCACACAGATGAAACTTTTTAACATGTTGACCGCCGCCCTTGTTTTGTTCCTTGGAGCAACCGGCTGCAGCAGCGTCAAGATCGAAAGGGAGACCCCTTATGTGGTAATGGTGTCAATGGATGCTTTCCGGTGGGACTATGACTCAATATACGCGACACCCGTTCTGGACAAAATAGCTGACAGGGGGGTGAAAGCAAAGAGGCTTATTCCTTCTTTCCCTACCAAAACATTTCCGAACCATTATTCCATTGCAACGGGACTTTATCCGGATCATCACGGACTAATTAACAACAGTTTTTATGCACCTGATCTTGACCTTGTTTACAGAATTGGCGACCGTGCCATGGTTGAGAATGCTGCATTTTACCGGGGTGAGCCCATCTGGGTGACAGCAATGAAATCAGGAGTGAAAACCGCATCATTCTACTGGGTAGGTTCTGAAGCTCCCATAATTGGGATGCACCCCGACTACTGGAAGACCTTTGATGACGAAGTGGCGTTCAGTGACAGGGTTGACACAGTGCTTAAATGGCTCTCGCTGCCTGCGGCAAAGCGCCCTCACCTGGTGACACTCTATTTTGAAGAACCTGATGCCATCAGCCATGTGTATGGTCCCGTGGCTCCTGAGACAGCGACAGTGGTAAAGAGCCTCGACAGCCTTCTGGGTGTTCTGCGTGACGGTCTGGGCAAACTTCCGCAAGCAAAAAAGATCAATCTTATTATCCTTTCTGACCATGGCATGGGGCAGCTTGACCCTTCGCACTATAACTATATTTTTGACACTCTTCCGCAGACAATGGTTAAGCGTATTTACGGCGGATCGCCGGTATGGTCTGTTGAACCGGCAGAAGGAAAGACAGACAGCGTACTGATGTTTGTAAATATGCAGAAAGGCGTGAAAGCTTACCGGAAGGAAGATCTTCCGGCCCACCTTCATTACGGTGAAAATCAGCGTTTGCCGGAAGTAATCATGATCGCTGATCCGGGCTGGGTTGCAGGTATCAGGCCTACACCTTCAGGCACCAACAAGGGGGACCACGGTTACGACTGGAAATGGAGAGATATGCATTCGATATTCTATGCCGAAGGGCCTGCCTTTAGAAAAAATTTTACAGTTGATACGCTGTATAATGTTGATATATACAATATTATAACCAGGATTCTGAACATTACCCCGGCACCGAATGACGGTGACCCGAAAAGGATCTCAACTCTTTTCAGATAAACCTTATTTCACAAAGTCGATATTTCTTCTGATCATTTGGTAGCCTGTGCGCTTTATTGCTGAGGACTTAAACAGCTTTTTAAATTCTTCCGGGGTCATCGTCATCCAGTCTCTTCTTGTCAGTTCGGTGACAGGGCGTTCAGGGACAAGTTCTGTATCTGTGTAATGCACAGCCTTTTTATTCCATGGGCAGACTTCCTGGCAGTGGTCGCACCCGAATATCATCTTTTCAATATTGCCACTGAATTCCTCCGGCAGATCTCCCTTATGTTCGATGGTGAGGTATGCAATACAGCGTCGGGCATCGATGGTACGGTCATCACATATCGCTCCTGTGGGGCATGCTTCGATGCACAGATTACAGTCTCCGCAGCGATCGCGTGAAGACGCATTATCATATAAAAACTCCGCTGTAGTGACAATCACTCCCAGGAAAAAGAAGGAGCCAATTTCTTTGTTGATGACGAGACTGTGTCGCCCGCGCCATCCCAGTCCTGCCCGTATAGCCCATGCTTTTTCCGTCACCGGCCCTGCATCACAAAATACTCTGCACCCTGCACCCTGCACTTCCTTTTTGATGATCTTCTGAACGCGGTCCAGTTTTTCTTCTAAGACCTTGTGATAGTCTCTTACCCGCGCGTAGCGACTGACGAAGTAATTATCGTCACCCGCGGAAGGATCGTTGCTGTAGTAGCGGAGGCCTGCAACAATCACTGATTTAGCGCCCTCAACCAGCGAGGTGATGTCTCCGCGCTTATCGAGGTTTCTTTCTATGAATTCCATAGTGCCGTTCTTTCCTGCCGCAATCCATTCGCTGATATGCTGACTGTCTTCGGGGTGCGATGCGGCAGGGGCGATGCCGGCAATATCGAAGCCTTCATTGGCAAGGATCCTGTGAACATTCCATGAAAGTGCTGTTTTGCGGGCATCAACCATAGGGCATATCTTAAAGTAAGCCTAATTCGAGCTTTGCCTCGTCAGTGAGCATACTCCTGTCCCACGGCGGTGTGAAAGTGAGATTCAGATCACACTCTTTCACTCCCCGTGTGCCGGCTACCTTGTACTTTACCTCCTCAACCAGCTCTTCTGCCATAGGACAGCCCGGAGCTGTGAGCGTCATAGTGATATGGGCCACCTGCTCATCGTCAAGCCTGACTTCATAAATTAGACCGAGGTCATATATGTTGACGGGAATCTCGGGATCGAAAATGCTTTTCAGCACCGTGACAATTCGCGTTTCTGTCTCTTGTATTTCCTGTGTGTTCATGACATTTCCTGTTTCGACTTAAATGCGATAGCATAGAGTTTCATCTGCTTCACCATTGACAGCAGACCGTTTGACCGCGTTGGAGAGAGGTTCTGGCGTAACCCTATTTTGTCTATGAAATAGAGATCGGCACTTATGATTTCATCGGGGGTACGGCCGGAGAGGACTTTGACCAGGAGCGCTACAATCCCGCGCGTGATTATAGCATCGCTGTCAGCGGTGAAGCTGACAGTCTTACCGTCAAATTCCGGGTGGAGCCACACCTTACTCTGGCATCCTTCAATGAGATAGTCATTGGTTTTATATTTGGGATCAATGACTGGAAGCGTACGACCCAGATCAATTAGATAGTCATACCTCGATATCCAGTCGTCAAACAGTGCAAAATCTTCAGTTACCTGGTCCTGTATTTCGTTGATGGTCATAGTTATATTGTTATGCAAACATTTCCATCACTTTTCTGACTCCGATAGCAAGTGCATGTATCTCATCTTCAGTATTATAAAATGCAATAGATGCGCGGATAGTCCCTGAGATCCCATAACGGTCCATCACCGGCTGTGCACAGTGTGTTCCTGTTCTTACGGCAATACCCATTTTGTCAAGGATCATGCCCGCGTCATATTGATGGATGTCACCGGGAAGGAACGATATTACTGATACTTTATGCGGGGCGGTACCAAAGAACTTCACGCCATCAATCGCCGACAACTCTCTGTCTGCAAGGGCAAGAAGGAGCTGTTCGCGCTCAGCAATTTCTTTCCGTCCCAATGATGAGACGTAGTCCAGTGCTGCTGCAAGCCCTATGCTTCCGGCAAAATTTGTTGTGCCCGCCTCAAACTTGAACGGCAACTCATTATAGGTCGTTTTTGCGAAGGTGACAGTGGCTACCATGTCTCCGCCGCCCTGATAGGGAGGCATCTCCGATAGCCACTTTTCTTTCCCGTAAAGCACCCCGGTGCCTGTGGGCCCGTATATCTTGTGACCCGAAAAGACAAAGAAATCACAGTCGAGGTCTTGCACATCTACCATTCCGTGCTGAATGCTCTGTGCCCCGTCAACCAGAACAGGAATGCCATTCCTATGTGCTTCGGCAATTATTTCTTTTACCGGATTAATGGTTCCCAGAACATTTGAAGCATGTGTGACTGCAATAATCCTTGTGCGGTCTGTCAGCAGCCTGCGATATTTATTCAGGTCAAGTATGCCCTCAACGGAAAAAGGTATAACCTTCAGTAAGGCCTTTTTCCGTTCGCATAGCATTTGCCATGGCACAATATTAGCATGGTGTTCCATGCCGCTGATGAGTATCTCATCACCTTCATGAACATATCTTTCTCCAAATGAAAAAGCAACGGTGTTTATTGAGGCGGTGGCGCCGGCGGTAAAGATAACCTCCTCATTCTTTGAAGCATTAATGAATGCCCTGACAGTCCCGCGTGCCGACTCATACCTGTCTGATATAAGGTCAGACAGGTAGTGAACCCCGCGGTGCACATTGGCATTGGATGTGCGGTAAATTTCATCAATCACCTTCAGGACCTGCACAGGCTTCTGCGTGGTGGCGCCGTTATCAAGATAGATAAGCGGCTTACCGTAAGCTTTCTGCGACAGTATCGGGAATTCTTCCCTTATCTCTTCTATGCTTTTGCTGAGCTTCATATTGTCAGTTGCAATGGATGGCACATGATGCGCAGCGCGACAGCTCACCGCGGAGACGTTGCATCACCAGGTTATCAATCCTGTCTCTGAGAGCAGTGATACTGATATTTTGCACAACTTCATGAGCAAAGCCGAACATGAGCATGAGCTTTGCTTCATGAGCGTCTATGCCCCGGGAACGAAGGTAGAAGAGAGCATTTTCATCAAGCTGCCCGACAGTAGCGCCATGGCTGCATTTTACATCGTCAGCGAAGATCTCAAGCTGGGGTTTGGTGTCCATCTTTGCATCCTCAGACATAAGAATGTTATTATTGCTCTGATAGGCATTTGTGCCCTGTGCATCTGGTCTGACCATTATACGTCCGTTGAAAGCGCCGGTGGCATTGTCATCAAGCACACCCTTGAAGAGCTGGGTGCTGTTGCAGTGAGGCGCAGTATGGTCTACCATGACGAAGTTGGCCACATGCTGATGCTTGTCTGTCAGAAAGAGACCGTAAGAGTGCGTCTCGGCATTCTCGCCGGCAAGATGATGCCAGGTGGCATTTCTTACAAGCCCGCCGTGGAGTGTGACATTGTTAGAAGAAGCATAGCTGTCACGCTCCTGGTGAATAAAAGTATGAGTGATCTTCCCGGCGTTGTTATGCTGGTTCTGGACCCTGATGATGTCAAAATGCGAATTCTGGCCGACATAAACCTCGGTGACTGTATTTGTAAGAAAATGCTGCGGTGAGAGTGCATGGTCACACACCATCAGTGTCAGCTGGGCTCCGTCTTCAACAACAACGAGGTTACGGTCCTGCACAAAGATGTCTTTGTCGGAATGCACAAGGTTGACAATCTGGATGGGTTTGGTATAGACTGTATTTTTTGGTGCATATATAAACAATCCGTCTGCAGCAAGGGCCGTATTCAGTGGCACAAGACCGTCATTACCGTCTCCAACATATTTATTATAGTGTTTTTCCACGAGAGCAGGGAACTGTTTTGCCGCCGCCTTCATGCTGCCCACCCAGATACCTCCGGGAAGCATCATCAGTCCTTCACTGCCATGAGGATAGAACCCGTTCAGAAGCACCATGTTCCATACATCAAGATCTTCAACCTCGCAATGAAAGCGTTCAGCCTCTGTGAAATCAGCGAGCGTCGGAAGGTAGTAACCATGATAATCAGGCTTGAGAAAAGTCTCAAGATTGGTGTACCTGTAGGCCTCATTCTTTCTGTCAGGTATTCCCAGGCGGATAAAATCGGCAATAGCCTTTTCACGGTGTCTGTTGAACAACTCCGGGGAATCTTTCTGAAGGGTGTTGAGGCTGGCGTTGTATAACGCTGACAGTCTTTCAATTACTTCCGGTCTGTAGTCCATGACTCTTCCCTTGTTTCAGCTTCTTTTTTGATCCAGTCATATCCTCTCTCCTCGAGTTCGAGTGCCAGCTCCGGCCCAGCAGTCTTGACGATGCGTCCGTCATAAAGGACATGGACAATGTCAGGCACAATATGGTCAAGGAGCCTCTGGTAGTGTGTGATGACTATCACGGCGGTATCAGGTTTGCGAATCTTGTTAACGCCATTTGCCACTATACGAAGAGCATCAATATCGAGTCCTGAGTCAGTCTCATCCAGCACTGCCAGTCGCGGTTCAAGCATGGCCATCTGGAAAATCTCATTCTTCTTTTTCTCACCGCCTGAAAAACCCTCATTGACACTGCGGTTGGTAAGCGCCGAGTCGATCTCCACCAGCTCTTTCTTCTCGCGCATGATCCTGAGAAAGTCGGAGGCAGACAATGGCTCCAGGCCGCGATGTTTACGCTGCTCATTCACGGCAGTCTTCATGAAGTTAACCATGCTCACACCGGGTATCTCAATAGGATACTGGAATGAAAGAAAGATACCCTCACGGGCCCTCTCCTCGGGTGACATGTCAAGGAGGTTACGGCCTTCAAAAAGCACGGTGCCGTTGGTCACTTTTGCTATCTCGCGCCCGGTGAGAACGTTGGCTAATGTGCTTTTGCCGCTACCATTGGGGCCCATGATCGCATGAATCTCACCGGGCTTCACCTCGAGGCTCAGCCCTTTGAGTATCTCTTTATTGTCTATCGAGGCTTTAAGGTCTTTTATCTGAAGAAGAAAATCGTGTTTCATATCCTGTTAAAAATAAAATTCTGTTATCCGACGCTACCCTCAAGACTTATCTGCAGGAGCTTCTGCGCTTCAACGGCAAATTCCATCGGGAGTTTATTAATTACTTCGCGGGCATACCCGTTCACAATCAGTCCTATGGCATCTTCTGTGGAAATACCGCGCTGATTGCAGTAGAATATCTGGTCTTCACCTATCCTTGATGTTGTGGCCTCATGCTCGACTATTGCCGAGGGATTGTCAACCTCGATATATGGAAATGTGTGGGCACCGCACTTATCGCCAAGCAGCAGGGAGTCGCATTGAGAGTAGTTTCGTGCTCCTTCGGCTTTCTTCAACACCTTAACGAGGCCGCGGTAACTGTTCTGTCCCACGCCGGCGGAAATACCCTTGGAAACAATTGTGCTCTTTGTGTTTTTTCCTATATGGATCATCTTGGTGCCAGTGTCAGCCTGCTGGTGATGGTTTGTGACGGCGACGGAGTAGAACTCGCCTACCGAGTTATCGCCACGGAGAATACATGAGGGGTATTTCCATGTTATGGCAGAGCCGGTCTCGACCTGTGTCCATGATATCTTTGAGTCGTCACCCTTGCAGATGCCTCGCTTGGTGACGAAGTTGAAAATGCCTCCCTTGCCCTCCTTGTCACCGGGGTACCAGTTCTGGACAGTGCTATACTTTACTTCTGCGCCACGTTCCGCAATTATCTCAACCACAGCTGCATGCAGCTGGTTTTCGTCGCGCTGGGGAGCAGTACATCCTTCAAGATAACTTACATATGCCTCCTCATCAGCTATCAGCAGTGTACGTTCAAACTGCCCGGTGTTGGAAGCATTGATGCGGAAGTATGTCGAAAGCTCCATGGGGCATCTTACCCCTTTTGGGATATAACAGAATGAACCGTCAGAAAAGACAGCTGAATTAAGCGTTGCAAAGAAATTATCAGTATAGGGAACCACCGATGCAAGATATTTCTGCACCAGTGTTGGATGCTCCTTAACAGCCTCTGAGAATGAGCAGAAGATAATCCCCATCTCTGCCAATGTCTCACGGAAGGTTGTCTTGACTGAGATAGAGTCCATCACCGCGTCAACAGCCACACCAGTAAGATGCTTCTGCTCGCCGAGAGGAATGCCCAGTTTCTCGAATGTCCTGAGCAGTTCTGGGTCTACATCACTGAGACTTGCAGGAGCAATTTTCTGTTTCGGAGCAGCATAGTAGATAATATCCTGATATTTTATCTCCGGTATCCTGAGGTTCGCCCACCGCGGCATTTTCATCGTCTGCCAGTGTCGGAAAGCCTTGAGGCGGAACTCAAGCATCCACTCCGGCTCTTCCTTCTTGGCGGAGATGAGTCTGACTACTTGTTCACTGAGGCCTGCAGGTATTACATCGGTCTCAATATCTGTTACAAATCCGTATTTATAATCGCCCGAGGTAACCTCATCTATTACCTTGTCCTTCTCGTTTTCCATGTAGTTTCCTTAAACACGCACAATTACTTAACAAGCGGGCGCGGTTAAAGTTTTTCAGATTGGGTTTAAACAGCACAAAATTAAGTAAAAATGACGAGACCGTAGCGACACGTAAAAGGCCTGTCATTATCATGCATATAAAACGTCTGCGTTACCTGTTGTTTATAATCAGGGCCCCGATCACACCCGGCACCCATGCGCAGAGCGTAAGCAGGAATACGATAAGTACCGATCCACAGCCCTTGTCAATTACTGCCAGCGGCGGGAAGATGATACATAAAATGACACGCCAGATTGACATTTTTTGTTTTTTAAAAGACGTTTATATTTGACATCCTGTTGCATTACGGTCTTTTATTTTACTGCAATTTTCAGCCTCCGGGCATTCGTCAGGATTACAGCAGAGATGACATACGCGTTTAATTGACTTGTAACAGAGCAGTTTAATGTCACTGCTGAGAAAATCTTCTACGACAGGCTCCTCATGCATCAGGTCAGTGCTCAGATATTTCTTGTTGTCATCAGAGAAAACAGTCACCACAACAGCATCAGGACCCAGCATGTTCTGTACCATCACGGCGCCGATGAAGTTGGCACCTGACGAGATTCCCACTCCCAGTCCCAGGGTGTTTGCCAGTTTCTGTGCCATGATTATCGCATCGCCATCGTCGACACTGATCACGTCATTAAGGAATTTCAGATCGACTATTGCCGGGATGAACTCATCAGAGATACCCTGTATTCTGTGCTTCCCGGTCTTATACCCGGTTGACATCGTTGGTGAATTGGCGGGCTCCATAGGATGGAGCTTCATGGCCGGGTTCATCTCGCGGAGGTATCTCCCTGTACCCATTATTGTGCCGCCGGTACCAACACCTGCAATGAATGCATCGGGGACCAGATGGCGGTAGTGGAGTTGCCACCATATCTCAGGGCCGGTAGTTTTGTAATGCGCCTCGCTGTTATCAAAGTTGGCAAACTGCCTGGGCAGGAACACCCCGGGATTGGCAGCGGCGAAATCCTCCGACATTTTTATACTGCCCAGGAAACCCCCTTCTTACTTGCTTAACAGCCTGACAGTGGCTCCCATGCTCTTTATCAGGTTGATCCTTTCCATACTCATCCAGTCAGGCATGAAAATGGTTACCGGATGACCCATTGCTCTTCCGATGGCTGAAAAGGCAATACCTGTATTACCGCTGGTGGCCTCCGCAATACGGTCGCCCCTTTTCAGGACCTTGCTTTCATATGCTTTCCTGATGATATGATAAGCCATCCTGTCTTTTATGCTGCCAGTAAGATTTAGATTCTCGGCTTTGGCATAGATGACTCTTTCTTTGCCGCGGTACAGGTAATGTATCTTCAGCAGCGGTGTGTGCCCTATCAGGGAGGAAATATCTGAAAGGTTTGCTTCTGTATGGTTACAGGGTGCGGCAGTTTTGAGATCCATATGTTTCAGTTCGGTAAAGGCAAGGGCACAAATTAAATATAATTCCTGTTCTTTTTTAATGATAAAATAACTAAATCTGATCTCTTAATAACTGATCGGCAGCCTGCAATATTTTCAGTTCGAGATCCTGCGGGTAGGCGGAGTGTTCCTCCAGAAACTTCTCTACTGTGGTTGCGGCCTCTGAAGAGTGATACCCTCTGAGGGTGGTTGATATCCAGCTTCCCGGAAAGAAAATGTCTCCGGTGGCTTTAATCTCCTCAAGCATCTCAAGTGAAGGGAGAATATATTTCTCCGATTGTTCTGCCATTAAAGGATGATGCAAGTAGCCCAGCGCCTCAAGCACCCAGGGCTCATGCTCCCTGTTGGAGGGATGGCGCAGGCTTTCGAAGAATGCGTCGCGTACGGTCTGGTCCTTTGAAAGAGCAGGCATTATAAAATCGAATTTTGAAATGCGGTCTGTCCCGGTCAGGCGAGCGCGCTGCTCTTTGAGTATGCGGTCAGCATCAGGATGACCCTTCAGGGCCAGGGTGAATGCCAGCGTGCTCAGATCGTCTTCGCTGAGTTTCTGACTCCCTGACAGTGTTCCGCTGACCCATATTTTTCCCAGCCTTGCAAGTCCCTCTTCAGTGAGGGCCACGCTACGGAACATGTTGTACCATGTGCGGCGCTGCGACGGATCAGCTTCTTTCTGCATCATGCCGTATGAAAACTCTTCTACGGCTTCACCGTACAGTTTTCGCTGACCGTCGGAAAAATAATCCCAGAAAGCGGAGGTGAGACGACCAATAAGATAATTACGGAGCTGGATGTCATTCTCATATTTGAGCGCACTCAGTACTGTCCTGTAAAAGTCTTCCGTTTTAAGGTTCCTGTTAATAAGGTTCTCATTGAGGCTCAGCCATAATGTGCCCCTTACAAGAGGGTCAGGGAATTCATTTATATGCTTGGTAAGAAACCGTATCGTCAGAGTGTCCAGCATAAAAGAGCCATAGGCCGATCCTGATGCGTCAGGTATGACACACAGCGGTTCCCCGGTAACATTGATGAAGGAGTTATTGTCGCCGGGGATGCATTTACCGGCAACGGTATCTGTGGCAGTGATTATCATGGAGGAGAGTTCCTGAGGCCAGTGTCTCAGACGTTCATCAGGATCAGTCTCTTTGAAACGGATGCTGTACCCTGTGTCGGTCTTTTCGGCCAGGAGCTCTATTACGGGCATGCCTGCCTCCTTCACCCAGCTGATGCTCCACTCTTCAAGGGGTTCTGAGGTTTCCTTCTCCAGAATTTTTATCAGATCATCCCACCGGGCGTTGCCGTATGAGTATTTCTTAAGATATGTCCGCAGTCCTGCCTCCAGTCCATCTTCACCTGTTATCTGTTCGAGGTGTCTCATGACAATAGGAGCCTTGTTATAGATGATGCCGCCGTAGAGGGACCCCGCATCCTTCATGTTGTCAAGATGTTGTATGATGGGGTTGGTACCCTTAGTGCGATCCACGGCATAAGCTGCCGGGAAGCGGGAGAGAAGAAAACGAAGATCGTGGTTTACATCGGGGAAGTCAGGACTGACTATCTTGTCAGCCATGAAGCCGGCGAAGACCTCTTTGAGCCAGACATCGTCAAACCACTGCATAGTGACCAGATCGCCGAACCAGATATGAGATGTCTCATGGGCAATAAGGGAGGCTCGGGCCAGCTGTTCATTGAGGGTGGGGGCAGACTCGAGGAGCAGGCCTGAGGCCCTGTAGAAGATTGATCCGGGATGTTCCATCCCGCTGTACTGGAATGATGGTATGAGGACGAAGCCAAACTTATCAAACGGATAGGGTATGAGAGTGTATTTTTCAAGCCATTTCAGGGAATTGTAGTGCAGGCGGAAAATCTCTTCGGCATTATTGGCAATAAATTCAGGACGGGTCTCACGGTGTAGCATTTCCATCTTAATGCCGTCAATCTCCTTTTCTATTCTTTCGAATCTACCTGCAGCAAAGGCAAAGAGGTATGTGCTTATGGGACGGGTCTCCTCAAACCTGACAGTTTTTCTGCCGGCGACCGTGTCTGTGCTGTGGACGGGGCTGTCTGACATGGCTTCATAATCAGCAGGCATCTCAAGGGTGAGGCTGAAGCGGGCTTTTATATCAGGCTGGTCAAAGCAGGGGAAAGCGGTGGAGGCACGGTCAGGCACAAAGAGAGTATAGAGGTAGTCGTCATTGCGGTTCAGCGACATATCACCGGCACGGAATTTTAATTTTATGGTGTTCAGCCTTCTGCGCAGATATCTTTCCGGGATGATGATGTGCTCATTTTTAATTGCTGTTGTCAGCTCCTTCCCGTTTGCTGAGACTGACTCCAGGTAACTTTCGGGAACGCGGAAGTCGAGTACCAGTGGCTCCCTCTTTGAGCTGAGCCTGAATTCAATTACGGCACTTGCGGGAATGGTCTGGTCTTTAGTATCAGGGATGGCAAATGCAAGCTTATAGCTCACCTCACTGACTGTCGCGGCGCGGTAGGTGGCAAGGAATTTAGATACACCTTCCTCAAAATATTTGTTTTCATCTATCGGACGGCATGAAACAGTGATTACCAGGGCGGCGATTATTATACTAACCGGTGTCAGCGGCGATGGCAGTTTCTTCATTGTTTCGGATTGAATATTTCAAAGATAGGCAATGAAAATAAACTGCACCAGAAGCTCTAACCGATAATTGCCTGATCGGTACGGATCAGTCAGTGACTTTCACTACCTTATCTTCGCTCTGCCAGAGCCCGTGTTTGGTACAGACAGCCATGGCGCTCAGGTTCATAGACACATCAGGAGCAACGATGAAGAAATCCACTTCAAAATGAGTCGGTTTATGGCCGTTCACCCCAGCTGAATAGCGTGCTTCGGCAAGCAATGTCTCTCGGTTCCATAGTTGCATAAGGCCGATATAGTGATCATTATCGTCAGGGTGGGGGTATTCCTCACCGAGGCGCACTTTGACCATGAATTTTTCACCTTTTGTGACCGTGTCCGGACATATTACGTGCGGCATGTGGCGGTCAAGATAGTCGCGCATTACCTCTTTATCTTCCTTTTCGATTTCCAGGGCTTTGAATATTCTTGGCATGGCTTTTATTCTTTATAACAAATAATTTTTTGTTTTGATCAGGAATAAAGGAGATCACACTGTAAATTTAGTAAGATTTCATTCCTGTATCTCCTAATACAAGAAGAAAGTCTGCGGGCTGTCTCACTTCCCTTGTCAGGCTACCTATTATAATTTCTTTTGTTTATTAAAATTATAGGTTGTATCTTTGCGCTCAGATTGCGGGGTGGAGCAGTGGCAGCTCGTTGGGCTCATAACCCAAAGGTCGGAGGTTCGAATCCTCCCTCCGCTACAAAGAAAAAGCCTTGTTGCGAAAGCAACAGGGCTTAATTTTTTTCAGACCGTCACAAGCTTGCTTTTGAAAGGGATGGAAAAATTAAGCTCGTAGCAGCGCGAAAGCGCTGCAAGGCTTTTTCTTTGTGAAGCCCCTCCTTGAGGATCACGAGCGCAGCGAATAATCCTCTCAGCACATTAAGGCTTTTTCTTTGTGAAGCCACTTCAAGAGGATCACGTGATCCGCCGTTTGGCGGAAAGCGTAATCCTCATTTTCTTCATGAACTCACCCCCCATCCCCCTCTCTGCTCCGCAAAGAGGGGGATTACAAATAATTTATATTACTGACGCAGGCTGCATAGCTTGCATATATATGGTTTTTCCATATTAACACATCCAAGATTAAGTTTTACAATTTTTTCTTCATGCCTTACTTTTTTCTAACATTTATTTTAGCTTCGTGACAAAATATTTTTTTATGAAGGTACTTGTACTATATGATCTTGATCCCGTCTGGAATAGTTTCGAAATCAGCGATGCCCGAAACTCCAGTAAGGTTCTCTTTAAATCGCTGAAAGACGAAGAAATTGAAACATATCTTGAAGAACTGAACGACCCGGATCTGGAAAGAATACTGGAAAGATATAGTCCTAACGATACTATTATTTTTAACCTCTGTGAAACCCTGCCGAATATCCCTCACAGCGAAAGAAGAGTTCTGGAAATTATTGAAAATAAAGGATTCACTTATACTGGTAACGTGCCGGAGGTGATAGAACTTAGCTACGATAAACAGAAGGTAAAAGAAGTTCTTGGTTCGCTTGGTATTAGAGTTCCTTACGGAGCAGTGCTTACTCCAGAAGAGGCTGCTGGCTGGAACCTTTTTCCTGCTATTGTAAAACCTTCACGTGAACACTGCAGTCTTACCATCACCGAAAAATCGGTGGTTTTCGATACATTTTCCCTTCAGGAACAGATTCTGCTGGTGAACAATGAATTAAAACAGCCGGCTATGGTCGAAGATTTTATTGACGGCCGCGAATTCCATGTGTCGGTATGGAATAATGAACCACCCGAAATATTGCCCCCGGTAGAAATGGATTTTTCGGTTTTCTGCGAAGCCCGGAAAAGACTATGCACTTACGACTCCAAGTTTATTCCCGGCTCGGAACATTACAATAAAATCGAAACCCTGATACCTGCCCCTCTTGATGAAAAACTGCTTAAAAAGCTGGAAGATAAAGTCCTTAAAACGTGGAAAGGATTCGGATGCTTCGGCTATGCCCGATTCGATTTCCGCCTACGCGATGATAAATTCTACCTCCTCGATATCAATCCCAATAACGATATCAGCATTGATACCAGCTTCGCCCTGGCAGCAGAAATGACCAATTATTCATACGGCCAGATGGCAAAACGGATTGTAATGATGGCAGCCGAAAGACACCCTGAGTTTGGAGAGAAATTGCTGACTTCGCAATAACAATTTCAGGATTTTGGTTTTCAGAGTCAACCTTATTTAATTTTTTTATTGCTGATTCATATTTTTTCGTATCTATCAACTGTTTTACTTTATCTAATCTCTCAAGGGGTTAGTTCCCCGCAGCTTGCTGCGAGATTTGCCTTGTGCGGTAGGTATTTTGATACCCCGTTGCTTGCCGCGGGGAGCTTCATTTTGAGCAAAAATATTCGTAAAACATAAAAACAAAATTATTATGCCTGGTAATCTCATATAAGGATGATTTATATTATGTTGCATAACGTTCTGTTTCGTCTGGTTACGAGAGATCACTCGAAATCCTCCGCTACAATAGAAGACTCCTCATCATATTTGATGGGGAGTTTTTCTTTTATGCTTTTTTGTTATTTGGAAATGAATGCTTTACAGCAAATAAGGCATTGGTTTTTGAAGTTAGATATTGGTATTTTTCAGCAACAGTTTTGACCTTATCACGCTTGTTCTTTTAAAGCTGGTTGAAGGTAATTGTTTAGAAAATTCATCCTATCTGACAATTTCAGCTTCTCTTGTATTTCTGACCTTGTCATTTCGCCTATTAAAATGAAAATCAAGCTCTTAACTTGAGGGGTAACTTGAGGGGTAACTTGACCACCAATGGCTGGGAAGGACATTCTTAGAAAATTTTCAGAAAAAGAGAAACAGCATTGATCATAACTTTCTAAAATTCTTGGCACACCTGAACCTAATTGTTCGACCATGGCATATATGGCGCCATCGAAATGGCCAATCTTAAGAAGCGGTCCACATCAGAATAATAGAATTCGGTCAAATCACTGGTTTCTTCAGGAACTAATGTCCAGGCAAGGTCAATACCCCAAACACACAGATTAATTTATTCTTATTTCCACGTCACAAGTTCCGGTGTTAAAATCCACGGTTCCTTTACAATGGTAGGGTCTTCCCATACAAAATGCTAATGGAAAGTATGCTTCAGTAATCTTTCCATTCACTATAAACTCAATTGGAGTTTTTGCCAATTTGAGAAGACCTTGGTGAGAACCTTTCAAATAAATATTTTCCGGATCGGTCCAGTTTGTTCCCAACTTGTAAATAATGAAATCTTCTTCAAAGGGATATACCTGAGAAAAATCTCTTGGTGGTGTATAAGTAAAAAACGCTATACTAAATACACCATAATCTCCAAAATCTACCGTACCATTCCAAAAATTGGTTTCACTTGTAAAACTTAAAGTCAAATCCATTGTGCCAACAAGGTTGGGGATTGGTATATCAGCCCTTTTGAGAACAGGTTCCGAAACTTCGTCATAGATGTCGGATTTGTTACAGGATAAGACAAGGCATGTGATTGCCATAAAAGATAAAAGCTTAATAAGTGTTTTCATAATGTAAATAGTTTAGGAATGTTTAATAATTCTGTCACCTGCAGTGTAACAGAGAAGGCTTTAATAAACTAATAAACTGCTATACAAAGTAACAGTAAACAAACCCCTGAAGCATAGCAGGTTGGTTGCAAACTATGTCAAAATTGGAATCACAATTGTCGCATTTTGGTAGTCTGGTGGCAATTTCCCTTATAGGGGAGGCAGACCCATTTTTTTCCTGATGACTATAAACCTTGGATGAGAACGAAGATCTTTGAATTCAAGAGATATGGTATGAAAACCACCTAACGTATGTTCATTAACAACTGATTCGAGTATTTCCAGAACTTTTTCATCCTCGCCCAGCAAAGCATAATATTTCGCTTTGTAAAGTTTTTGATTCCATGTGCTATCATTCACTCGCCACCAAAGAAGACCATAAATACCTCCCATCCTGTAAACACTATCTGCTTCTTCCCGTGTCCATTCACCCGTTATTTCTCCAACTTTCTTATAACAATCCAATGCAGCCAGATCATTTTCTAATTGCAGGTAGATAAAATATTCAAGATTAAGTGCCCACAGATGATCCTTAGCCAGATCAAGACATAAATTATTTTCTGCCAATGCTTCACTTAATTGTCCCTGGTTGTAATAATACACCGCACTGTAATGACGAATGACAAATGATAAAGGATCAAGCTCCAGCGCCTTATTTATATGCTCTCTTGCATCACTATCCTTACCGAAAATGGTTAAGAGATATGAATAATAGAACTGAGCTGTAGAAAAGTTTGGGTCTAATTTAATGGCCCGGAGGTATTCTTTTTCTGCCAGTTCCCAATTCCAATCCATATCGGAATACAGGGAGGCTAAAACAGCATGTGGTAATGCCAGGTTTGGATCCAATGTCATAGCTTTAAGAGCCATCTCAATGGCTTTTTCTTTCCCCTCTGTTTTATCCATCCAACCTTGCAATGCCATAAGATGGTAATTGTCAGCAAGCCCCGCATACGCCAGTCCGTAATCAGGATCTTCTGCTATGGCTTTCTCATAATACTCAATGCCTTTTTTGTATCCATCTACCCAACGTTTGTTCGAATAAAAACGTCCCATCTGGTAATATTCATATGCTTTTATGTTTTCAGTCTGGTTCCGCTTCAGGGCATATAATTGTTCGTTGGTTAGCACAAAGCGCAATTCCGAAGCTATCTCGCCGGCTATTTCACTCTGAATTTTAAAAACTTCACTCAAATCCCTGTCATATTGTTTTGATAAAACATGATCATCTTTAAGTGCATCGATCAGCTGAATATTTATCCGTATGTTATTACTCTCCTGTTGAACAGTACCTTCAAGAATATATTTAACACCAAGTAATTGTGCAATCTCGGGTATTGTTTTGTTGTCTTTGTCCCGGAACGTTTCGGATGAAGTGCGTGAAATCACTCTTAATCCCTCGATTTTTGAAATACGGTAAAGCAAATCTTCCACAATACCATCCGCGAAATATTGGTTTTCGTTGTCTGAACCTAAATTGTCGAAGGGTAATATGGCAATTGAACTTTCAACCGGTTTGTCTTTGTGAAATAAATAATACACCGCGGCAACAGATATGGTAAGCGCTAATATAGAAATAAGAATAATTGGAGTCAGATTCCTGATATTTGTCCGGAATATAGGCTTCATTTCTTTTTGCTTGTCGTTCAATATCTCCTGAATTGTTGGCACATTACCCTTTCTGATATCCCCTGGAGATAACTTAAAGTAGTTCTTAAAAACTTTAGTAAAGTAGCTGGGACTGCTAAAACCAACTTTGTAGGCAATTTCAGAAGCAGTGGCCACATCGTTTTCCAGCAGCTTCCTGGCACGTATTAATCTTTTTTCCTTAATAAGATCACTGGGCGATTTACCGGTCAGTTTTATCAGTTTCCTGTGCAGAGTCGACCGGCTTAATCCTACCTGTTGAGCCAGGATCTCCACAGAATAATGCTCGTTATCCAGATTATCTTCAATATGCTGGTAGATTTTATTAAGAAACTGCTCATCCATAGAAGGTTGATTTTCCATAGCGATTCATCTCAAGCATTAATTCTAACAACCGAACTACAAGTCCAATTCGTTAACTGACATAGTAAATATACAAAAATCTGCAGATTATTGCTTATGACCTGAAAAAGAACACAATAGGATTACCTGATGTGCAGCCATATAGTTGGTTCTGGCTGATCAGATGCTCCTCTAAATTTATTAATATAAGCTTTCCCTCTTCAGCATAAGATTTTCGTCAGAAATATAGTCATCATACTGCATTTCCTTGTCGATCATCCCTTTCGGACCTATCTCTATAATCCTGTTGCATATTGTCTGTATGAACTCATGATCATGTGATGACATCAGGATATTTCCCTTAAACTTCATTAAGGTATTATTGAAAGCCTGGATTGATTCAAGGTCGAGATGATTTGTCGGGCTGTCAAGAATCATTACATTGGCATTGCGGATCATCATTCTGGCAATCATGCAGCGAACTCTTTCCCCTCCTGAAAGCACATTAACCTTCTTATATATCTCCTCACCCGAAAAAAGCATTTTCCCAAGGAATCCTCGAAGAAACATCTCACTTGTGTCTTCAGAATACCGGGCCAGCCAGTCAATAAGCGTTATATCTTTTTCAAAGAATTTTTCATTTTCAAGAGGCAGATATGCTTTTACAATTGTCTGACCCCATTCAAAAGAACCTTCCTGAGGCTTGTCATGACCTTTGAGGAGCTCAAACAGGACTGTCATTGCCCGTGTATCCCTGGAAAGAAATACGATCTTATCATTTTTATTGACAGTGAAAGTAAGGTCTTTGAACAGTGTTTTTCCCTCGAAAATGGCCGTAAGCCCTTTTACTGAAAGTATATTGTTTCCGGGTTCCCTGCCGGGAGTGAAAATAATCCCGGGATATCTTCTTGTCGACGGCTTAATTTCCTCAATGTTTAATTTCTCTATCATTTTCTTCCGGCTGGTTGTCTGCTTTGATTTCTTGACATTAGCCCTGAAGCGTGCAATAAATTCCTGTAATTCCTTCTTTTTTTCCTCCGCTTTTTTATTCTGTACCAGCTGCTGCCTTAAAGCAAGCTGACTTGATTGATACCAGAAGCTGTAATTTCCCGAGAACTGTTGTACCCTGCTGAAATCAATATCAATGATGTGGGTGCATATTGAATCAAGAAAATGCCTGTCATGAGATACAACGAGTACCGTATTTTCAAATTCTGAAAGATAGTTCTCCAGCCAGTTTACAGTCTCAAGATCAAGGTCATTGGTTGGCTCATCGAG